>NZ_CP062167.1:2208928-2512500 GCF_014844055.1 Aureimonas sp. OT7
GGATACCGCTGGCGACGAGGGTCGAGAGCTTGTCGGCGATGACTTCGCGAATGGGCGTGCGCACAATCCCCTCGCGGAAGATCGGCAGGTCGGACAGCTGCAGCGTATGCCCCGCAGAACCCATGACGCCCTCTGATGAACTGGTTGGACCAGTAGACCACTTCAGAGAATGACGAAACGTCGCACCTGTCAAGATACTGCGAAAGCGGTAGAGCCGGCTGCGGTCAGGCGTCCGGCATGGGGACGATTTCAACCCTGCGGTTTCGGTAGACGAGCGCGGACTGGCCGGAAAGAAGCTCCAGCGCACGCTTTCCGAAAATGTCCCGGCGCCAGCCCGACAACGCGGGAATCGGCGCCGCCTCGCCATGGACGGCCAGCTTTTCGAGGTCGTCGCCACTTACGAGGATCTTGGCCGCGACGCCTTCTTCCTCGGTTACGATCTTCAACAGGACCTTGAGAAACTCGACCGCTGCAGCCGTGCCTTCGGGCAGGGCCGGCGGGCGGGGCAAAGCAGGCAGTTCCGCCTTGGGAATGGCCAGTGCGCGCTGAACGCCGGCCAGGATCTCTCGTGCGGCGGACGAACGCTCGTAGCCGCGCGGAATGGTACGCAGGCGACCGAGCGCCTCTTCGGTGCGGGGCTGCTGCTGGGCGATCTCCTGCAGGGCATCGTCCTTCAGGACGCGGCCGCGCGGCAGGTTTTTCTGTCGTGCCTCGCGCTCGCGCCAGGCGGCCACCTCCTTGAGCACGGCCAGCTCGATCGGCTTCTTCACCCGCATCTTGACCCGCGTATAGGCAAGGTCGGGGTGCAGGTCGTAGGTTTCGGGCGCGGTCAATACGGCAAGTTCGCCGTCCAGCCATTCGCGACGATCCTGCCGATCGATCATGTCGGTCAGGTAGCGGTAGGCATCGCGCAGGTAGGTGACGTCGGCGAGGGCATATTGGAGCTGGCTGGGAGAAAGCGGGCGGGCGCGCCAGTCGGTGAAGCGCGAGGTCTTGTCGATTCGCCCTTCGGTGGTCCGGGCGACGAGCTGGTCGTAGGCGATCGCCTCGCCGAAGCCGCATACCATGGCCGCGACCTGCGTATCGAACAGCGGCGCCGGTATGATGTTTCCCAGCTTATAGATGATTTCCACGTCCTGGCGCGCGGCATGGAAGACCTTGACGACGGCGGTATCCGCCATCAGCGCGAAGAAGGGGGCGAGGTCCATTCCCTCGGCCAGGGGATCCACCAGGACGGCGCGCTCGTCGCTGGCCATCTGGATCAGACACAGTTCGGGCCAGAAGGTCGTTTCCCGGATGAACTCGGTGTCCACGGTGACGAATTGCGCCCGGGCAAGGGCGTCGCAGGCTTCGGCAAGGGCGGATGTGGTGGTGATGGGCTCCATGAGGTCTTCATAGATCAACGGCCGGCACCTTTGAACCGCGTTCTGCGGCGGGGACCGCGAAAATCTTGACAGGACAGGCGCGCCATGCGCTTTTCCGCGCGGATTGAACACCCGACACACGGGACAGGATTGGGCGCGGCTTTCGGCGGCGCCGGGAAGAAAGAGACCATGCATCGCTATCGCAGCCACACATGCGCGGCCCTCCGGGCCGCCGACGTCGGAAGCACCGCCCGCCTGTCGGGCTGGGTCCACCGCGTTCGGGACCATGGGGGACTGCTGTTCATCGACCTTCGGGATCATTACGGCATCACGCAGATCGTGGTGGACCCGGACTCGCCGGCCTTCGCGACGGCCGAGACCGTGCGCAGCGAGTGGGTGATCCGCGTCGACGGCGCGGTCAAGGCGCGCTCGCCCGAGACGGTCAACGCCAAACTGCCGACCGGCGAGGTCGAAGTGTTCGCCGCCGAGATCGAGGTGCTCAGCAAGGCGCGGGAACTGCCTCTCCCCGTCTTCGGAGAGCCGGACTATCCGGAAGATACGCGGCTGAAGTTCCGCTTCCTCGACCTGCGCCGCGAGACGCTGCACCGGAACATCATGCGCCGCACGCAGATCATCGCCGCGATGCGCCGCCGCATGGGCGAGGCCAGCTTCACAGAATTCTCGACGCCGATCCTGACGGCGTCCTCGCCGGAGGGCGCGCGCGACTTCCTGGTGCCGTCACGCATCCACCAGGGCAAGTTCTATGCGCTGCCGCAGGCGCCGCAGCAGTACAAGCAGCTCATCATGATGAGCGGCTTCGACCGCTACTTCCAGATCGCGCCATGCTTCCGCGACGAGGATCCCCGCGCCGACCGACTGCCGGGCGAGTTCTACCAGCTCGACCTGGAAATGAGCTTCGTCACGCAGGAAGACATCTTCCAGACGATGGAGCCGGTGATCCGCGGCATCTTCGAGGAATTTTCCGAGGGCAAGCCCGTCTCGCAGGAATTCCGCCGCATCCCCTACGACGAGGCGATGCGCAAATACGGCAGCGACAAGCCGGACCTGCGCAACCCCATCGAGATGCAGGCCGTGACCGAGCATTTCGCCGGTTCGGGCTTCAAGGTGTTCGCAAACATGATCGCGTCCGACCCGTCCGTCGAGGTCTGGGCGATTCCGGCCCGCACCGGTGGCTCGCGCGCCTTCTGCGACCGCATGAACGGCTGGGCGCAGGGCGAGGGGCAGCCGGGCCTTGGCTACATCTTCTGGCGCGATGAAGACGGCAAGTTCGCCGGCGCCGGCCCGTTGGCCAAGAACATCGGCGAGGAGCGCACGGAAGCGGTGCGCCAGGCCATGGGGCTCGAGGCCGGTGACGCGTGCTTCTTCGTGGCAGGGCAGCCGAAGAAGTTCGTCGATTTCGCGGGCGCGGCGCGCACGCGCATCGGCGAGGAACTGAACCTGGTGGACCGCGACCGCTTCGAGCTGGCGTGGATCGTCGATTTCCCCTTCTTCGAGTGGCAGGAAGAGGAAAAGAAGATCGACTTCTCGCACAACCCGTTCTCCATGCCCCAGGGTGGCATCGAGGCGCTGGAAGGGCAGGAGCCGCTAACCATCAAGGCCTTCCAGTACGACATCGTCTGCAACGGCTACGAAATCGCCTCGGGCGGTATCCGCAACCATTTGCCGGAAACCATGGTGAAGGCGTTCGAGATCGCCGGCTATTCGCGCCAGGACGTGGAAGACCGGTTCGGCGGACTTTACCGGGCCTTCCAGTATGGCGCCCCGCCCCATGGCGGAATGGCGGCCGGCGTGGACCGGATCGTGATGCTGTTGTGCGGTGTGCGCAACCTGCGTGAGATCACCATGTTCCCGATGAACCAGCAGGCTTACGATCTCTTGATGAACGCACCCTCGGAAGCGTCGACGACGCAGCTCCGTGAGCTTGGTATCCGCACGGCGCCGCAGCCCAAGGCCTGAGCGCGCCGCCGATCGCACTGTGAGAACAACAAAAACCCGGCTTCGCCTTTCAGCGAAGCCGGGTTTTTCACGTTACGGAGGTTACTGGTTTGCGGTGATGTCGAGCTTCAGAACTTCGGGCAGCGTCTGCGGAGCGCCCATTGCAGCCCCGATGACCTGGGTTGCCGGAACCGGTGTCTGCGGCGCGACGACGATGGACAGGTTCTCGGGGTTGGTGAGGTAAGCGGAGACCGCGTCCTGCACCTTGGTCTGGAAGGCCGGGTTCTGGATATAGGTCAGCATCGACGGCAACATCGCCTGCAACTGCTGCACGAGCTGGTCGCGAGTCTGGCCGTTACGCTGCGCATAATGGTCCAACAGTTTGTTGGTCAGCGAATTGTCGGTGATCGCAAGTTTGGCATTGTTGAGATACAGCTGAGAAATGAGGCCCAGCATGGCCATGCCGGTGGAGTCGCTGCCCTCCGGGTTGGCCGCCATCTGCTGCTGCAGCTGGCTGAGCTGCTGGATGAAGGCCGGCGTATAACCCGTTATGGTATATGCGAAATCCAGTTCCGCCGCGTCGTCCCAGACGACCTTGAGCGGATCGAGCTTCAACAGGCCATCGGCCGGGTTCCATTCTGCCTGTCCGCTCATGCTGCCATGGATCTGCGGATAGCCGATGGCGGCCATGGTGCGGGCGCCCTCCGAGTCCGGCTCGACGGCGGTGTCGAAGCTGAACTGGCTGACCTCGAACGTACCGGAGATTCCCCCGGCCGAGCCTTGCTCGCTCGTCAGCTCGGTGGTGCCGATGGTCAGCACGTCCTTGCCCTGATGCTGCATCGTGATGGCATCGAAGCCGGCACGGTCGATCTGGATGTTGCTGGGCAAGGCAGGGTCCGTCGCGGCGGCGGTGCCGGCAAGGCGCAGGCCCTCGACTTCCATGCCCGTTACCTGCAGGCGGCTGTCGCTTTCGGTGCGGTCGACGTCCCGCAGGCCGACGCGGTCGGCCGTGAAGCCTTGCTCGGCGGTGCCCTCGACATTCTCGAAGGTGAGATCGCCGAGCTCCAGCGACTCGCCTTCACTGGCGATCGACGCGCCCTGAAGGACGACATCGTCGCCGCTTTCCGAAACGCCCGTATACTCGAGCGCGACGCCCTGGGGCGCCAGAAGGGTCTTCAGGCGCTCGGCGAAAGCCTCGCCATCCGCCGCGGCATGAGCCGCCGTCGAACTCATGAGTCCGACGATCAGGCCGGCCATAATGCCACGGGTGCGGAAATGCATCATCGATTGCAACCTCATCAAACGGCCGCCGCGTCGCCACGGTCCGGCAATATGCGTCGAATCTCGACATTCTGCCCGGTTTATGGCGCGGGCGCGACCGAAGGCAATCCATGGTGGCAGCAAAAAGCATCCTGGCCGCGCAAAGGTTTGGATAAGCTCTGTTCTTCGCTTGTTCTTTTCATGGCGGTCGGCTAGGTCGGAATCATGGGCAAAAGCGTTGAACCGCCCGCCGGCGGCGGCGACATCGAACCGGTAGACCTGAAGACCGCGCTGGAAGAGCGCTATCTGGCCTATGCCTTGTCGACGATCATGGGGCGCGCCTTGCCCGATGTACGCGACGGGCTGAAGCCCGTGCACCGCCGCATCGTGCACGCCATGCGCGTGCTGCGGCTGGATCCGGGCCAGGGCTACAAGAAGTGCGCGCGCATCGTGGGCGACGTGATGGGCAAGTTCCATCCGCACGGGGATGCTTCCATCTACGACGCGCTGGTGCGCCTGTCGCAGGATTTCGCCATCCGCTACCCGCTGATCGACGGGCAGGGCAATTTCGGCAATGTCGATGGCGATAGCGCAGCCGCCATGCGCTACACCGAAGCGCGGATGACGGATGTCGCGACGCTGCTTCTGCGCGGCATCGACGAGGATGCCGTGGATTTCCGCCCCACCTACAACGAGGAGGACCAGGAGCCGGTCGTCCTGCCGGGTGCGTTTCCGAATCTGCTCGCCAACGGTGCGTCCGGAATAGCGGTGGGCATGGCCACGTCGATCCCGCCCCACAACGTGGCCGAGATCTGCGATGCGGCGCTGAAGCTCATCGAAACGCCCGACGCGCCGGTCGAGGCTCTCCTGCGTTTCGTGCAGGGGCCGGATTTTCCGACGGGCGGCGTCGTCGTGGAAGATGCGGCCGCCATCCGGGAGGCGTATGCCACCGGCCGGGGCTCTTTCCGGGTGCGCGCCCGCTGGGACAAGGAAGACACCGGGCGTGGCTCCTATGTCGTGGTCGTCACGCAGATACCGTACATGGTGCAGAAATCGCGGCTGATCGAAAAGATCGCCGACCTTCTGACCGCCCGCAAGCTGCCGTTGCTGGCCGATGTGCGGGATGAATCCGCCGAGGACGTGCGCATCGTGCTCGAGCCGCGCTCGCGCACCGTCGACCCGGAACTGCTGATGGAATCCCTGTTCCGCCTGACGGACCTGGAAAGCCGCATCCCGCTGAACATGAACGTCCTGTCCGGCGGCAAGATACCCCGGGTCATGTCGCTGCGCGACGTGCTGGTGGAATGGCTGGCCCATCGACGCGAAGTGCTGCAGCGGCGCACGGCGTTCCGCCTGGGGCAGATCGCCCGCAGGCTCGAGATCGTGTCCGGCTATCTGGTCGTCTTCCTGAACATCGACGAGGTGATACGGATCATCCGCGAGGAGGACGATCCGAAGGCCGAGTTGATGCGCACCTTCGAGTTGACGGATGTCCAGGCCGAAGCCGTCCTGAACCTTCGCCTGCGGTCTTTGCGCAAGCTGGAGGAGATGGAGCTGCGGCGCGAGTTCGATGCGCTGAGCGAGGAGAAGGCGCGCAAGGAAGCGTTGATGGCATCCGCCGAGCTGCAATGGTCGGCCATCGGCGAGGAGATCCGCGAGGTTCGCGAGACCTTCTCCAAGAAGACGGCGATCGGGCGCCGGCGCACCCTGTTCGCCGAGGCGCCGAGCCATGATGCGGACGTGATCGCCGAAGCGATGATCGAGCGCGAGCCGGTGACCATCGTCCTGTCGCAGAAGGGGTTCCTGCGGGCGATGCGCGGCCACATGGCTGACACGTCCAGCTTGACCTTCCGCGAGGGCGACAAGCTCAAGATGGCGTTTGCCGCCCATACGACCGACAAGCTCGTCTTCCTGTCCACCAACGGGCGGGCCTTCACGCTGGCGGCCGACAAGCTGCCGGGCGGCCGGGGCCATGGCGACCCGATCCGGCTGGCCATCGAACTGGAAGACGATCAGGACATCGTCACCGGTTTCGTCGCCAATCCGGCCGCGCGCCGGCTGATCGTCGCCAATGACGGTAATGGTTTTATCGTGGGTGAGGGCGACCTCGTCTCCGGTATGCGACGCGGCAAGCAGATCCTGAACGTCACCGCAAAGGGGCGGCTGGCGCTGGCCGTACCCGTGGACGGCGACAGCGTCGCCGTTGTCGGCGAAAACCGCAAGCTGCTGGTGTTTCCGCTGTCGCAGGTGCCCGAAATGTCGCGCGGCAAGGGCGTGCGCCTGCAACGCTACAAGGATGGCGGCCTTGCCGACGCGAAGGTGTTCCGGATGGCGGACGGGCTGACATGGACCGATGGCGGCGGCCGCCTCTTCGTGCGCGGCGAGGCCGAGCTGCTGGAATGGCGTGGCGACCGCGCGCAGGCCGGGCGGCTGGTGCCCAAAGGCTTTCCGAAGAGCGGTCGCTTCTCCGGTAGTTGACGGATCTTCGAGGCGGCCCTGCGCAATCCAATGAGCCAACCGAGGGAGGAAACCGGATGGCCCTGATCAATTACCTGACGCAGATCCAGTTTGCGGAGGGCGCCGTAAGCCTGTTGGCGCAGGAGCTCACGGCATTGGGGATCGAGCGGCCGCTTGTCGTGACGGACCGGGGCGTGCGGCAGGCAGGCCTGCTGGACAAGGCGCTTGCCAGCCTTGCCGGTAAGACTGCCGAAATCTTCGACGAAACGCCCGGCAACCCGACAGAGGCCGCTGTCAGGGCAGCCGCCACCGCCTACCTCGACGCCGGGGCCGACGGCATCGTCGCCATTGGCGGCGGCTCGGCCATCGACCTTGCAAAGGGTGTTGCCATAGCCGCCACCCATGATGGCCCGCTGAAGGATTATGCCGTGATCGCCGGCGGCGCGGCGCGCATCACGGCGCGCACCGCGCCGGTTGTGGCGGTGCCGACGACGGCGGGCACCGGCAGCGAAGTGGGGCGGGGCGCGATCATCATCCTCGACGATGGGCGCAAGGTGGGGCTGCTGTCGCCATACCTCATCCCGCGCCGTGCCATCTGCGATCCGGAGTTGACGGTTACGCTTCCGGCGGGACTGACGGCGGCGACGGGCATGGATGCCCTGTCGCATTGCGTGGAAACCTATTTGTCGGCAGCGTTCAACCCACCGGCCGACGGCATCGCACTGGAGGGGCTGCGGCTGGGCTATGGCGCCATCGTCCGCGCGACCGAGTCCCCGCAGGACCGCGCCGCCCGGCGCGACATGATGGCCGCCTCGATGATGGGGGCCATGGCCTTCCAGAAGGGGCTCGGCTGCGTCCACAGCCTCAGCCATGCGCTGGGCGGGTTGAACCCGAAGCTGCACCACGGCACGCTGAACGCGATCTTCCTGCCCGCCGTGCTGGCCTTCAACCGCGGTGCCGACAGCGTGAGAGCCGATGGCAAGTTTGCGCGGCTGGCGGCCGTCATGGGCCTTCCGGACGACGATGCCGTCACTCCGGCTTTCGCGGCCTTGTCGGCGCGCCTTGGCCTGCCGACCGGCCTGTCGCAGCTGGGCGTTGGCCCCGACATGTTCGATGCGATTACGGATGGTGCCTTGAAGGATCATACGCACCAGACCAACCCGCGCGAGGCAAGCCGGGAAGACTATCTCGACATGCTGCGGGCGTCGGCCTGACGCCCTACGCCTCGGGCGGCATATACCGTTCCCAGCCGGCGGGGCGCAGATGCTCCTGCGGCTGGAAGCGGATCTTGTAGCCCATCTTCTCGGAGCCCTCGACCCAGTAGCCGAGATAGACATAGGGAAGGCCCAGGGCGCGGGCGCGCTCGACATGATCGACGATCATGTAGGTTCCGAGGCTGCGGTCGATCTCGGCGGGCTCGTAGAAGGAATATACCATCGACAGGCCATCGGCCATCACGTCGGTCAGCGCCACGCCCACCAGCGCGCCGTCGGAAGAGCGCGAAAAGGCCGAATCCGGCCCACGCCGGCGATACTGGATCAGCTGGGTGTCCACCTGGCTGTCCTCGATCATCATCGAATAGTCCAGCACCGACATTTCCGACATGCCGCCCTGGGCATGGCGCGTATCCAGGTAGCGGCGGAACAGCGAATACTGTTCGCTGCTGGCCGAGGCGGAATCCATCCGGCCGATGAGATCCCGGTTGTTTCGCATCACGCGGCGCATGGATTGGGTGGGGCGAAACTCGTCCACCAGGATCCGAACGGAAATGCAGGCGCGGCACCGCTCGCAGGCGGGCCGATAGGCGATATTCTGGCTGCGCCGGAAACCGCCCTGCGTCAACAGGTCGAGCAACTCTCCGGCGCGCGTGCCGACGAGATGCGTGAAGACCTTGCGTTCGAGTTGACCGGGCAGATACGGGCAAACGGATGGGGACGTCAGGAAGAACTGCGGCGTTTGCGGATGATGCGCTGTCATCTCTCACCGAACCGATACCGGACGCCGAATGCGCCGGTTACCTGCTGCATCTTACTCGAAGCGGGCGCGTAGGGAAGTGGCGCGTCGGACACGCGGCGAACAATCAGTGATTTCTGACGACGACCGTGCCAAGCAGGTAATCGTGCAGCAGTTCCTTGTGCCGGGTGAACAGCGAAACCAGCAGCACGAGCGGTGTCAGAAGCGAAACGCTGGCCCAGAACAGCACGCCGTGCAGAACGGCCAGGACGGGGTCCACCGGCAGGCCGTCGAGCCGCGACACGCGGATATCGAACAGGCGCATGCCAAGCGTCGCCTGGGCACGTCCGCCCATCGTGAACCCGATGTAGAGGATGGCGATCAACGGCAGCATCACGGCGTAGAGCGCCCAGCCGAGGCCGAGCGTCAGCAGCCCAAGGATGGCGACGACGATTGCTGCCGGCACGGCCAGCGCCAGCACGATCGCGTAGTCGACGAGAAAGGCGAAGATGCGCCGGGTGCGCACGCCGCGATAGGCCCGAACGTCGTTGACGATCGCCTGGTTGGCATTCACTTCGGCGGTCTGGCTCATGAGCGGTCTCGTTTCTTTCATCGCTGTCACTCCTGGCAGATGGTCCCGCCGCACGCCGTGCGCAAGGCTCAGGCCATCGCCGCCGCCGCCCGTGGTGCGAAATAAGTGAGGATTCCGGCCGCCCCGGCCCGCTTATAGGCCGTCAGAACCTCCATCATGGCGGCATCGCCGTCCAGCCAGCCACGTTCGGCCGAGGCCATCATCATCGAGTACTCGCCCGATGTCTGGTAGGCGAAGCACGGTATGTTGAACTCCTGCACAAGGCGCGTCAGCACGTCGAGATAGGGCAGGCCCGGCTTCACCATGATCATGTCGGCGCCTTCGTCGATGTCCTGGGCGGCCTCGCGCAGGGCCTCGGCGCAATTGCCCATATCCATCTGGTAGGTGCGCTTGTCGCCTTTCAGGACGCCGGACGAGCCGACCGCATCGCGGAACGTGGAGTAGAACACCGACGCGTACTTGGCGGCATAGGACATGATCATCGTGTCCTGCAGCCCGCTATCGTCCAGCGCCTGCCGGATCAGCGCAACCCGCCCGTCCATCATGTCGGACGGGCCGACGATGTCGCAGCCGGCCTCGGCCTGCACGATCGCCTGCCGGCACAGCACCTCGACCGAGCGGTCGTTGTCGATCCGTCCATTGTGCACGATGCCGTCATGGCCATGGCTCGTATAGGGGTCCAGCGCGACATCGCACAGGATGCCGACTTCCGGCACGGCCGCCTTGATGGCCCGCGTGGCGCGGCAGACGAGGTTGTCCGGGTTCAGCGCCTCGCTGCCCGTTTCGTCGCGGCAACCCCCTTCATTGAAGGGGAAAAGGGCCAGCACCGGAATGCCGAGATCGCGCGCTCTGCGCGCGGCCTCCACCGCCCCGGCCACGCTGTGGCGGTGCACGCCCGGCATCGAGGCGACGGGCTCCGGCCCACCGTCGCCGTCCCGGACGAAGATCGGCCAGATCAGGTCCGCCGGTGCAAGCCGCGTCTCGCGGACCAGGCGGCGCGACCATTCGTTCTGGCGAAGCCGTCGCAGGCGCCGGCCGCCGGTGGCTGCGTCTACGGCGCGTGTGATGTCGCGATGCTCTCGGCCGGTCATGCGGTAACCCTCTCGAACTCTGGCGGCGTTCTAGAACACAGGGGCGCAAATTGGAACCATTCCGCGATGTCCGGGCGCGATGCACCCGTTTGCACCTTCACAAGCGTCGCCGGTACGCGCACAATCGCGCCATGAAGCGTTCGACTCCCCAAGAGAATCCGTCCAGTAACCTGATCCGTCGCTTAAGCATATTCGTATATCGAATTGTCGCGATTGCGTTTTTTGGTGCCGGCGCATACTACTGGGTACGCTTGGCCGGTGTGTATGACGCACCGATGTGGCGTTTCGACCTGATGCCACTGGGCTGGCGCATGGCGGCCTGCACCTTCGCCGTGCTTTACCCGTTCGCCGGGCTGGGCCTCTGGCTTGCCGGGTCCTGGGGCGCCGTCCTGTGGGGCCTCGTGGCCTTGATCGAGGCGGGGCTGGTCATCGGCCGCCCCATTGAGTTTTCCGTCAACTGGCCGATCGCCGTCGCGCATGGCGTCGGGCTTTCGCTTATCCTGTTGCTCCGGGTCGCCGATATCGTGGCCAGCCGCGCCCGGTCGCGCGTCGCGCGCGGCGGGGCCGCCCCGGCGCATTCGTAAACGCCTTGTTAAGCCCGATTGCGTCGGAATGGGTATTTAACGTTTCATTGACTCTGCCCGTTAAGGGGCCGTTTAGGCGCCCCGCGCGAGGCTCCGGGCCATCGTGCCGCCATGTGCGGCCACCTGTACAAGGACCGGAGCACCATTCATGAATAACCAGAGGAACGCCCAGGCAGCGGCGGCCCAAAGGGAGGGAGCGTCGGAGGACGATGCTCCGCTGAAGACGCTCTACCTCGAAACGCTGCAACTGGTGGAGCGGCTGCACCGGCGTCTGCTGGATGTCGTCAAGGACGAGTTCGACCGCGCCGGACGCACCGATATCAATGCGGTGCAGGCCCTCCTGCTGTTCAATATCGGGGATAGCATCCTGACCGCGGGGGAACTGCGCTCACGCGGGTTCTATCTGGGGTCGAATGTCTCCTACAATCTGAAAAAGCTGGTGGAACTCGGCTTCATCGACCATCAGAAATCGGCCAGCGACAAGCGCGCCGTGCGCATTTCGCTGACGCCCGAGGGGCTGGCGATTGCTGAAACCGTCGCCGAACTATACGATCGGCATATCGTGTCCATCGACAAGGTGGGCGGCCTCGGCGAGCAGGAATTCCAGAAGATGAACCGGTCCCTGCAACGGCTCGACCGGTTCTGGAACGATACCATCATGTATCGCCTGTAACGCGCGGATTTCCCAGGGTGGTATCGGGGCGCTGTGACACTTCTGTCGCAGCGCCTTGCCCGACATCGGCAAATGTGGCGGACAACGACGGATTCCCTTTCCGTTTCCACGGTTTGGCCATATTGCCATGGCTTCCAGAGAAATTCTTGCGGCAAGGGCTCAGCCTGCCGGATTTCCAATTGATTTACCATACGCATGGTAGGGATTTCGGCTCAAAGGCCGGTTCAGGTTGCAGGGGGTGCTCATCATGGATGCGATTTCCAGGTTCGGACGCGCAAGATTAACGCGTCGCAATGTCGTTGCCGGTGCGGCGACGGTTGCGGGGCTTGCCGCAATTCCGGGCTCGGCGCTGGCCCAGTCGGCCTTGCAGGACGTGCTGATGGCGCCCAACCGCGGCGGCTGGAACGACCAGTTCGATACGCGGTCGGCCAACGTCGCCTCCGTGCGGTCCAACCAGCCGGTCTTTTCGCCCAATACCGCGGCTGCCATGCAGCAGGCCATTGCCGCCTACAACCAGATTTCGATGGCCGGCGGCTGGCCGATGGTGCCGGAAGGCCAGGTTTTGAAGCTGGGCGTCGAGCATCCCTCCGTCATGGCCCTGCGCGAGCGCCTGGCCATCTCGGGCGATCTGCCGCGCTCCGCCGGCCAGTCCGCCTCGTTCGATACCTACGTGGACGCGGCGGTCAAGCGCTTCCAGTCGCGGCACGGCCTGCCGGCCGACGGCGTCGTTTCCGAGCATACGTTCAAGGCCATGAACGTGCCGACCAGCGTGCGCCTCAGCCAGCTTCAGGTGAACCTGCAGCGCCTGCAGGCCGAAAGCTACGACGCCCCGCGCTTCGTCATGGTGAACATCCCGGCGGCGTCGATCGAGGCGGTCGAGGGTGGCCGCGTCGTGCAGCGCCATACCGCGGTGGTCGGCAAGATCGACCGGCAGACCCCGCTTTTGAAGTCGCGGATCACCAATCTCAACATGAATCCGTACTGGCATGCGCCGACCTCCATCGTGCGCAAGGACATCATTCCGCTGATGCGGAAGGACCCGACCTACCTGGAGCGGAACGACATCTTCATCTATGCGAGCGATGGCAGCGTCATTCCGCCGTCGCAGATCGACTGGAACACGGAAGAGGCGACCCGCTATCTCTTCCGGCAGAATCCGGGCAAGAACAACGCGATGTCCTCGGTGAAGATCAACTTCCCGAACCAGCATTCCGTCTACATGCACGATACCCCGCAGCAGAGTGTGTTCTCGCAGCTCATGCGCTTCGAATCATCGGGCTGCGTACGCGTGCAGAACGTCCGCGACCTTATCGTCTGGCTGGCCAAGAACACGCCCGGCTGGGACCGCGCCACGATGGAGCAGGTCATCGCGCGGCGCGAGCGCAAGGACGTCAACCTCGTCGATCCCGTGCCGCTGACCTTCACCTACCTCACCGCCTGGGCGACCGACCCGACGGTCGTTCAGTTCCGCGACGACATCTACCGCCGCGACGGCTCCGAGCAGCTGGCCATGTCGGACGTGCGCCCGGTGGCATACCAGCCGGGCGAGCAGGTGGCCACGGGCATCAGCTACTGACCGGGCGCCGCTCGGGATCGAAAGAAGCCGGCGGCGCACAGCTGCCGGCTTTTGTCGTTTGGGCACCGGATAGATTTGGTGGCGTGCGTTAACCGTCCATGATAGACGCCACCCCATCGCCGCAGGGCAAAGGCAGCCCCGGCCGGTCAAATCGGAGCATCAGGAATGTCGCAGGCTTACGCGCAGCAACCGTCGCATCGTCATGACGCCTTCTTCAACGAAGGTATCGCGACCGTCGATCCGGAGCTCTTCGCCGCGATGAAGGGCGAACTCAGCCGCCAGAGCCACGAGATCGAGTTGATCGCCTCGGAAAACATCGTGTCTCGCGCGGTGCTTGAGGCGCAGGGATCCGTTCTGACCAACAAGTATGCCGAAGGCTATCCGGGCCGGCGCTACTATGGCGGTTGCGAATATGTCGACATCGCCGAGCAGCTTGCCATCGACCGCGCGCGCGAGTTGTTCGGCTGCGGCTTCGCCAATGTCCAGCCCAATTCCGGCAGCCAGGCCAATCAGGCGGTCCTGATGGCGCTGTCCAAGCCGGGTGAAACCATCCTCGGCATGAGCCTGGACGCCGGTGGTCACCTGACGCACGGCGCCAAGCCCAACCTTTCGGGTCGCTGGTTCAGCGCCGTGCAATACGGGCTCGACGTGGAAACCGGCCTGATCGACTATGACCAGGTGGCCGCGCTGGCCGAGGAGCACAAGCCGCGCATCATCGTGGCCGGCGGCTCTGCCTATTCGCGTCGTATCGATTTCGCGCGTTTCCGCGCCATTGCCGATGCGGTCGGTGCGTTCCTGTGGGTGGACATGGCGCATTTTGCCGGCCTCGTCGCCGCCGGGGAGCATCCGAGCCCGTTCCCGCATGCCGATGTCGTCACCTCCACGACGCACAAGACCTTGCGCGGGCCGCGCGGCGGACTGGTGCTGACGAATAATGAGGACATCGCCAAGAAGATCAATTCGGCGATCTTCCCCGGCCTCCAGGGTGGGCCCCTGATGCATGTGATCGCCGGCAAGGCGGTGGCCTTCAAGGAGGCGTTGGCGCCGGAATACAAGAGCTACATGAAGGCCGTTGCGGAAAACGCCAAGGTACTGGCCGAGACCCTGCGGGAAGGCGGTCTCGATATCGTCTCCGGTGGCACCGATACGCACCTGATGCTGGTGGACCTGCGGCCCAAGATGCTGACGGGCAAGGTGTCGGAAGTGGCCCTGGGCCGTGCCGGGATCACCTGCAACAAGAACGGCGTTCCGAACGATCCGGAAAAGCCCACCATCACCTCCGGCGTCCGGCTCGGCACCCCGGCCGCAACGACGCGCGGCTTCGGCGCGGCCGAGTTCCGCGAGGTCGGCCAGTTGATCGTCGAGGTGCTGGACGGCCTGAAGCGCTCCAACGACCCGGAGGGCAACGCGGCCGTCGAGGCGGCGGTGAAGACCAAGGTGCTCGCCCTGACCGATCGCTTTCCGATCTATCCGACGCTCGGCTGATCCATGCGCTGCCCCTTCTGCGGATCGCAGGAAACGCAGGTCAAGGACTCCCGGCCAGCCGAGGAAGGCGCCGCCATAAGGCGGCGCCGCATCTGCCCGGATTGCAGCGGGCGTTTCACGACCTTCGAGCGTGTGCAGCTTCGCGATCTGGTGGTGGTGAAGCGCTCGGGCCGGCGCGTGCCCTTCGACAGGGACAAGCTGGCGCGCTCGGTCGAGACGGCGCTGCGCAAGCGGGCGGTCGACCAGGAGCGGGTGGACAGGATGATTTCCGGTATCGTCCGCCAGCTCGAATCCACCAGCGACGGGGATGTCGCCTCCGAGGAGATCGGCCGCCTGGTCATGGAAGCGCTGCGTGGGGTGGACGATGTCGCCTATGTGCGCTTTGCCTCCGTCTACCGGGATTTCAGGGAAGCGCGCGACTTCGAGACGCTGATCAGCGAGCTTGCCTCGCCGCCGACGGTTTCCGACGACAAGGACTGACATGGCCATTGCGCCGATCATGCAGGATGACGAACGCTTCATGGCGGCGGCGATCCGCCTGTCGCAACGTCATGTCGGCGCTACGGGCTCCAACCCTTCGGTCGGCGCCCTGATCGTGCGCTTCGACGGCGCCGGGGCGCCGCTGGTGGTGGGACGCGGCGTGACTGCCGCTGGCGGGCGGCCGCATGCGGAAGTCGTCGCCCTGTCGGAAGCGGGCGACGCCGCGCGCGGCGCCACCGCTTACGTTACGCTGGAGCCGTGCTCGCACCATGGCCTGACGCCGCCCTGCGCCAGTGCACTGCTGCGCGCCGGCGTCAGGCGCGCGGTGATTGCGCTGGGCGATCCGGATGCGCGCGTGGACGGACGCGGTTTCGCCATGCTTCGGGCCGGCGGCGTGGACGTGGTGGAGCATGTCGGCGCGGCCGATGCGCGCGATCCGCTTGCCGGCTTCATGACCCGCATGCTGACCGGCCGCCCGCTGCTGACGGTAAAGGTGGCGGTGTCGGCGGATGGCGGCATTGCCTTGGCCGGTCACCGCCCCGCGCAGATCACTTCGCCCATCGCCAACGCGCAGACGCATCTGGTGCGCGCGCGCTCGGACGTCATCCTGGTCGGCGTGGGCACGGTGGCCAGCGACGATCCGATGCTCACCTGCCGGTTGCCGGGCCTTCAACACCGCTCGCCGATCCGCGTCATCTACGATCCTGCGCTTCGCACACATATCGATGCGAAACTGGTATCCACCGCAAGGCAGGTCCCGACCATACTCGCCATCCGGGCGAGCGTCCCCGAGGAACAGCGTGCCGCCTTTCTCGAGGCGGGATGCGAGTTCATCACGCTGGCCGATGACGAGGGGCCGGAGGCCCTCCTGCGGCACCTGGGCGAGCGCCGGGTGTCGTCGGTGCTGTTCGAGGCGGGGGAGCGGCTCGGCCGTTCCGTTCTGGATGCCGGCCTTGCCGACCGGATCGTCCTGGTGCAGGCGCCGTTGACGCTGGGGCCCGGGCGGGTTGTTTCTCCGGTGCGGGATGATCATCTGTCGGCCATGCGCCTGACGCGCGAAGCGCGGCTCGGATGCGACGTCTGGCGCGAATACGAGAGGATATGAAAGCCGATGTTTACCGGTATCGTGACCGATGTCGGGCGGGTTGCCGCCGTCCGCACCCTGGACGAGGGGCGGGCCTTTCGGGTGGAGACCGCCTATGACCCCGCCGGCATCGATATTGGCGCTTCGATCGCCTGCTCGGGCGTCTGCCTGACCGTGACCGCGCTTTCGCCGGAAGGGTCGAACCGGCGCTGGTTCGAGGTCGAGGCATGGGAGGAGGCCCTGCGGCTGACGACGGCGCGCGCCTGGGACGAGGGGACACGCATCAACCTGGAGCGAGCGCTTCGGGTGGGCGACGAACTCGGCGGGCATCTGGTGTCCGGGCATGTCGACGGAACCGGCGAGATCGTCGCAATCGAGGCCGAGGGAGAGGCGACCCGCTTTCGCGTTCGCGTGTCGCCCGAGCTCAAGCGGTTCATCGCCGTCAAGGGCTCGGTCTGCATGGATGGCACCTCGCTGACGGTCAATGGTGTCGACGACGACGAGTTCGACGTGCTCCTGATCCGCCATTCGCTGGAGGTGACCACCTGGGGCGAAAGACAAAAAGGTGACATCGTCAATCTTGAGGTCGACCAGATTGCGCGCTATGCGGAACGCCTGTTCGGGGCAAGCTCCGGTCTGCGCGGCGATTGACGGCCGGCTCTCCTGCACGCACACGGGGCGTTCTCCCCAGTTTTCTGACATCGGGATTTTCGAAAGACATGGCTCAGGCACCGCACCTCCTTATCGTCGAGGCACGCTTCTACGACCATCTGGCCGATCACCTCATCGAAGGGGCTCGCGCCGAGATCGAGCGTGCGGGTGCGACCTGCGATGTCGTCACGGTTCCCGGGGCGCTCGAGATTCCCGGCGCGATCACTTTTGCCCTCGCCGGCGAGGATACCGGCGGCAAGTCCTATGACGGGTTCGTGGCTCTCGGCTGCGTCATCCGGGGCGAGACCTATCATTTCGAAATCGTCGCCAATGAGTCGAGCCGCGCCCTGATGGACCTGTCCATGGAAGGCGTTGCGATCGGCAACGGGATCCTGACCGTCGAGAACGAAGAGCAGGCGCTCGACAGGGCCATGGTCTCACGCAAGAACAAGGGTGCCTCCGCTGCGGCGGCGGCGCTGACGATGATCGATCTGCGCACCCGCATGGGGTTGTGAGCATGTCCGAGGAAAACCCGCGCCCCATCCGCCAGGCCAACAAGCGCGGCGCTGCCCGGCTGGCGGCGGTGCAGGCTTTGTACCAGATGGATGTGGGGGGCACCGGCCTGGTCGAGACCGTGGCCGAATACGAGTCGTTCCGGCTCGGGCGCGAACTCGACGGCGATACATATCGCGAGGCCGATGCGGCGTGGTTTCGCGATATCGTATCCGGCGTGGTGCGGTCGCAGAAGAGCATCGACCCGCTCATCCACTCGTCCCTGACCGCCGATTGGCCGCTGTCGCGGCTGGATGCGACCTTGCGCGCCATCCTGCGTGCCGGGTCCTACGAGGTCATGGAACGCAAGGATGTTCCCGTGGCGGTCATCGTGACGGAGTATGTGGACATCGCCAAGGCCTTCTACACCGAGGACGAGCCGCGACTCGTCAACGCGGTGCTGGATCGCGTTTCGCGCCGCGCGCGTGGTGAAGGCCGCGGCCGGGAGATCGAAACCAAGGATTGAGAACCTCGGGCCCTCGTCCGATACAACGCCATCATGAAGAACGGCCACCCGAGGGGTGGCCGTTCTTGTATCGAAGCTCCTGTGCCCGCGCTGCTACATGGCGCCGGGCTGGTCGCGCTGCAGCGTGCGCTGAATGGCCGAAGGGTCCGGCTGCTCAGAAAGGATGGAGCCGAGGAAGCTGGCGTCGCGTCCGCCCGTAGGCGTCGTCCGCGTGACGAAATCGAACAATTCGCCATTCTGCAGGCCGTAATTGGCGATCCGCTCGACGCGGTTGTCCTTGTTGAAGTAGACGGCCAGGATACGCTGGTCCACCAGGCTCGGCTGCATGAAGGCGAACTGGCGAACGCGCTTCTGCGAGATGTAGTAGAACACCTCATTGTCGAAGATCGCCGTCGTGGACGGCGATCCGAGCGCCAGAAGCACCTGCTCGCGGCTGGAGCCCACGGGCACCAGCGACAGGGCCTGCTCGTCGATAATATAGCCCTGGTTGTAAACCTCCGCCGTCTGGCAGCCTGCAAGGGCGAGGGCGGACGCCATCCCCAATGCAGCCAGCAACGGTCGGATGGGAGGGGCAAGTCTGGTCACGCGGTTCGTCTCCCTGCTGTCGACGCGCAAAGGCATCCATACGTGCGTTGGCGCCGTGGGCGCCGGTGACGCACATTTAGAGCAACGTGTATCCAATTGGAACAGGGCGATTGCACGGCGCCGACGTTGCAATTGTCGTCCGGCCATGCGAACGCCTGTCCGCACCGAGACCTGCCGGATGAGAAGGGATGCTTGAACGTTTCCGCCGCAAGCGCCGCAACAGGGCGATCGTCGAGCACCTCTATGACGGGATCGTCGCGCGTGCGCGCTCTCCGCTTTTCTTCGAGGCAGGGGGCCTGCCCGATACGGTGATGGGGCGGTTCGACGCCCTGGCCGTCGAAATGTTCCTGTTTCTGCGCCGTTGCGGAAGCGAGCCCGCTTTGCAGCCGCTTGCGCAGGATGTGGTGGACCGGTTCATGACCGACATGGACCATTCCATGCGCGAGATCGGCATCGGCTACATGACGGTGCCCAAGCGCATGCGCAAGCTTGCCGGGCTCTTCTATCAAAGGGTCCGCGCACTCGGCGGCCCGCTCGATCGCGCCGATCGCGACGGGCTTGCGGCCGCCCTCAAGGGCGAGAAGCTGGGCGGCGGCGACGCCTTGTCCGATGCGCACATCGCCTTCTGGACCGCTCACATTCTGGACACGTCACACCTATATGCGGCAATCGATCGAACCGAGATTCTCGCCGGCCGCTGGCCGGTCGATCCGGGCAGGAGCGGCGGAAATGAAGGGTGAAAAACCAGTGGTTGATGCGGGCCAACGCTGCCTCGATCTGACGGTCGTCGTCCGCAGTTTGCCGAAGACGGGCAACCGGATAGTTTTTGAGGCATCCGACCGCGAGCGCGCCGCGCTGGCCGCATTCCTGGGGATTCTGGCGGTCGATAGGCTGTCGGCAGACCTGACGGTCGCGCCCTGGCGGCGTGACGGGGTCAGCGTCAGGGGCACCCTTTCGGCAGTCGTGCGGCAGGCTTCGGTGGTGACGCTGGAGCCCGTGGAAGAGCGGATCGAGCAGCAACTGGACCTGGTTTTCCTGCCGGAGCATTCGCGATTGGCGCGAATCGATCACGGCGAGGATGGAGAGATCCATCTCGATCCCGATGGAGACGATATTCCGGAAACCTTCAGTGGCGACCGGATCGATCTGGGGGCGGCGCTGGAAGAGCAGCTTGCGTTGGCGCTGGAGCCATACCCGCGCGAGGATGGGGCCGCGTTCGAGGCCTTCGACACCGATCCCGAGCCTGATGCGCGCGCGCCATCGCCCTTTGCGGGCTTGAAGGGACTGAAGGCGGCGAAGTCCGACGAAACGAAGTGAGGCTGTTGCCGTTCGCTAACATTTGGATATTTTGGCGCGCCGCGGCCGACTGGCCGCGAAGTGCCGCGATGGAAGGTATCGAGACTTGAGTTCCAATGCTGGAATCCGCATCGCGGTGGATGTCATGGGGGGCGATCATGGCCCGTCCGTCATCCTGGCTGGCGCGGACATCGCCCTCGAACGGCATCCGGATTTGCGCTTCGTGCTCTTCGGGCGCGAAGGGGAAGTCCTGCCCGAGCTGGAAAAATATCCGCGGCTGAAAACCGCCTCGACCTTTCACCACTGCGAAGTCTCCGTGCGCATGGACGACAAGCCGTCGCAGGCATTGCGGCAGGGGCGCTACAAGTCGTCGATGTGGCGGGCCATCGACGCGGTCAAGACGGGCGAGGCCGATGTCGCCGTATCGGCCGGCAACACGGGCGCCCTCATGGCGATGGCCAAGTTCTGCCTGCGCACCATGGCCAATATCGAGCGCCCGGCGATCGCGTGCATCTGGCCGACGGTAAAGGGCGAGAGCATCGTCCTCGACGTCGGTGCCACCATCGGTGCCGACGCCCAGCAACTGGTGGACTTTTCCGTCATGGGCGCCGCCATGGCGCGCGCCGTGCTGGCCATCCAGCGCCCGACGATCGGCCTGCTCAATATCGGCGTGGAAGAGGTCAAGGGCCAGGACGAGATTCGGGAAGCGGGGCGCCTCCTGCGTGAAAGCACGATCGAGGACCTCAGCTATCATGGCTTCGTCGAGGGCAACGACCTCGGCCGCGGTACGGTCGACGTAGTGGTGACGGAAGGCTTCACCGGCAACGTCGCCCTGAAGACGGCCGAAGGCACGGTCAAGCAGGTCGCTTCCTACCTGCGCGATTCGCTCAGCCGGACCTTCATGTCGCGGCTTGGCTATTTCCTGGCGCGTGGCGCATTCGCCCGCCTGCGGGAGAAGCTGGATCCGCGCAAGGTGAACGGCGGCGTCTTCCTGGGCCTGAACGGCATCGTCATCAAGAGCCATGGCGGTTCCGACGCGGAGGGGACGGCCGCCGCCATCGACATCGCGCATGCCATGGCGACGGCCGACCTTGTGCGAAAGATCGCCAGGGACCTGGAAATTTTCAACCTGGGCCTGACTGCATCCGCAGCGCCTTCGGATCAAGCCGCGGAGCCCGCCCGATGACAGTTGTACGATCCGTCGTTCGAGGCACCGGCTCCTATCTGCCGGAACGCATCATGGCGAACCGCGACTTCGAGGGCGTCGTCGAGACGTCGGACGAGTGGATCCGGCAGCGGACGGGCATTGCCAACCGCCATATCGCCGCGCCCGAGGACACCACCGCCTCGATGGGCGAGAAGGCCGCGCGGCGCGCGCTGGATGCAGCCGGGCTGCATCCCTCCGACATCGATCTCATCATCGTGGCCACGGCGACGCCGGACAACACCTTCCCGGCCTCGGCCGTGCAGGTGCAGCACCGGCTGGGCATCGGCCACGGCTTCGCCTTCGACCTGCAGGCCGTGTGCAGCGGCTTCGTCTATGCCATCACCACGGCCGATCTCTATCTGCGGTCCGGCATGGCGCGGCGCGCGCTGGTGATCGGTTCGGAGACCTTCTCGCGCATCCTCGACTGGACCGACCGCACGACTTGCGTATTGTTCGGCGACGGGGCGGGCGCCGTGGTGCTGGAAGCAGTGCAGGGCACCGGCGAGCTGAAAGACGAGGGCATCCTCGTTTCCAAGCTGCGGTCGGATGGCCAGCACAAGGAAAAGCTGTTCGTCGACGGCGGCCCCTCGACCACGGGGACGGTCGGCAAGCTGCGCATGGAGGGCCGGGAGGTCTTCAAGCATGCGGTCGGCATGATAACCGACGTCATCGACGATTCCTTCCAGGCTCTCGCCATCGGGCCCGACGATATCGACTGGTTCGTGCCGCACCAGGCCAACCGCCGCATCATCGACGCGTCTGCCAAGAAGCTCGGCATCGCGCCCGGCAAAGTGGTCATGACGGTCGAGAATCACGGCAACACATCAGCTGCCTCGATCCCGCTCGCGCTGGACATCGCGGTACGCGACGGGCGTATCGAAAAGGGCGACCTCGTCCTCATCGAGGCAATGGGCGGCGGCTTCACCTGGGGTGCTTCCATCATCCGATGGTCTTGAATATCCTTGATTTCATTCGGCTATTCGGTATGGTTCGACCATAGGTCCGCAGCGGACGGGCAGGGGGTGCCCCCTTCCGCGGTATTTCAGATCGAGGGGTAGATATGAGCGACAGGACGGTCACGCGCGCCGATCTGGCTGAAGCGGTGTTTCGGAAGATCGGACTTTCCCGGACGGAATCGGCCTATCTGGTCGAATCCATTCTCGAGGAAATCTGCGCTACGATCGCCCGCGGCGAGAGCGTGAAGATATCTTCCTTCGGCTCGTTTCTCGTGCGTGACAAGAACGAGCGGGTCGGACGCAACCCGAAGACGGGCGAGGAAGTGCCCATTTCTCCGCGCCGCGTCACGGTTTTCAAACCATCCAACGTGATGAAAGAGCGTATATTGGCCGCCCATATGGCGCGCACCGAGGAAGGCGTCCTCAAGGCCGCCGAGTAAGGGGCCGCGCCGACCATGGTTGACAAGAGCGCCGACGCATTCCGCACGATCAGCGAGGTCGCCGAAGACCTAGATCTGCCGCAGCATGTGCTTCGTTTCTGGGAAACGCGATTTCCGCAGATCAAACCCATGAAGCGGGGCGGCGGCCGACGCTACTATCGCCCGGACGACATCGATCTTCTGCGTGGCATCCGGTATCTCCTGTATGTCAAGGGATACACGATCAAGGGTGTCCAGAAGATCCTCAAGGAAAACAGCAATCGCTTCGTGATCGCGATCGGCGCGGGGGATACGCAGGGGCTGGATTCGATGCCGGCTCCGCAGGCCGGCCATGTCGCGGAGGCGCCCCCGCGCGACATGGAGCCGCAGGCCGAGCGCCAGAAGGGCGGGCTTTCCAACCTGCTCCGGCGGGATCGCGACGTGGCCGGCGGTGCGCTACCGCCGGATGCCGCCGCGCGGCTGAACCAGGTGCTGCTGGAACTGCTGGAATTGAAGCGTCTTCTGGACCAGGTGCGCTGACTGTCGCGACGGTGCAACATAGTTGCCCAATAGCCATAATGCCCCGGCGATGCGCCGGCGGCCCCTTGATCCCATCCCTGTAACCAACAATTGTGCCGGCAAGGTTCATTGCGTTCGAGGGATGAGGGACATGCGCAACTTCACGGCACTGCTGATGGCATGCAGCGTATTGGCCGGCATCGGCTCGGCGCAGGCTCAGGAGGCACCGGTTACGGCCAACGCGCCGGCGCCCGGTACGGATATCGTCATCGAACTCGGCGTCGGGCCGCTTGCCCGTCCCAACTTCGAGGGCGCCAACAAATACGAGGTGGTGGCCAGCCCGACCATCCGTGTCCACTACCTGAACATTCCGGGCCTGATCGAATTTGGCGGCGGGCTGGATTCTGGCCTCAGCATCGGCCCATCCTTCGGTTATGTCGGCGAGCGCAAGGCATCCGATGCGCCGGAGCTGTCCGGCCTGCGCGATCTGGATGCGACCTACGAGCTTGGCCTTCGGCTCGGTTACGGGTGGGATTTCAGCGCCGCCTACGGAGCGGAAGTCTATGGCGAGGCGCGCTACGCCTTCAACGAAGCGGAAGGTTTCGTCGGTGGCTTCGGTGCCAACGCGATCTTCCGCCCGACAGAGGTGCTGACGCTGAAGCTCGGGCCCAATGCGACGCTCGCCTCCAGCGACTATGCCGAAACCTACTTCTCCGTCTCGCCCGAGGAAAGCCTTGCCACCGGTGGCCGGCTCGAGGCCTATGAGGCGTCGGGCGGCTTCAAGACGGTCGGCCTTCGCGCGGAGTCGCGGTTCGAAGTTCGCCCGACCTGGTTCCTGAACGGGGAATTCGGCTATGATCGCCTTGTGGGCGACGCTGCGGATTCTCCGATCGTCGAGGCGGGCAACCGCGACCAGTTCTTTTTCGGGATCGGCATATCCAAGACGTTCTCCCTCGACCTCTTTTAAGGAAACGCGCGTGAACCGCCGCCGCCTGTTGAAAACGATGGCGGCGGTCGGGGCCGTGGCAGGAACCACTGGCCTGGCGACGCGCAAGGCACAGGCGGCCAACCGTTATTACGATGGCCCCGTTTCGGACCATTTCGACGGCACCCGTTTTTTCAATCCTGGCGGCGAGGAGCCAAGCGGCTTCGGCAACTTCCTGCGCTGGAAGCTGAATGGAGAGCGCGCGCGCTGGCCGGATCGGTGGCCTTCGGAACCGCAGTTCTCCACGCCGGTGAACCGATTGCCCGAAGGCGCGATGCGGGTGACGCTGATCGGCCACGCCGCCTACCTCATTCAGATGGCCGGGCTGAATATCCTGACCGACCCTGTCTATTCGGACCGCGCATCGCCCGTCACCTTCGCCGGGCCCAAGCGTGTAAACCCTCCCGGCATCCGCTTCGAGGAACTGCCGCCCATAGACCTCGTGCTGCTGACACATAACCACTACGACCATATGGACCTGGATACGCTCGGAAGGTTGAAAGCCACGCACGACCCGCTGGTGGCGACGCCTTTGGGCAACGACGCGATCATACGCCGCCATGTTCCCGACATGCGGATCACCGCCATGGACTGGGGGCAATCTTTTGCGTTCGGGCCGGTAACGGTGCATTGCGAGCCGGCGCATCACTGGTCGGCGCGGGGCATTGGCGACAGGCGCATGGCGCTCTGGAGCGCCTTCGCGATCACCCATCCGGCCGGCAATCTGTATCATATCGGCGATACCGGCTTCCATTCCGGCATCAACTACCGCGACGCCGCGCGCAAGTTCGCGGCGTTTCGCCTTGCCTGCCTGCCCATCGGCGCCTACGAGCCGCGCTGGTTCATGCGGGCGCAGCACCAGAACCCCAATGACGCGGTCGAGGGCTTCCGGCTTTGCAACGCCGGCTTTGCGGCCGGCCACCATTGGGGCACGTTCCAGTTGACGGACGAGGCGATCGACGCGCCGCCCGCTGCGCTGGAGGCGGCCATGCTCAAGGCCGGGCTGGATTCGACGCGGTTCCGGGCCTTGTGGCCGGGCGCCGTCTGGGACATCCCGCCCGCAACCGCCTGAAGACCGCTACCCCGCCGCAGGCCGGGTCGGACGGCGGGCGGCGTTGTGATGCGGTGTCCGCGACCGTCTATCCCCGTCACGCAACGGTTTCATGACAGCCGGCTCCGGTGGCGATCTATCCGCCGCACCGCGCTTGTGTCATGATTTCCCGGGCATTGAACGGCGGAGACGTGCATGCTGGGAGCCGTGCTCGGATGGATCATCGCGGCCTTCTTCATCGCCAATGGGCTGGTGAACCTGTACGGGCCGGAAACCATGCGTACAGCTTTCTTCCGCTGGGGTTTTCCGCGCTGGTTCCACCTCGTCAACGGGGCGATCCAGATCCTGATCGGGGTTCTGATCCTGCTGCCGGCCAGCCGCATGGTCGGGCTGAGCCTTGGTGTTGCCCTGTCCGCAGCCATATTGATCGTGTTGTTCCGGCAGCGTGAACTGCGTCATGCGCTGCCCTGCCTGACGCTGCTGGCTTCGCTGCTCGTCGCTGCATGGGAGCAGAGCCTCAGGTAGGGCGGCGGTCAAGCGCGAGGCTCTGCTTGCCATGGCGGAGAAGGACAAGGCCGAGGGATGGTTCGCTTACGCCTGGCGGGGCCGGGCGGGATGTATCTGCTTGCCGTTCTGTGGGTCTGGACGATCGTCCTGGGGCCTGCGGTGTCGGGCCTGACGGCTATGACGTTCCAGCTCGTCGACGCGTCGATGCTCCTGGCGCTGACGGGCGCTTATCTTGGCCTCTACATGGGCGGCAACCCGCCGCCAGGCGGTCGAGGCTGGCGCGGTCGAGGTCGCGATATTGTCGAAGCGGCCCGGGAGCTCCGTTAGAACAGGTCGTCGATGGCCAAGTTGAGCGCTTCGGCGATTGCGGCCCGTTTATCCGGGCGGGCAGCCCGCGCACCGCTTTCGATCTGGCTCACATAGGCTTGCGACAGGCCGCTTGCCTTCGCCAGCGCCGTGACGCTCATGCCACGGTGCTCGCGCCATACGCGCACCTTGTTTTCGCCATCGACGATGCGCTTGACCACGGCAGCCGGGATTAATTCTTCTTCGCCTGCATTGATCCTTGCGAGGGTGTCGGCGGCGGCAGCGGAGTCGACGATATCTTCCAGGCGTTCGATAAGGGCCTCGTACTCGGACTTGGGTAGCACGGCGAGCGTCTCGCCGGCCGGGGTCGTGATATACTGGACGGACATGCTCGTTCCTCTCATTCGTAAATGTCGCGACGGTGGCCGACCTTGAGGACGACAAGGACGACGCCATGCTCGTTGAAGATCACCCGATAGTCACCAACACGAAGGCGGTACGTACCCGATATCTCGCCCTTGAGCGCCTTCACGTTGTTCGCGAGTGATGCCGGGTCAGCCGCGAATTGCTCAACCTTCGCTTGAATGCGGGTCGCAACGTTGCGGGGCATTCTCGACAGGGACCGGAGCGCTCGCGTGGTGTAGCTGATCGCTTTCATGAGTTTTCTATAGCTCAAACATAGCAATTTTGCAATATGCCATAGCATTTTATTGGCACTGGTAGCGTGCGCTGCCAGATATCAGTGTGCTACCACGAGAGTTTGCAGGGAGGGAGTGGGGGCCTTGAAACCCCTGTGTTTCCTGGTGAGCGCGCAGGGATTCGAACCCTGGACCCCATGATTAAAAGTCTCATTTTTGCGAAATCCTATGGACGGAAACGAACGCTGATAAAAGGCTGA
The DNA here is from genome assembly GCF_014844055.1 of Aureimonas sp. OT7. NCBI lineage: Bacteria > Pseudomonadati > Pseudomonadota > Alphaproteobacteria > Hyphomicrobiales > Aurantimonadaceae > Aureimonas > Aureimonas sp. OT7. The sequence continues at coordinate 2,235,882 of NZ_CP062167.1, forward strand.
AGCCCTTGCCAAGTAACGGTTTTTATGTCCCCTTACGTTCAACGGCGTTCGGTAGAGTTCCAGCATCCTGGAACCCCCTCGGAACCCCGAACGTAAAATGTGACAATTTGGTCATGGGGTCTGGGTATGCCGAGGAAGAACCTGACAGCGCGGTTTGTGGATAGCGTCAGCGTCGAGACGAGGACCGATTTCTGGGACGAGGCAATGCGCGGCTTGGTGCTCCGGGTAGGCCCATCCGGTGCCAAGTCGTGGACGTTCATCTACACCGCCGAAGGGGACGGCGAGAAGCGCCGCGTGACCTTGGGGAGACATCCTGCCCTGACCTTGGAGAAGGCCCGGCGCAAGGCTCTGGATCTCGCCGCCGCAGTGGCAGACGGCGGAGATCCCGCCAGTGATAAGCGCGCATCCCGCGAAGCAATGACCTTCGCGGATCTGGCCGGCCTCTACGTTGAGCGCTACGCAAAGCGAAACAAGAAATCATGGGAGCAGGACGATCGCCTTCTCCGCGTCGAGGTCCTTCCCGTAATCGGCAAAAAGAAGATGACCGCCGTCACGAAGCGCGACGTCCTCGACATCATCGAGGCCAAGGCCGAGGCCGGCTTCCTTGTCCAATCAAACCGGCTGCTGGCGCTACTGCGGAAACTTGGAAACTGGGCCGTGGCGGAGGACTATATCGCGGCCTCTCCAGCGGCCGGCGTGAAACCCCGTTCGAAGCCGGTCAGCCGCGATAGAGTCCTTTCTGAGGATGAGGTAGCGGCGATATGGAAAGCGCTTCCAGGAGCCGCTCTGAGGGGCGTCACGCGCGACGTATTCCGCCTTCTCCTTCTAACCGGCCAGCGTAGCGGCGAAGTCAGTGGCATGCGCCGCTCAGAAGTTGACGTCGACGCGGCGCTGTGGACCATCCCGGCAGCGCGCACGAAGAACGGAAGAGCTCATACCGTGCCCCTGTCGCCCGCGGCGATGGAGCTTGTTAATGCCCGGCTGTCTAAGGCCGGCGAAGAGAGAGATGCTCCGCTCTTCGCCCACGTTGATGAGCCGATGCCGTCGAACGCCATCGCCCATGCGGCGCGGCTAAAGCTCCAACTCTTCGAGGATCCATGGACTCCCCATGACATACGCCGCACGGTCGCGACCATGATGGCTGACAGTGGAACATTGCCGCATGTCATAGAGGCGGTTCTGAACCATATCTCCGGCTTCCGCGCTGGCGTTGCGGGAACGTACAACCGGAACGCCTATGATCGTGAGAAACGGCAGGCGCTCGATATGTGGGCGGATCGCCTTGATGCCATAGCTACGGGCCGCGCCAGCAACATTTCCCCAATGCGCAGGGGTGCCGCATGACACCCTTCGATGAGTTCGAGCGATCTCATCGTAAGCGGATCGAAGCCTCGCTGAAATTACACAGGGCGATGCACGCTTCCCTAATAAAAGTCTGCAAATATCGACGCCGTAGTATCCCGGAGGACCTCGATTATCTCTGCATGACCATTTGGGAGGCGGAACGTCTATCAGGGCTTCGAGAAGGTGACGCGGGAGATCGGGAGTCAGTAGAACGGGTCGGCCAGTTCATCGCCGCCGCGGACGCCTTGAAGTGCGCGTCCGCGAGCCTCCTGTCGCAGGCGAAAGTCGAGACCGGGAACCGCGCTAACGTTGCCAGTGAGGCAATCGCCTCGATGGGCAGCATGCGTTCGCCGGACGAGGACCCATCAAAGGCAGGACAGTTTCAGAGAGGAGGTCATGAGATCGATGAGATGCTCCAGCGATTGGAATGGCTGGTCGACGACGCACGACACGCGCTGGAGCGACATCCTGCGATAGCAGGAGCGGCACCGAACCGCGACCGGCAGGAGACAATCAGGCAATTATTCTTCGCGTTCCGCCGAGCATTCCCGCGCGCTTCCGTAGCTGTGAACCGGAAGGGGTGGGTAACTGGCGATTTCGTAGCGTTCTACGGCGCCATTGAGCATTGCCTGCCCGAGCGGCTGAGATTCAACAATTATCCGGGGCGATCGGAGGGGATAGGGGCCGCTCTTAGGGGGGAACTCGACTGATCAACTAACAATTCCCCCCGTTCAACATTTGAATCTGTGGGAGTATCTGGAAGACCTCGAAACATCAATTGACGAGGTAAAACCAATGAAACTCCTATCAATCAAGGAAACGTGTCAGCGTTATACGTTCAGCCGAACGACGCTCTGGCATGAAATGAAGATCAATCCGACCTTTCCGAAGCCCATCGAAGTATCGAAGGGCCGGAAGGCTTTCGTCGAGGCTGAGATTGACGCCGACATCGCTGCCCGCATTGCAGCCCGTGACGGGGAGCTCGCCCGATGAACGCCTCTGTCCAAAATGCGCCGATCATGTCGAGCCGAGTATTTGCCGAGGTAATTGATAAGCGCCATGACAACGTCAGTCTGGCCCGACCTTCCAACGCCATGGCAGCAATCGTTACGGAGACCGATTTCACTGGTGCGACGGTTGAAATCGGCGCCGCCGTTGGTCTGATCGTCGATGGAGAGACGTTCGTGGCTCGGGAGGCACGGTCATGAACCACAGTGACGAAGTCTCGGCGCTCATCGATCGTCTATATGGAAAAGGCGTCAATTCAACCAACCGGTTAAGCTTCCTTTTAAGCTTGCTGCACGGCCGCCCGACTGAGGTGTTCTGGCCGGTTTTTCTGGAAACTTGGTCTAGATGCGACGACACTTGGCACGAACGGCGATGGATGCTCTTTATGTTGCGGCAGCATGGATCTGCAAAATCCGGCAATGCGGGCCGGTCGCGTGACTTCATGAGTGTCGACGGCAGGTCCTTCTTCGACAGCCTACCTGATTTAATCACGATATATCGCGGTTGCTCCCGTCCAAGGGTGCGCGGCCTGTCTTGGACAACAGACCAACGAGTAGCGCGGACCTTTGCGAGAGGCCACCGCGGAATAAGGGTTCCTGCGCCGGTAATTGTCACTGCAAGAATTCCTAAAGTGGCGATCTTCGCGGTCATCACTGACCGTGACGAAAGCGAACTGATTATTGATCCTATACGTTTGCGCAACCTCGCAACCACCGGCATCGATGATGCTAACTGATGGCGCTAATCTAGGCAGCACGGTCGGAAATGAGCGGGCCAACGAGTTGGCTAGGATTGGGCACTTAACCTTCAGATAGAAAATGCCCCTCGAAGAGTGGCTGCTTCGAGGGGCATGAGATCTTCCCCGGAATGGGCGCCCAACTCAGGAATGTTGGGCATTGTCAGGGCCTCAAATGCTGCACGATCCGCGGAAAAAACTCAGGAAAAACTCCGAGCCAAGCCTCGCGGCTGATATTGCTCTAATGCATCTCAGAAGGGCTGCATCGGTCGGACTCCTGCGAAACTCTGCGCCTGACAATGTCGCGCGCGTGTTCATCAATACGTTGCAACAAATCGCCCGTTATCGATTTCGCGATTACTTACCGGCCGAAGCGGACGTCGCGTTGCGCAATTGCGGAGTGTCCCTGCCGTTCGAGCGCGTCATCGAGATATCCCAGGACGAGGATCGATTCGCGTTTATGAGCATTGAGGAGCGCGGCGGCTTCCTTCAACTGTCCGAGCCGGATCGCATTGAATATCGGCTATGGCTTCTCGGCGTTCATGGCCAGACGCGCGAAGAACGAATATCGAAACGGGATGCTCGCCGCGCCGATCGCGACAGGCGGCAAAACGAGCGCCGTAAACGCGAGCGTGCTGAACGCCGCGGCCCGCTTCACGTCAACATCTCACAGGCCGCAACAGCACTGGGCGTGTCCCATCATCGCGCGCGAACACTCTACTTGAGATGGTTAGAGACAGGCCCAGAAGTCGATGAGACTGAATTTCAAAATTCTGCCGCTTCTGTATTTATATATTATGCGCGGCGAGTTTTCGAATTTGAGTCTCACGTCAAGCCGTGGACGGCTCTCGGCATTTCGAAGGCCACTTACTACCGCCGTAAAGCCAGGGAGGCAGACTTGCGCGATGACGAGATCCATTGGCCGTGAACGCTGATGGAATTCGGCTTTCAATGACTAAGAGCACGACCTAGACGATTAGCTGCCGTTCTGCGTCTTAGCCCGCAGGGGAACTCAAAAAAGAAAGTGACACGACGTCGAAACCTCCTCAACCACCGCCCCGCCCGAGATCGACCGGTAGGTCGAGCGACCGGCGCGATCCGCAGGATCGATATGGCGAGGATGCGCGCCTCAACAGCATCCACATCTCCTAAGGAGGCGGCAGTTCTTACGTTGTCGGGGTTGGCGCATACGCACGCGCGATGGCTCGGGAAGCTACAAGCCCGTGCAGACCGCCACCATGGCGATGCCTGGATCGATCAATGGCCATTCGGAGGGGTACGTGGGTCGACTTATAGGTCGAGGTGGGGATCCCGTGCCGCCGGCCGGGGCCTCGCCTTTCACGCGATGTTCGAGCTGGGCTGATAATTCAGCGCAGCGACTTCCGGCGTCAGACCGCAGATAATTCGACTGTACGGCGTCTCCGTACGGTTGCGTTACATCTCCTGATAATTGAGTGCGCGAAATCCGTGGATGAAAATTCATTCAGCGGCAATAACAACCATCGCGTCATGAAACACCTTGTCAGCGAAATGTGGCAGATAAAGCTTCAGGCTAAATGAAAATTCATTCAAGTTGCTTCCGATGTGATTGGTTGTGCGCGTGATAGTGCGCCAAGAGCCGCAGGAATTCCGGCATCGAGGTTGCGGAGCCTTCACAAACAAATGCTTCAGACGATTTTACCGTCGCGCGCGTCAGGGCGTATCAATGGCGTGAACTGTCACCGGTTCGCCGAAGGGCTTGGCATCAAGATACGTCCAATACGCAGATCGCGCAAAAGCCGGCCTCCAGGCGAAACCTACGCGCTCGGGACCATCCGACGCCTTATCGCCAGTCACGGCGAGGACCACGCCTCCCTCGTCGTGCGGTGCATCTTGGCCTCCGATCCGACCGCGCTAGGCGGCGATGTCATCTCAAGCGTGTCCGCAGCCCTTCGGGCGCATCCTGCTAGGTTCGCCAATCGGAGCGAGGCGGTCGAATTCTTCCGCGCGGTGCCGATCCTCAAACTGCGCCAGCGTGCGCAGCGCCTCGCTACGGGGCCTCATACCTTGTCCACACTGGTCGCTCAGGAGTTTCTCGATGCATGACGGGTGGACGCGTTAGCTGGTGCTCCAGCAACTGATCGAAGCTTTCGAGGTAGACGATGCGCTACCCATCCTCGTTGGCCCGAAGGCCTACGGAAACGCGATGCCCGACGTCATCCGCGAGGCGCGTGACGAGTTCACGGCTGGTGGCGCGGCCTATCGTGCGGCCAATAAGCAGATGGCCGCCATCGCCTTTAGACGATCGCGGATCACAGCCGCAGCTATATCGCGCGCCGAAGCACCCTTCTCATCGGTTCCGCGGTTCGTTCCGACGCTGGATCTCCGCGAGGTTCTGTTCGCCTCCGCAGCCGTAAAGGCGCGCGCGCAGCACCGGGGCAAGTTCATTTAGCGTCGCAATCGACGGAAACCGCAGTCAGACGCGTGAATTGGACGAACCACCTATCGCCACATGTGGCGCGCCGCGCAGGCCATAGCCGACGGCCTCAACAATGCTGCTGAACTGTTGCCCGCTGGGTGTCTGGACGGGTGACACAGATCGAGGCAGAAACGACGTCAGAACCGATACGTTGGTTCCGCTCGTGGGAAGACGAAGGCGCACCCCGCAACCGCGCCGCCGACCCAGCCAGAGCATAGAACGCCGGCCAGCCATCGAGCGGGCCATTTACCTTGAGATCAGTCTTCCATCTCCAAGACGCGATACTCGCCGGTGTCGTAGTCATAGACTTCGACCTCTACGGTAGAACCGTATCGCTGGATGCTCTCAACAGTCACTTGGCGATACTCGCCGGTGGCGTGGTCGTAGACTTCGATGTCGCGGCCGGAGCGAACAAGGTTGCCGGATTGGATCTCGACACTCTCTCCCGTCGATGCATCCTGACCATCCCAGGCCAAAGCCGGGAAAGCGATGATGCTACACGTCAATGCGAGTAGAAATTTGAGCATGCTTACCTCCTCGGGATGTTGAAAGTGCGGGGGAGTGTCGCCAGCATTCGCGCTGGCTACCTTCCATCAATGGCAGTGGTAAGTGCCAGTCTTACGCTCCGTGTGGCAGCCAGAGGAATCCAGCCCACCGCCATGAGCATAGGCGGCAGAAGTCATGCTGGCGGCGATCAGCGCCGCAGCTGCGATTATTGCTTTCACTATGAAGGTCTCCTACCCAACAGCGGGCGATCTATTGGATCCCAGTAAACATTTGCGGAGTCAATCAGGCTGCGGCTACCACTTTCGGTGTATTAGTGGTGACCAATCTTCAAAGCGCATAATACTGAGGTGTCGACGGTCGATTTGCCCTGCATCCCCGCCATTCGCCCAGCCATCGACATTCTCCGCCCACGTGTCGCCCCTGCGCTCAAAGTGGCCGACGCCATCTACACATCGCCCGAATAGCGCCAGTTGGCCGTCTCCATGAAACGGGAATGCGGCTCGGCTTGTGAGAAGTGGACGGCCACCACCAGCGGAATTGTCTGCGACCATTTCCGAGAGAGATGCGCGACGGCGGTGCTACGCTCGATTGTCGCAACGCTATGTTGATGTTGTATGAAATGTCATTCACTGAAGACTTCGCAACCCAGGCGCGAGTGGGTGCAGCGTCAGGGTTATGCTGCCTCTCGGCCTCCACCCGCTGCCTGAGGAGACGGTGCAGTCCAGCAAGTGCATTTTCAGCCGTAGGCGACGCTGGAGAGGCGCAGGCCAATTTAGAGTGCATTGGAAGTGGCAACGTTTAGATGCGCTTCAGGCGACGATCTTGAGCGAATGCGCAGGCATTAACCAGCAGCTCGAACCTTATTGACCGGGGGCGGATTTGAAACGGGAATTTGGTCGCGCTCTTGTTACTAATGCACTTCCGCGCTGTTGCATCTTCAATGCACAGAAACGGCTAGACGACCTTCGGCAACGACAACCCGGCGAGGAACGTAAATTGGCCCACCGTTAAGAGCCGCTATAGCGTCTGCCTGTTGCAAAATGAACGACCGATGCTGCGTTCGCCGGTGCCACCTTAGTAAGGATTTCATGATTAGAGACCTGCGCTCGACGCGGCGCGAATGACCGCATGAGGGCAGGGCATCTAGAAGCGGTGGTTTGACCGTTCATTGCCCCTGGCGTCCTTGTCCTGCTGATTGATCAAGGAGGCGAGGTCGCTCGGATGGTACGTATGCTGTCAACTCTACGAACGACCCAAACGCGGCGGTATATTGAATGAAAAATCATTCAAGTCATGTTGACGATGACTGAATGTGCCTGCCGATTGCTTCTAAAAGTGGTTCCTTGGAGTGACGCTTGAGCTACGGATTGCCTGACAGTTCTGCGGGTGAATCAAACGACCAGCTGGATCAGTGTAAGTCATAAAAAGTTGATGACCGTTGGATCCGCCCCGCCTTGTGCGCGCGCAAGGATCAAAGATGTAAACGTGCCCCACCCGGGGTCAACTTAAAACCGCATGCTGGGGTAGTGTGCCGCCGGCGGGGGATCAAAAATTTTCCGGCCGGGTGATCCCGCCGCCGAGCCTTTCTTAAACGTCCGCTTTGCGCCCCAACCCAGTCGTTCACGGCGCACCCATACGTTCCTAGAAGCGGACATCAAGCCGGCCGTGTGAAATTTTGCTCATCGATGAAGGTGACTTCCTGATCCGCTCGAGAACGATCTTGGCTTGCACTGTGTAGTCGCCTTGCCCCCGGTCCTCATCACGTGTCGTCTGCATACTCTTAAACCGCGAATGGAACAGTCTACGAAAGGCACGCTCAAAACGCACCAGACATAGTAAGGGGCATGTTGTGCAGTCATACTGTACAGTCCGCCCACGCAATCCCTTGTTATTGCTTGAGTCTCGGGCTACCCGGACTGCGGCCGGCAGCAAGTCGATGGTGCGGCGCACGGTACTGCCGGCTGCGGCGGCGGCCATGCTGGCGCTGGCCGCTGGGCTTGGGATCGGCTGGCAGGCAGCCTCTGTCGAACCGCGGGTCGTTGCTATTCTTCTGGATGATGCAGGCGTCCCGCGGGCGATGGTGGAAGATTTCGGAGACGATACCGCGCGTCTTCGCTTTCTCGCGGCCGTCGAGGTGCCGGACGATCGCGTGATGCAGGTGTGGACGCTGCCCTCTGCCGATATGGGCCCCAGATCCATGGATCTCTTGCCGGACTCCCGCGTGACACGGCTGGACGATTTCAACCTGCCGCCGCCGGCAAACGACCAGCTCTACGAGATCACGCTCGAGCCCGAGGGTGGATCGCCAACCGGGCTGCCGACCGGGCCCATCCTGGCGAAGGGTTTCGGCGCCTTCCAGACATACTGATGCGATGGATGGACAAGCGCCTGCCTTGCCACCCTTCGCTACCCGTCAAAGCTCGCGAAAGGGAAACTGGGACGCTTGGCAAAGGGCTGCGCGCGGGCAGAGAAGGCATGCACCCATACGCGGTGGCAATAACTGAGCTTCTCTGCCTGACGGGGTGCCGAGTGGGCGAGATCGCTAACTTGCAATGGTCCGAGATCGATGATGAGGTCCAGTGCCTTCGCTTGGGCGACACAAAAACCGGGAGGAGCGTTCGACCTGTAGGAAAGCCGCTCTTGATTTCCTTAACGCCTGAGCTCGTTAAGTTGGCTCCCCGTTCGTCTTTCCTGTACTGCGTGGGAGCGGCAGCTATCAAGGCATCAAGCGAGTGTCGCGGAAGATCTTCGAAGCTGCTGAGATCGACAGCGCGAGCAGGCATACCATTCGGCACACGTTCGCAACGGTAGCAGCCGGCCTTGGATACTCAGATGCGATCATCGGCGGCCTCCTGAGCCATGCCAGCCGGGGCGTGACGTCCCGGTATTTGCGCCGGCCGGACGAAGCGTTCGTTGCAGCCGCTGATGCCGTATCAACGAAGGTCGCGTGGCTGGCGGTCGACGATCGCGATGCAGATGGTCTCTGAATCGGCCGAGAAGGCATCGTTAACGCGCGTTTGGTGGAATTCCGGTGGTCCGTCTAGCGCGACGAAGGCAGCCCCATGTGGCGGCCTCGAGCGCTCGTGTTGCCGTGGCGGCGGCCCACAACAGATTAGCCCCGCGGGTTTCGCGTAGCTCTTGTTCAATACCGGCCCTTTTTGAGGGCTGAAGTTAACCCAACGCGTTGAACCTCATAACGAGGTAGCGCTTCTGCGCATCAAGCCCAGAAGCCTTCGGCGGTTTGACCGCAAGGCGATCGTCCTCTGACGGTGGAAGCAGCAGACGATCCCGCTTTTCCACGTGGGACAGATACGCATCAGAGTTCGGCAAAATCTTTGCAAGTTAGCTTCGCGTTTCAGACCAATATGAGCGGACGCGCTAGCTTGTAGTGAATTGATTAGGTGTTCGCGGTAGCAATCGCTACGATCAACGTCAGTCCAAGCATGAGCATGGCGCCGACTAGTAGCGTTCCCAGAACTCGCAAAAGTGCCGAAAGTGCCCTGACGCCAGCGTGCGCTGTAAACCAACGCGTCAGTACCGCCGCGTACCAGAGTAGTCCAAGCGCGAAGACGGCGGAACCGGTTACAACCTCTCCGATTGAGCCGTACCGCCCAACCGTTGTTGCGATATCGAAGATTAGTACGAAGGGCGCTGCGACATAGCACTGGCTGTAAAAAGCTGGGCGGAGCGTATCGCGCGTGACAGCCAGTCCTTTCAGGCGGACGCTCTGCACTGAAAACAGGAGTGGAAACAGACTGAATAGGACGGCGCGGAAAACAAGAAGGTTGCGCCCGTCTGCCAATATGCCGGTCAACTCACGCGTGGGTATCGCATAGCGCAGCTCAACGAGATGGGCGATCGCTAGTGTCAGGAACAAAAATATTGGCGGGCTGAGTGCTTCCGCAAAGCGTGACTTCGGGTCTCCCGTCAGTTCAAGCTGCGCATAACTCATCATATACTGGGGCCGGCGCACGCACCGCCAAAAAGTCAAAGGGTAGAAGAGAAGCCAAGAAACAATCTCGTAGAGGAGCTCCTCAACGGATTTCAAAAGGTTCATAAAATCCAAATGGCTTTCCCCACAGTGCTGCGCTTTTGCCTCAATATCAGCGGCCGGACGACAGCGGCTCTACCTTTAGGACAGCTTAGTCGGTCACCTGACCATACGCCGTAACACGTCACTATGGAAAATGAAGTGCTGCGACAGCGCGCCAGCGATATGAACGCCGATGAGCACGAGCAATGGCGTCCAAAGCAGGGTGTGGAAGCCCGCAAGCTCATCAGACTCCGTTAACCAAGCAGCAAGCCCCAAGGATGGCATTGCTAAAAGGCAGGCGTAGATCCCCGCGTGTGTGATCTTCGCAAGCAGCGTGGCCCAGCTCGGTTCGTTAACAGGGTAGGGCGGGCGGCCATTTTTGATGCGATCAGCCAATCTGATGACGGCAGCTACCAGGACAGACGTACCAGCAACAATGTGTACCCACCCGAACGTTTGAATAGTTGAGTTCAGTGCAGCGCCCTCGGTCGTGGCGTCCCAAAGACCCTCCATGTACTCGGACTCCAACCATTGCAGGAGGATGAGCGCGACGATTACCCAATGAAGTACACGGCTTAGCCGCGTCCATGAGCTACCTTGTCGATCAACGTAAGACATGCTGCTGGTCCACTTTCTGACGGCTGCGATTGACACCCGCGACGAAGAGACCACAGTTACATCGCAACAGCATTTCCCGAACTATACAAATTTGAAACCTTTGCTGACATGATTGGCGAAGTCAGCACGTGTCAGGCCATGGGGATCGAGCTACCCCACCGCCGTTCCTACGATCGCACCAATTGCGGCCGTAACTGTCATTGCGAGCGCGCCCCAGAATGTGACCCGTGCAGCAGCCTTCGCCATTCCCGCGCCGCCTGCCGCAGCGCCAACAAATCCGAGTATTGCGAGCGATACCAGTGCTGAACCTGACACGGCCCAGCTGGTGAGATTGGCAGGTGCGAGCACAGCGGCCAGAAGTGGCAAGGCTGCTCCTATGGAAAATGCCGCCGCAGATGTCAAAGCTGCTTGCACAGGCCGGGCCGTCGCCTGTTCGAACATGCCGAGCTCGTCCCGCAGATGCGTGCCGAGCGGGTCATGTTCCATCAGTTGCCGCGCCACCTCGACTGCAAGGTTTCGTTCCAAGCCGCGATTTTCATAGATGCTCACAAGCTCCTCCAATTCCGCCGCCGGCTCTTCGCGCAGTTCCTTAGTCTCGCGTTCAATGTCAGCCTTTTCCGTGTCCAGCTGCGAACTGACTGAGACGTACTCGCCGGCCGCCATGGACATCGCGCCAGCTACTAGGCCAGCTGTCCCGGCGATCAGAATGGCGCTTGTGGATGCTGAGGCTGAAGCTACGCCGACAATGAGGCTGGCGGTTGAGACGATCCCATCGTTTGCGCCGAGGATCGCTGCCCGGAGCCAACCAATTCGCGCTACAAGGTGGCGTTCGCTGTGAACTCGTGGGTTCAGCATTGCTAGCTTCCAGTACCTGAGCTTATCTGAACTGCAACCAGCCTAGCGCCGTGTTCGGGCTGTTGAGACCTGCGTATTTCCCGGTGCACCAACAGGATCCAGGATAGCATGACCCTATCTCAGTTTCAGCACTATCGCCGAATTGTACTGGCGGTCCTTATCATGCTGATTTCGGCCGGCCTGCTCTTCGTCGGGTCGAAGGGAAGTGAAGCGCGACACGATAACATCGAGGCTGTTGGCTTAGGTCTCATCGTCATCGGCATACTTGGCCGACTATGGTGTACGCTATACATCGGGAACCGTAAGAGCGCGGTGCTGGTGGATGTGGGCCCATATTCGATAACGCGCAATCCGCTGTATCTCTTCTCGAGCGTCGCTGCGGGCGGGGTCGGTGCGCAGACAGGCAGCATTATCCTGTCCTTGCTGTTCTTCATCGGATCGGTCGTAGCATTTCAACTCGTCATTCGACGGGAAGAGCGCTTCCTGAGTAGCGCGTTCGGGGCACCATATGAGACTTACCTACAGCGTGTCCCACGTTTTTGGCCATCGATACAAGGATGGCGAGATGAGCCCGTACTCACCATTTCAACCGGGAGGCTATACACGACGTTTCAAGATGGCCTCGTCTTCTTCGCTGCGAAACCAGCCTTCGAGTTCGTCGAGTACCTACAGCGTTCGGATGTCCTGCCAGTTCTTCTGCGGCTTCCGTGAATTTACCTGTTCGACTCATTAATCCGTTACAAGGGAGCGACGTGGTAAGGACGAAATTGTTTGTCGCCGCCAGTTGCAAATGCAAATCAAAGACATTTAAGATATTGATACTGTTTGCCAATTTGGCTTTGATGTTGTAGGACGCCCCTTATCGGGGAGTAGCTACCGTTGCGAAACGGGGGCGCGTCAACACACTCGTGCACGAGCACGTGGCGCGTTCAGCCGAACAGGCCCAGCAAGACCGTGGCAACCGTTTCACCGCTTGCGGACAGGTGCGACGGGCGCCCGGTTCCGCATGTCCGTTGGGTTGTTCTCATGTCTCCCTTTACCATTGCCGTACTCGCAGTCAGCATGTCAGTCGACGCCTTTGCCGTCTCGGTTGGACGCGGTGCTGCGATCGGGCAGCCCCGCTTTTCCGAAACCCTTCGCACAGAAGCGGTTTTCGGTATTGTTGAGGCAATCACGCCGGTCATCGGTTGGGCTGCCGGCGTTGCCGCAAGCAGCTTTGTCGAGGCAGTCGATCACTGGATTGCATTTGGACTGCTCGGCGCCGTCGGCCTGCACATGCTCTTCTCCGCCCTTGTCAAGAAGGAGCAAGATGCGCCGGTCGGACGATCGATGACCGTTCTTCTCGCGACGGCTATCGGTACGAGCCTAGACGCTATGGTCGTGGGTGTGTCGCTGGCGTTTCTCGACGTCAACATCGTGGTCATCGCAATCGCGATCGGTCTGGCAACGTTTCTCATGTCATCCGGCGGCATGCTCGTCGGCCGCCTGATCGGAGAACGGTTCGGCCGGATCGCGGAGGGCATGTCAGGCGTTGCCCTTGTGTTGCTGGGCGCATCAATCCTGATCGAGCACCTCAGCGCATAACCGGGCACAAGGTCAGCGGGTCGGGAAGATGGCGGGATACCGATGCGCGTTATGGATTGGTGAGCCGGTGCCTGCACTGGGCTGCCGCCTACCTCCTCGGCTGGCAATTCACCACATTGCTTGGTTGGCGCATCCTCGGTGATGGAGAGTTCATGCGCACGATCTCCAACTTTGGACCCTATCATGGGACAGTCGGCGTGCTCGTCCTTGCAATCTTTGTTCCGAGGTTCTGCTGGGCATTCCTTAACCGAAAACGTCGCCGGCAACCGGACGGTTCAGTGTGGTCCGAGTTGGCGCGCGGTGTTCATATAATCTTCAACGTGCTCATGTTCGTGGTTCCCGCTCTTGCGCTACGTCGCGCATATGGAAACGGGAAAGGCTATGACCATTGGGGGCTACGCTTATTCCCGCCACCGGCCGAGAAATGCCGTGGCTGACCGCTCCCGCCGACATGCTTCATGGCCCGTTGGCTTGGACATTGTCGGTCCTGATCGCCAGGCATATCATCATGGCTCTGCGGCCCCACGACGGGGAGGCGGGCATGAGAAGGGTAGCATGGTTTTCCGGCAAGTTGATTCTGGACCGGCTAACAGCTCTATGACTGCGGTTCATTTTGGTGATTAGGTACCCGCCCTGTGGACAAAAGAGCGACTTTGGGCTTCCCCTTCTGATCGACGGACTGCTGTCTTCAAGAGTGATTTATACCCGAAAACTTGATATGCAATCAAATGCGTTTTATGACCGAGCTGTACATACTTGGTCGTGAGGTAGTTTCGTGAGCCGCAATTTTCTCGTCGTCGATCCGGAAGAAGGTCAGGAGATCATAAGGGGGCTCGCATCGGAAACCCGCGTGCGCATCCTCAAACTCCTGCATACCGAAGGCGGCATGAACGGAAACGATATTTCCGAACGGCTGAGCCTGCCGCAGTCGACCGTATCTACCAACCTGCAGATCCTAGAATCGGCCGGCCTGATCCGGACCGATGCGCAGAAAGCCCGCAAGGGCAGTCAGAAGATCTGTTATTCCCTGTTCGACGAAATCCTTGTCATGTTCAAGGAAGGCGTGGCCAAGCAACGCGAGAACATGATCGAGGTGAGCATGCCGCTCGGCCTCTACACGAGCTGCGAGGTTACGGCTCCTTGCGGGCTTTGCTCGCCTAGCGGCATCATCGGCCTGCTCGATGTGCCCGACACCTTCCTGAACCCCGAACGCATGAACGCCGGGTTGATCTGGTTTACGCGGGGATATGTCGAGTATCAGTTTCCCAACAACGCACACTTGACGCGCAGCACGGTGGACGGGCTGGAAGTATCGCTGGAACTGAGCTCCGAGGTGCCGGGCACAGCTTCCGACTGGCCAAGTGACATTACCATGTCGATCAATGGCCGCGAGATCGGCACCTGGACATCTCCAGGCGACTTCGGCGACAAGCGCGGCGTGTACACCCCAAGCTGGTGGAAGCTGAAAGGCAGCCAGTATGGCAAGCTGAAAAGCTGGCGCGTCACGGCCGACGGTACCTATGTCGATGGGTTGCGCGTCTCTCCGATCGCCATCGCGGACCTCGATCTGGCCACGCATCACTCGATCCGCGTGCGTATCGCAGTGAAGGCAGATGCACGCCGTCCCGGCGGCATGAACATTTTCGGCCGTGGGTTCGGGAACTACGACCAGGATATCGTCCTGCGTCTGCAAACCGGGAACTGAAGAAACCTCGGATTGTGCGCTGACAGGGACGATCCGCCCTTGCCAATGCCTTGCGGCTGTTGCACAACGGATTATCTGATACGTATCAGTTTGTCTGCTGCAAGGGAGGGCGGTATGAAAGCCTATGCCATCGCCAATACGGATTTCGTCGTTTCGAAGATCGACGACCGCCTGTATGGCGCGTTTCTCGAACATTTGGGACGCGCGATCTATGAGGGAATCTACGAGCCCGACCATCCGACTGCGGATGCCGATGGCATGCGCGGCGATGTCGCTGAACTGGTTCGCAACCTGAATTGTCCTGTCGTGCGCTACCCCGGCGGCAATTTCGTGTCCGCTTACAATTGGGAAGATGGCGTCGGTCCGCGTGAGAACAGGCCGGTACGGCTCGACCTTGCCTGGCATACGGCTGAAAGCAACGCAGTCGGAATCCATGAATTCGCCGACTGGTGCGCGACCGTCGGGACCGAGATGATGCTGGCCGTCAATCTCGGCTCACGCGGTGTCGACGAGGCCCGCAACTTCCTGGAATACTGCAACCATCCAGGCGGCACCTACTGGAGCGACTTGCGCATCAAGAACGGACGTGCCGAGCCGTGGAACGTCAAGATGTGGTGCCTCGGCAACGAAATGGACGGCCCCTGGCAGGTCGGCCACAAGGATGCCGACGAATATGGCCGGCTGGCCGCCAACACGGCGCGGGCGATGCGCATGTTCGACAGCTCGCTCGAGCTGATCGTCTGCGGGTCGTCACATTCGGATATGCCGACCTTTCCCGACTGGGAGCGGATCGTACTCGAGCATACCTATGATCATGTCGATTATGTCAGCCTGCACATGTATTTCCGCAACCCGGAAAGCGATACGGCCAACTACCTCGCCTTGAGCGAAAAGCTGGATCGCTACATCGAAACGGTTGCCTCCACCATCCGGCAGGTCAAGCACAAGAAGCGCTCGAAGCGCGATGTGCGCATCTGCTTCGACGAGTGGAATGTCTGGTACCATTCCATGCAGCAGGACCGCGCCATCCGCGACGGACATCATGGTTGGCCGCATGCGCCGGCGCTACTGGAAGATATCTACAATTTCGAAGACGTGCTGATGGTTGGGCTGGTGATCAACACCTTCATCCGCCGGTCGGACGTCGTGCGCATCGCCTGCATCGCCCAGCTCGTCAACGTGATCGCCCCGATCATGACGGAAAAGGGCGGCCCGGCCTGGGCGCAGACGATCTACTATCCGTATTATTTCGCGTCCGTATACGGCCGGGGCGTGGCGTTGCAGATGCCTGTGCGCTCGCCTTCCTATGAAAGCAAGCATGCGGCCGAGACGCCGTACGTGGATATCGCCGGCGTGCATGACGAAGATGGAGGTACGCTGACCTTCTTCATCGTCAACCGCAACCCGGACGAGGCGATCGACACCACCATCGACCTACAGGGCTTTACCGGGCGCGAAATCATCGATCACCAGGTTATGACGCATCCGGATCTCCGGGCAATCAACACAGCGGAAAACCCCATGGAAGTGGCGCCGCGCAAAGGGGCAGGGGCGCTACTTGGAAGTAAGGGACTGTCGCTCTCGCTGCCTCCCTATTCCTACCAGATGGTTCGCCTTTCCATTTAGCTACATACGATCTTAGCAGGCATGGCGGGGAGGTCCGACATGCCCGAACTAGATATCATGAAAACGGGTTTATATCGGAAAGTTTGTTGACCGATAGGTCCGCGTAAATTAGGTTTGCTGCAAGAATGGCAAAGACCGTTCACGCAGGTGAAGACGGGCACGGCCCGCGGGGAGGAACGATGCGCAGGCGAGAGTTTCTGACGGGCACGGCATCCGGCGCCCTTCTGGTTGCAACCGGCGGGTGGAGCTGGGCGCAGGATGCCGCCGCACCCACGCTGGGCGATATTCCGCGCGAGCGAACGATCATTATTCAGAACCCTGAATCAGCCATCCGCAACCCGGGGTGGTTCAATATCTGGGTGAATGCCGGAGGCGGCATTATGAACGGGCTTCAGCAGCTCGCGATGGACACGCTATGGTACATCGACCCGGATGCGGGCATCGAGGGGCAGATCGACGACGGCATCTACCATTCGCTGGCGGCCGGCCCCTGGGAATATTCGGACGACTTCAAGCGCATGACCGTACGCCTGCGCGACAATCTGCTCTGGAGCGACGGCACGCCGTTCACGGCCGACGACGTTGTCTATACCGTCACCAAACAGATCGAAACGCCGGGCATGATCTGGTCCAGCACCTTCTCGACGCAGGTGGATTCCGTCACGGCACAGGATCCGGCAACGGTCGTATTCGAGCTGAAAGAGCCGAATTCCCGCTTCCACGCCATCTTCTCGGTGCGCTGGGGCGCCTGCTGGATCATGCCGAAGCATGTGTTCGAGGGCGTCGACGACGTCCTGAACTTCCCGTTCAACCCGCCTGTGTCCATCGGCGCCTATACGCTCGACAGCTTCGACCCCAACGGCACCTGGTTCATCTGGAACAAGCGGTCGGACTGGGATCGCACCTCGCTTGGCGTCGTCGGCGAGCCCGCTCCGGAAAGGGCGATCTATCGCAACAACATCTCTATCGACAACCGCCTGATCGAGATGCGCAACGGCAATCTCGACATGATCCACGATCTGACGCCGGAAGGCGCCTTCTCGATCATCCAGCAGGATCCGCAGACCCAAGGGTGGTTCAAGGGCTTCCCTTATGCCCATCCGGACCCCACCCTGATCCACGCCATGTTCAACCAGCAGGGTATGCCGATCTTTCAGGACAAGCGAGTGCGCTGGGCACTGGCCCTCATGTTGGATGCGCGTGCAATGAGCATGGCCAGCTATCGCGGGGCAGCCACGCTTTCGGCGATCGCCGTCCCGCCGACCGGTACGCATCCGCGCGACTATCACGAGCCACTGCAGCAATATCTTATGGATTACGAGCTCGATCTCGGCGCACGCAAGATCAAGCCGTATGACGCGGCGGTGCCGCTGCAGATCGCGGATATGGTGCGTGGCCAGTTCGGAGACGGCGTTCCGAGCGACGAGGCGGAGGTGCGGCGCGCCTTCGGCTATGGCTGGTGGAAGCAGGATATCGAGGCGGCTACGGAGCTTCTGACGGCAGCCGGGCTGACGCAGTCGGGCCGCCAGTGGCTTCTGCCCGACGGGCAGCCGTTTCGCTTCAGCCTGATGATGCCAACGGACGGCGTCGTCAACCGCCTTGGCAGCCTGATGGCGCAGTTGTGGTCGCAGCAGGGAATTCAGGTGACGCCCGAGCCGGCACCCGACGTTCGCGAGCGGCTGACCGCCGGCGACTACGTCGCCTGCGTCCGCTGGGCCGTGGAAACATACGGTGGCCACCCGGATCTCAGCTTCTTTCTCGACAGCTATCACTCGGACTTCGTTTCGCAGCGGGGCACGGCGCAGCCGCCGCGCAATCTTATGCGCTACAGCACCCCGAGGCAGGACGAGATCATCGAGGAGATTCGGCGGATCGACTTTTCCGACCCGAGGACGCTGGAGCTGGGGCACGAATTCGTCAAATACTATATCGACGAAATGCCGATCATTCCGATCATGGCGTACAACGTTTTCGCCATCCAATCGAACCGGTACTGGACCGGGTGGCCGAGCGCCGACCAGCCTTACGCCAACCCCGTCACCAACTGGGGCAACAGCCGGTATGTCCTGACCCAGATCCGGCCGGCAGGCTGAGGCGCTTGCGCTTTCTTATGCATCGGCGGACGGGGCGCAATGCCGGCCCGACCGCCGGGCGCCCCGTTCCGCTACGCGCTTGCCTTTCGCTTTCATGACGACGAGCCTCTCCGCCGTTCGGGCGTCTCCCAGTGGAGCACCACGATGAATCCTTACCTTCGCTTTGTGGCCGGCCGTCTGCTTCTTCTGTTCGCGGTCATCTTCTTCGGCGTATCGGCGGCGTTCTTCATTACCCACCTGTCGCCGATCGACCCGGTCGAGACAGCGCTCGGGCGCATCATCAATCAGGCGAATTTCAGTCCTGATGCCGTTGAGCAGATGCGCGCCACGCTGACGGACCTCTACGGGCGCGACGCATCGCCGGTCCAGCAATACATAACCTTCTGGAAGCGCGTCTTCGTGGGCGATCTCGGTCCCTCCATCATTGCGTTTCCGACGCCAGCCATGACGCTGGTCTGGCAGGCGTTGCCCTGGACGTTCTGCCTGCTCTTCGTATCGACGCTTATCACCTTCGCCATCGGCAATATCCTGGGCGGCATGGCCGGCTACCGGCAAAACAATGCGATCCTCAAGGCGCTCGGAATGCTGGCCGTAACCCTGCAGCCGATACCCTATTACGTGGTTGCCTTCATTCTGCTTCTGATCTTCGGCTTCGTCTGGCCGGTCCTGCCGATTTCCGGTGGCTTCGGCATGAATGTATCGCCGGGTTTGAACTGGGCGTTCGCCTCGTCCGTCTTTCTGCATTCGCTGCTGCCCGCCATCTCGCTGGTGCTTGTGGGGTTCGGCAGCTGGTTCCTTGGCATGCGGGCCCTGGTTTCGAACATCGTGACGGAGGATTACGTCACCTATGCCGAGCTGGCAGGCGTGCGCCGTCCGCGCATCATTCGCTCCTACGTCATGCGCAACGCGCTCGTGCCGCAGATCACCGGCCTTGCGATGGCGCTCGGCACCGTCTTTTCCGGCACCATCATCACCGAGCAGGTCTTCAACTATCCGGGTCTCGGCTCGCTGCTGATCGATGCCGTGTTCGGCGGTGACTACTCGGTGGTCCTGGCGGTTTCCACCGTGTCCATCGTTGCGGTGGCAACGACGATCTTCATCGTCGATCTGCTGTATCCGCTGCTCGATCCTCGCATTCGCACGGAGTGACCGGCATGTTCGCTGTCCTGCGCGACCTCATCCGATACAATATCGAATTTGCGTTCGGTCTTCTTCTGCTGGGCGCCATCATCCTCTTCTCGGCCGCCAGCCTGTTTTCGCCCAATGATCCGGCGATGCTCTATACGGTTATCCCCGATCAGCCGCCCTCATGGGAGCATTGGTTCGGCACCAATTCACGCGGTCAGGATCTGTTTTGGCAACTGTCGTTCGCGTTCCGCAACAGCCTGATCTTCGGCTTCACCGTGGCGCTTATCAGCCGGATCATATCCATCTGCGTCGGGCTTGCATCCGGCTATCTCGGCGGCTGGGTGGACCGGGCCCTGATGTTCGTCAACGATATCTTCCTTGCTCTGCCGATCTTTCCGGTGCTCGTACTGTTCTACTTCGTCCTGCGCGACAGCATGGACAGCTTCACCCTTGCACTGCTGATGGCCTGTTTCGGCTGGCCCTACGATGCGCGGCTGATCCGCTCCGTCGCGATCGGCCTCAAACACCGCGAGTTCACGCGGCATGCCGTGTTTTCTGGCATGTCGACACCCCGCGTGCTGGCGCAGGAGCATTTGCCCTACGTCATGCCGATCGTGTTTTCGACCTTCATGAACAACATGCTCTGGTCGATCGGGTTGGAGGTTACGTTGGCGGTGCTTGGCTTCACCAATATCAACGAACCGACGATCGGTACGGTGATCTATTGGGCCAACTCGCATTCGGCCATGGTCGTGGGCGTGTGGTGGTGGCTCGTCATCCCGATCATTCTGGTGATGATGACCTTCCTTGGCCTGTTTCTGCTGGCGGTCAGCACCAACGAATATATCGATCCGCGAAGCCGGCTGCGCAGGATGGGGGGCTGAGGGCCATGAGCGAGAATATCCTGACGGTGGAGGGCCTCAAGGCCTATTATCAGATGGGCTATTTCGGCGTGAACCGCGAGGTCCGCGCGGTCGACGGCCTGACGATGGCCGTGCGCCGCAACGAGGTTTACGGCATCGCGGGCGAAAGCTCGTCCGGCAAGTCGAGCCTGTTGAAGGTGCTGGCGGCCGCGATACGCCCACCCATGCGGGTTGTGGACGGTACGGTCGCCTATGATTTCGGCGATATGTGCATCGACCTGACGAAGGCATCGCCCGAACAGGTGGACGCCATCCGGTGGAAGCGCCTGTCCTACATCATGCAAGGCTCGATGAGCGTGCTCAATCCCGTAAGGCGCATCGGCAAGACCTTCGAGGATTTCGCCAGCCGGCCGCTCGGTCTGAAGGGTGAGCCATTCAGGACGCGCGTCACGGAGCATCTGGCGATGCTTGGCCTGGGGCCGGATGTTCTGCGGGCCTTTCCGCACGAACTGTCCGGCGGCATGCGCCAGCGCGTCACGATCGGGCTGGCGACGGTGTGCCACCCGCAGTTCATTCTGGCCGACGAGCCGACGACGGCTCTCGATGTCGTCGTTCAGAAGGAAGTGCTTAGCCTCATCCGGGACTTGCGCAAGGCCATGGGCGCATCGGTGATCTTCGTGACGCACGATATGAGCGTTCATGCCAATATCGCCGACAGGGTGGGCATCGTCTACGCCGGCAAGCTGGTCGAGGACGGCCCGACGCGGGACATGTTCTTCGCACCCAAACACCCCTATACCGCGCATCTGGTGGCCAGCCTGCCGCGGATCGGCGACACGTCGCAGCGACCCTCGCTGGAGGGCCGGCCGCCCAACCTTTCCAATCCGCCGAGCGGCTGCCGCTTTCATCCGCGCTGCCCTCTGGCCGTAGAAAAATGCCGCAGCAGCGTGCCGCCCCTCGAAACGGTGGCGCGCGACCACAGAACGGCCTGCTGGCGCTGGCAGGATGTGAAGCCACTGGTCGGGAGCGCCCATCGCGCGGGGGTCTCGGCATGACCACTTTGCTCGATGTTGCCGGCGTCTACAAACGCTTCTCCACCGGCGGCCTGCTGGCGCGCCGTATCGTCAACGCGGTGAACGATGCGTCGTTCTCGTTGAGCGCCGACAAGCCTGAGATCTTCACGATCATCGGGGAAAGCGGTTCCGGAAAAACGACGCTGGCGCGGATGATCCTTGGTCTCGAAGACGTGACCGAAGGGGAAATCCGCGTTCGCGGAGAGCGTGTCAGCCGCAAGGACGGGCGGCGCAAGCGGCTGGAGTACATGTCGCATGTTCAGCCCGTGTTCCAGAACCCGTTCGAGGCGTTCAACCCGCTGAAACGCGTGGATCGCTATCTTGAAAGCACCGCGCGCCGCTTCCTGAAGACGAGGGACCGCAAGG
Source organism: Aureimonas sp. OT7 (assembly GCF_014844055.1). NCBI lineage: Bacteria > Pseudomonadati > Pseudomonadota > Alphaproteobacteria > Hyphomicrobiales > Aurantimonadaceae > Aureimonas > Aureimonas sp. OT7. The sequence continues at coordinate 2,257,879 of NZ_CP062167.1, forward strand.
TGATCGCACAAGCAAGCGATACCGCCCTGCAAAAGGTGGGTCTGAGCCTGGCCGAGATCGGTGGCCGCTTCCCTCATGAAATGAGCGGCGGCCAGTTGCAGCGCACGGCCATCGCCCGGGCGCTGATCCCCAACCCGCGCCTGCTGATTGCCGACGAGCCAGTGTCGATGGTGGATGCGTCGCTTCGGATGAGCATCGTCAACCTGCTGCGAAGCCTGCGGGACGATCATGGCGTATCGGTCATCTACATCACGCACGATCTGGCGACCGCCTACTACATCTCAGACCGGCTGATGATCATGCAACGGGGCCGCATCGTGGAGATGGGGCCGGCGCGCGCCGTTCTGGATGCTCCCGAACATGCCTACTCGCGCCTGTTGAAAGACAGCGTTCTTTCGACGGAAGACGCGGGCGAAGGGCGGCTCGACACAAACCGTGCGGCAATCCGTGAGGTGACGGCGCTGGCCGGGCGCCCGAGTCGTTTAATGGAGCAGCCGGACGGCCGCCTGCTTCGCGTCTACGACAACAACGAAAACTAGGGTCGGCTTTCCGTGTCCAGGCAAATCTTTCGCGATCCGCTCGAGGATGGTGCAGCCGACCCGACCGTTATCCGGAACCGGAAGACCGGTGACTGGTGGATGTTCTACACCAACCGCCGCCCCTCGGTGGCAGGTGGAAAAAAGTGGATTCACGGCACGGAGATCGGGGTGGCGGTGTCGCCCGACGATGGCGCGTCATGGCATTATCGCGGCACGGTCGACGGTCTCGACAATCCTGCCCATCCGGGCCGGAACACCAAATGGGCGCCCGAAATCATCCGCGACGGCGACGTCTATCATATGTACCTGACCTATATCGAAGGCTCACCCGACTCCACGACCGCCGGCCATGACCGCTCAATCATCCATCTGACCAGTCCCGACCTTGCGCGTTGGACACGCCATGGTTCGGTCGAGCTGTCCAGCAACCGGGTTATCGACGCCTGCATCTTCCATTGCCCCGATGGCCTCTGGCGCATGTGGTACAAGGATGAAGCAGACGGCTCCAGCACCTGGAGCGCTACCAGCCGCGATCTGTTTTCATGGACGGTCGAGGGCAGGGTGATCGCCGGGCTGCCGAACGCTGCGCCTCATGAAGGGCCGAATGTCTTTAAGCTCGGCGGTTGGTACTGGATGATCGTCGACGAATGGCGAGGGCAGGCCGTCTACCGATCCGATGATTGCCTCAAGTGGCATAGGCAGGGCATGATCGGAGATCTGCCAGGTGCCGATTCCGGCGACCGACGCTATGTGCGTCATGCCGATGTCGAGGCCTTCGACGGTCATGCGGCGCTCTTTTACTTTACACACCCGGAATGGGACGAACTGGTACAGGCGACCGGCCCGCAAACCGTTGCGGCGCGCCGGACTGCCATCCATCACGCGCGCCTGACAGTTGAGGAGGGTAGGCTTTTCATGGAACGTGACATTGAAGGGAGCCATCCGATCCTTCGTCCAAAGAAGGGATCTTAAACACAAAGCGAGCCGCCTACACTGTAGATGGCTAGTGCAGAGATCTATCGCGTCACGGTATACCCTGAGGTTGGGTGCCAAACGACACGGCACCGCCGTCACATCTGGTTCAAATTCGCCAAAAGTGACACGTCCGGCCATCCGCCTAAATGCTGACGTTACAACAAGTGCCGGCGCTGATTGGGGTCGGCCGCTATGACTGCTTTGCGCCCCTTTTCAGACCGTTAGGCAAACTCCGCCTTTGCTGCAAACCGGACGCTCAGCCCTTTCCCGCGAACAGCTGCAGCGCACCCTTATTTTGGTTGTTGAGGGAGAACAACGTTTCGTCAGACCGTTCTCGCCGTTCTTGCTTCGGTGGTGATTGACGCCGGAGATATTGATATAGTCGAGACGTCCATGCGAATTGCACTCTCGCTTGATCACTCAGACATGCCGAGCTCATCCCAGAGGTGCGCGCCGAGCGGGTTATGTTCTCACAATTTTCGTGAAAGCTTACAAGCTTAAAAGCTTGCAATTCTGCAGCTAGCTCTTTGCGGAGTTCAGCTATTCGCGTTGGATGTTGGCCTTTTCCGTATCCAACCGCGAATTAACTGAAACGTACTCGCTGGCGACCTTTTACATCGCGGCAGCAGCCAAGCCAGTAGTTCCGAAGATACGATTTCTCGTTCGATGATGCTGAAGCTGCAGTTGGGTCGACAACAAAACGGGCGGCTGGGCCCATCTCATCGTTGGCGTCGAGAATTGCTGCGCACAGCCACCCAATGCGCTCTACAAGGCGGTGATTAGACATGCCGCCTACAGCAGCCCTTTGCAATATATACCGAGGCGCGCGATGCCGATGATACACGGTGCAGACTTTACGGCTTGATCACGCAGGTTGCTCGAGAGCCCAGAATTAAAAGAGTAGCTGCGGCCGTGCAGCCTTCACACAGTCTTGAAACAGGCGATCTTGCCGAAAGGCGGGGAAGCGTTCGATATCCACGCCGGGTGCAGGCGCTAAAGGGCGGATGCAGGTCTTGGAAAAACGTTGGTCGGGCCGCCAGCGTCGGAGACACTATGCATGACCCTGATCGACCTTCTCGTCATTGTTGCCGTCGCAGCCTTCATTGCCTTTGCATTCTGGTCCACCCGGCGTCACCACCAGGACCGGATTGATGCTCAGAAGGCATCCAAGGCCGAAAGGCTGGACGCGTGCGCGAAAAAACTGCGCCGGGATTCGCCTCTTCCCTGAACGGGCCGGGTCGCGTCCGCACCTTCAAATCCTCGATACAGTCGATGATGTACGCGGCCTAGCGCTCCCGTTCGACTGCGATCCGTTCCTCAAGTGAGGATCCCTGCCGCTCGATCACGCTGGAAAGTGCGTCATCGCCTAGGAGTCCATCGATCTTCTCGCCCGACGTGTAGGCCGCGCGGCCGAGCAGATGGCCTGCAATTGGAACGGTCAGCAACAGGAAGGCTATGACAAAGGCACCAATAATTGTTGGACCGACACCTTGCATCGAGCATATGGTTCCGAGGATCGCGAAGATTGCGCCGACCGTGCCCGCCTTGGTTGCGGCATGCATGCGCTGGAATGGATCGCGAAAGCGGATAAGGCCAAGGGCGGCCGCGAAGATGAAGGCGACGCTGATCAGCTTGAAGACGACGGCAAAGAGGAGAAGCAGTGCGCTCATCAAAGTCTCCGTTCCAGGAAGGCCGCGAAGGCGCATGTCGCCACGAAGGAGATGAGCGCGACGCCGACTGCTACATCCAAGAATTCGCGGCGGCCCGTCAGATCGGCCGTCAGGGCCGCAAGGGTGATAGCAATGCCCGTTAGCATATCGATAGCGATGAACCGGTCTGCAAAGCCGGGACCGCGCGCCATGCGCCAGAAGGTCATGGCCAGCGGAACCACCAGCAATGCGACGAGCGTGGCGTTTACTATACTGAGTATGTGATCGAGCTGTTCGATCATAGTTCCACCCTCCGTATCCGCGCCTCAAAAGTCGAAACGATGCCGCTGACGAGACCCTCCGGGTCCGGCGCATCGAGCGCATGGACGTAGATCCATTTGCGGTCATCGCTGACATGCAGCGAGCAGGTGCCCGGCGTCAGGGTGATCATGTTGGCCAGCGTTGCGATGCCGAGGTCCGTCTTCAGCGTGATGGGCACGGCCACGATCGCCGAGCGCGTTGCCGGGTCTCGCGCAAAGGCGGCGCGTGCGACCGCCCATGACGACGTGATCAGTTCCCGGAAGAAGACGATGAAAAGTTCCGAGCCGGCGGCGATGCGCGAGACGAGCGAGTTTGCCATCAGCCGATCCTCATGCCCAACACTGTTTCGATGTACTGGGTGGGGTCCACCAACTGCTGGGCGGCCGCTTCGGCAAAGGCCACGAATGGCTGCGCGAAGAGCCCGATGGTGACCGTCAGGGCTGCCAGCAGCATGATCGCGGCGTAGAAGGGCGCCGGAACTGCGCGCCTGCGCTTCTGCCACTGCGGTGCGGGCTTCCAGAAGCCTTCGGCCCAAATCTTGCTCATCGAATAGAGGGTGAGCAGGCCGACGAAGAGCCCAAGGCCCGCAAGCCACCAGCGCTCCGCGCTGAACGTAGCGTCGATGACCATGAACTTGGCCCAGAAGCCCGACAAGGGCGGAATGCCTCCCAGCGACAAAGCGGGAATCAGGAACAGGACGGCCAGGATGGGGTGGGCCGCCAGGAGGCCGCCGCTCCTGCGCAAATCGAAACTGCCCGAGCCGCGATGGATGGCGCCGGCGATCAGGAACAGGTTCGCCTTCACGACGATGTGGTGGACGATATAGAAGATGCCGCCCGCCAGCGCTGCGGGTGTCGCGAGAGCTAGGCCCAGGAGCATGTATCCGATCTGACTGACAATGTGGAAGGACAGGATCCGCCTCACATCCCATTGCACCGCGGCCCCGAATACGCCGAACACCATGGTGCCGGCCGCGATCACCGCTATCACCGGTCCGAGGCCAGAGGTCTCCATGGGCAGAATCAGGGTGAAGACCCGGAAGCAGGCATAGACGCCCACCTTCGTCAGAAGGCCGGCGAAGATGGCTGCCACTGTAATCGACGCCGTGTGGTAGGAGGCCGGAAGCCAGAAGAACAGCGGGAAGTAGCCCGCCTTGATGCCGAAGCCGCAGAACAGGAGGACGCCCACGATGACGAGCGTCAGGGAGGGTTCCGCGCCGCGCAGCTTCAGGGCGATATCGGCCATGTTGAGCGAGCCGGAAACGCCGTAGAGCATACCGACGGCCATCAGGAACAGGAGCGTCGACAAAAGGTTCAGCACGGCATACTTGAAGACGCCGTCGAGCTGGGCGCGGGTCCGGCCGATCGCGAGCAGGCCCATCGCCGTGATGAGCATGATCTCGAACCAAACATAGAGATTGAAGATATCCCCCGTCAGGAAGGCGCCGTTGACGCCCGCCAGCATCCCGTTAAAGAGCGGGTGGAAGCCGGCGCGTTCTTCCCGCTGCCGGATGTCGGCCGTTCCGAAGATCATCGTTGCGAGGGCCATGAGGCCGGTGATGGCGGCCATGGCGGCGGCCAGCCGATCCGCCACGAAGCTGATCCCGAAGGGTGCTGCCCAGGTACCGAACTGGACGGCCACGACGCCATCCATATCCACCCGCCGCAACAGGTAAAGACCGGCGAGGAACGTCGCCAGCGTGCCCAGCAGGGAAACGATCCGCTGCGCCTTGCGGAAATTCCACAGAAGCGCCGTCAGGCCAGCGGCCAGCACTGGCGCCAGGACCGGCCAGAGGACGGCGTTCGTCATCATCATGCCCCCCATCAACGGTGCTCCTCGGCGTCGAAGGGGCTGCCGAGGCGCTCCGCGTCGTTCAGATCGCGCGTATCGATGGCTCCGTTCGAGCGCATGAGCTGGAGCGCCAGCGCCGATGCGAAAGCCGTCAAGGCAAAGCCGATTACGATGGCCGTCAGGATCAGCGCTTGCGGCAGGGGGTTTGCGGTGTCCATGCCCAGTTCCGACATGTCGGCCGGCATGATGGGCGGAAGGCTGCTGACGATCCGCCCGCTATACAGGATCACCAGATTGACCGCCGCCGACAGGATGGCGACGCCGATGATGATGCGGATGACGTGGCGCGACAGAAGCATGTAGACCCCGCAGCTCGCCAGCGCCGAGATCGCCAGCGCGTAGATCAGGTTCATGCTTCGGTTTCCTCGTAGAAGCGCAGCACCATGGCCATGACGCCGCCGATCACGACGAGATAGACACCGATATCGAAGAAAAGCGCAGTGCCGGCGTGGAAGTTTCCGATGTGCAGCCACCAATGGGTCAGGTAGGACGACGAGGTCACCAGGCCCGGCAGTCCGCTGACAATGGCCATGGTCAGGCCGCAACCCGCTAGTGCCACGGGATGGACATACAAGGCCGTGCGTGCGGACGCCGCGCCATCCGCAAGTGCCAGAACCGCAAATCCCGAAGCCGCCACGAGGCCGCCCACAAAGCCACCGCCTGGGAAGTTGTGGCCACGGTAGAGAATAAAGAGCGATACCGCGAACATGATCACGAAAATGATGCGGGACATCGCCGACAGGACGAGCGAGCTCATGCGGATTTCCCCCTGCGATGCGCGCCACGGACACGCAGCATTCCCCAGACGCCGATGGCAGCCAGGCAGATCACCGCGATTTCCCCCATCGTATCGAGGGCGCGGAAGTCCACCAGGATGACGTTGACGACGTTCCGGCCATAGGCCTCGGCATAGGAGGCGCGTCCGTAGAATTCGGAAAGGCTTAGGTCGAGCGGCGCGCCGGTCATGGCGAGGAGGCCGGCGAAGAGCAGGAGGCCGAAGCCCACCGACATCGCCGCATCCATGACCCGTTCGGAACGGGTGCGCGAATGACCGAGTCGAACCGGAGTGCGCAGAAGAAGCGCCGTCAGGATCAGGACGATCAGTACTTCGACCGAAAACTGGGTCAGGGCGAGGTCGGGCGCACCGTTCAGGAGGAAGATCAGCGCCGAGCCGAAGCCGATCATGCCCATGGAAACGACGGAGGTCAGAAGCGAGCGCACCCGTGTCGCGATCATGCCGCCGGCCACCATCAGGATCAGCACGGCGGTCGGCGCTAGGCGGAAGCCTTCCATGGACAGGTCCAGTTGCATCGACGGTGCGACCAGAACCAGCGTCCCTGCCGACACGGCCAGGACCGTGGCTAGGACGATCGCCGTATAGCGGTGCTGGTCGCCATTCTGCAGCATGCGGGTGGACAGGCGGGCCAGCGCCAGCGTGCCCTCGAACAGGCGGTTGTATCCGGCGTCGCCGAGGAGCCTGGCCAGCACCACATTGCTGCCGAGCCGGCGCACGGCTAGCGGCCAGGCCAGGTAGAGCAGGACGCCGAGCGCCACCACGGCAAGGCTGAGCATCAGCATGGGCGTGACGCCGTGCCAGAGATACAGCGAAAAGGCGACCTCCTGGCCCGCGATCGCCGTGGCCGCCGCATTGGTCAGCGGTTCGGCGACATTGGGAAAGAGGCCGAACAGAAAGCCCGCCGCTCCGAGCAGCAGCGGCCCGGCGACGAGGCCCGGCGATTCCCCGTGATAGATTTTCGATGGGGCTCCCGAGCCAAGTAGGAAGGGCCGCAGCGCCGCCGTCAGGCCGATCATCACGAAGGCCGCGTTGCCGACGACTGCGGCGACCAGGAGCAAGTAACCCGCACGATCGCCCAGCATCGCCTCGAAGATCGTCTCCTTGGCGATGAAGGCGAACAAAGGCGGCAGGCCGGCCATCGCCAGTGCCGCGAGTACGCAGGCCGTTGCCGTGAGCGGCAGGCGCCTGCTGAGGCCACGCATGGCAAGGATGTCGGGCTGGTGCGTCGCATGGATGGCCGTCCCGGCGCAGAAGAACAGGGCCGCCTTGTACAGCGCATGGGCAAGGATGAAGGTGACGACCGCAACGCTGGCGACAGTGCCGCCGAGGCCGATGAGCATGACAAGCAGGCCGAGCGAGCCAACGGTCGACTGCGCCAGGATGGCCTTGAAGCCGCCCTGCATCAGCGCGCGCAGCGCGGCGACCAGCAGCGTCAGCGCCCCGAAGAAGACGAGCGTCGGCCCGAAGGCGGGCATGGCGGAAAAGGGGGCGTCCAAACGGGCCAGAAGGTAGACGCCCAGCTTGACCATGGTGGCCGAGTGCAGGAAGGCCGAGGCCGGGGTCGGCGCGGCCATGGCGTTGGGCAGCCAGAAATGGAACGGGAACTGCGCAGACTTGGTGAATGCGCCGATAAGCACAAGCACCAGGATGGCCGGTGCGAGCGGCGAAGCGGCAAGCTCCGGGCCGCGCATGGCGATCTGCGACAGGGACCAGGTATCCAGCGTCAGGCCGATCAGGAGGATACCGCCGAAGAGCGCCAGTCCTCCGCCCGCGGTGACTATCAGCGATTGCAGGGCCGCCTTGCGCGCATCCTTCTTGGCGGCGTCGAAGCCGATGATGAGATAGGAGAAGAGGCTAGTCAGCTCCCAGAACACATAGAGGCCGATGAGATGGTCGGACCATACTGTCCCGAGCATCGCCGCCATGAACAGGAGGATCAGGCCGATGAAGCTGGCGCGCCGGGTGGCCGGCGCATCGGCGAAATAGGCGTTGGCATACAGGACGACCAGGGTTCCGATGCCGGTTACCAGAAGGGTGAACAGCAGCGAGAACCCGTCCAGCCGGAAGGTCAGCGAAACTCCGAGTGAAGGCACCCAGCTGATGTCTTCGACGACTTCGAACCCACTGCCGATGTCCGGCAGATAGAGGATAAACCAGACGAACAGGGCGAAGGGGATGAGCGCTGCCGCCGTGCCGAGCCGCGCACCGGTCAGGCGCAGAAGCCAGAAGCACAAGCCCGAAATGATGAATAGCAGAGTTAAGCTTATTGCCACGTAAGCACAGATCCCCAATTATCACCAGCGGGATAGCGGGCTAAAGCGAGCTGCGTCAACACGCTCACAAAGAATCTATGCTTATGCAGAGTGCGAGATGGTGTTCCGGTACCGGAACACCATCAGACGTCATTTTGACCAGATATCGCTATCGATGCGGCCCTGCAGCTCCGGATAATCGTCCGCTACGAAGACTGGCGACTTGCCCGCTGCACGCTGCCGGAAATAGTCGCGGGTCAGTTTGACCACCGTACCCGACAGGAGCACGATCGCAATAAGATTGATGGTTGCCATCAGTCCCATGGACGCATCCGCAGCGTTGAAGACGGTCGCCACGCTTTCATAGGCGCCCCAGACGACCATGGCCATGGCAGCGAGCCGCAGGAGCGTCATGGGGACCTTCCCATCGGCGCTCAGGAAGGCCATCGCATTTTCGGCATAGGCGAAGTTGCCGATGATCGAAGTGAAGGCAAAGAAGAAGATTGCCACTGCAATGAAATACAGTCCGAAGGCACCGAACTGCTCACTCAGCGCATTTTGCGTCAGCGTGGCGCCTTCGATCGCGCCGCCGAACTGGTAGACGTCCGACAGAAGGATCATGATGGCGGTGCAGGTGCAGATGACGATGGTGTCGATGAAGACGCCGAGCGCCTGCACGAAACCCTGCGACGATGGATGGTGCGGTTGCGGCGTTGCGACGGCGGCAATGTTGGGTGCCGAACCCATCCCCGCCTCGTTCGAGAAGAGGCCGCGCTTCACCCCGTTGAGCATCGCGGCCAGGACACCGCCGGTGACGCCGCCGGCGGCTTCTTGAAGCCCGAAGGCGTGGCTGAAGATCAAGGCAAGGACGCCGGGGATCTCCGACAGGTTCATGATCACGACGACGATGGCCAGGAGCAGGTAGAGCCCGGCCATGAGGGGCACGATGACTTCCGCGACGCGGGCGATCTGACGGATCCCGCCGAAGATGATGATGCCGGCCAGGATGGCGACAGCGATGCCCACCGACAGCTTGTCGAAGCCGAAAGCCCCTTCCATCGCATCGGCGATCGAATTCGCCTGCACGGCGTTGAAGACAAGGCCGAAGGACAGGATGAGGAAGATCGAGAAGAGGCTGCCTGCCCAGGGAGCACGAAGACCCCTGGCGATGTAGAAGGCCGGGCCGCCGCGATACTGGCCTTCGGCATTCTCGACCTTGTACAATTGGGCGAGGGTGGATTCGGCATAGGCCGTCGCCATTCCGAGGAACGCGACGACCCACATCCAGAAGATGGCGCCGGGTCCGCCAAGCGACAGTGCGACGGCAACGCCGGCGATGTTGCCGGTACCGACGCGGGACGCGAGCGAGATGGTCAGGGCCTGGAAGGGGCTGATGCCGTGTTTGTCCGTCGTTTCGGACTTGGAGACGACCCGGAAGAATTCGGGGAAGTGGCGGAGCTGTAGAAAGCCCAGGCGAAAGGTGAAGAGAATACCGACCGCGAGAAGCCCGTATATGAGGATGTAATTCCACAGAACGCCGTTCAAGGCGTCGATAAGGACTGTCATTGTTGTGCAACTCCGAAAAAGTTCACCCCCCAGACCGGGGCATAGATGCGGTCACCACCGGAGTCTAGCGGCTCAGGATGGTACAGCAATTTCGGAACGAAAGAATTGCAGCAGCGCGTCCGGCCCCACGATTTCGGATGCGAGCATAGGAAGGCGGGCCAGAAGGCGCGGGCCCACGGCATCCTGCATCTGCGCGACGTAGGGGCGCTCGCCGGCGCGACGCGCGTCCTGGAACGCGCCGGCATCGGCCGGCGCCAGGCGGTTCAGGATAAAGCCCGCCACCGGTATGCCCGCGCGCCGAAGCCGGGTGTCGAGTTCCAGGCTTTCAAGCACAGGCAGCCGTTCCGCTGCCAGCACGATGAGAAAGGCCGTCAGCCCTTCATCCGTCAAGGCGGCGCGCATGGTGTTGAACTTGTCGCGGCGCTTCGAAAGGACGTGACGGATTGTATGCTCGCGCGCCTCGCTCGCCGTGTCGGGACTATAAGCCCGAAACTGGCCGAGCGCCGCCTTGAACCGGTCGGCCCTGTCGCGGCGTCCCATCATGCCCTCGGTCCAGGCCGCCATCTGCTCGGGCAGCTCGAGGAGCCGCGACGTATGGCCGGACGGTGCCGTATCGAAGATGACGACGTCATGGGAGGACAGGCCGGCGCTGACGATATCGGCCATCTTCTCCAGAAGGGCGGCTTCCGCCATGCCGGGGGCATCGCGCGCCAGGGTGAGATGATGCTGCAACGGGGCGCGCAGGCGTTCGGGCAGCATAGGCCGCAACGTGTCGGCTACGGCCGAAAGATGGGCATCGACCGTTTGCGACGGATCAATCTCCAGCGCGTCCAGCCCCGCCGCCAGCCGAACCGGCAGGGGGCCGACCTCGCGCCCCCATATATGGCCGAGATTATGCGCAGGGTCGGTCGATGCCAGGAGCACCCGCTTGCCGCTGTCGGCCAAGCCTGCTGCGACGGCCGATGCGAGCGTCGTCTTTCCGACGCCGCCCTTGCCGCCGAAGAAGAGCAGCCTGCGGCCCGACAGCCGTGTCAGCAGCATCGCAACCCGTCGAGGGGCGAGTGGGGTAGGCCCATGCGGCGGTGCCAGTCGTGGTACCGGTCCAGCATCTCGGGCAGAAGTTCCAGCGTATAGTAGGTCGCCGGGTTCGGCACGCCGAGCGCCTCGCTCATGGCCAGCATCATGAACAGGTCTTCTTCCTCCCGCGCCGCGCGGGCGAATGTCCGACGGTACGGGGCCACATAGAACTCGCGCAGCCCGTCGGATATGGCGGAGAAGAGGTCCCGGGTCATTCCGCCGCCTGCGTCGCCTGGGCCTCCCGCTCCCGCTTCATCGCCATGACGGCCTCGAAGGTGACGAACATCGCGGCAGCCAGCACGGCAAGGTTCAGCGTGACGAGGAGCCACTGCCCGCTGCTCACGAAGGTGCCGAGCTGGATGAACAGGGCGAAGATCGACATCGTCAGTAGGAAGACGAGCGGAATGAGGACGTAGATGACGGGGCGGCGCAGCCGCATCAGCATCACGGCGATGATGGACAGGGTCAGTCCGGCCAGGAGCTGATTGGTGGTTCCGAATAGGGGCCAGATGAGCATTCCGCCCGTACCACCCGAACCCGCGCCGAAGGCAAGCGCTAGGCAGCAGGCGAGCGCGATGAAGGTCGCGCCCATTCCGCTCTTCAGCGGCGCGGCACCGGTGATCTCTCCCACTTCCTGGACGACGTAACGCTGCAGGCGCAGGCCCGTATCCATGGTCGTCCCGGCGAAGAGCGCCGCCATCACGGTCAGGATCGTGGCTGAAATGCCGACGTCGAGCCCGATGCCATTGGACAGGATGTTGGCACCGCCTTCAACGAAGGCGTTGACCCCGCCGGCCGAGAACTGCGTGTAGACCCCCTTCCAGGCTTCGAGCGAGGCGAAGCCCGCCGTGGCGCAGACGATCGCCGCCAAGGCGAGCATGCCTTCGCCGACGGCGCCGAAGTAGCCGACGAACCGGGCATCGGTCTCCTTGTTGAGCTGCTTGGATGAGGTTCCGGACGAGACGAGGCCGTGGAAGCCAGAGACGGCGCCGCAGGCGATCGTCACGAACAGAAGGGGGATGAAGCTCGGGGTTCCGGGAGGAACGTCGGTGTTGAAGGCAGGAACCACGATGCTCGGGCCGGCAAGGACCGTGGCCCCGTACAAGAGGATCAGGCCAACGAACAGCTGCAGGCCGTTGATGTAGTCCCGCGGCTGCAGGAGGACCCAGACCGGCAGGAGCGACGCGATCCCGGCATAGATAAAGAGCAGCAGGATCCACTGCGTCGTCGGGTTCATGCCGAAGACGCTGTCCGGCAGGGTAATGGGTACGGCCTGGCCCAGCCAGATCATCGCGTAGAGGACGACGACACCGATCACCGAAGGCCAGAGCAGTCCCACATGGTGGCGGTAGATCAGCTGGCCGATGGCGAGGGCCACGACGATGGCGCCCCAGATCGGAATGACGGATGTGGGGAAGCGGACGAGCAGGCCGGCGATGACGACGGCGAAGACCGCGTTCACCATGAGCAGCAGCAGGAAGATGACCAGCATGAACACGTTGCGTGCCCGCGGGCCGAGAACGTTCGCCGTCAGCGAACCGATGGACTGGCCCTTGTTGCGCACGCTGGCCCACAAGGCGCCGAAATCGTGCACGCCGGCAAAGAAGATCGTGCCGAGCACGACCCAGGCGAAGGCCGGAGCCCAGCCCCAGATGACCGCAATGGCGGGACCCACGATCGGCGCCGCACCGGCGACTGATGTGAAGTGATGGCCCCATAGAACGAAGCGATTGGTCGGTACGTAATCGACGCCGTCCTTCATGGAATGGGCGGGCGTAACGTAGTTCGGGTCGAGCGCGTAAATCTTTTCCGCGACGAACTTCGAGTAAACGAAATAGCCGATAGCAAAGCACACCAGCCCGATCACGATCAGTAATGTCGCGCTCACGCAAACCCTCCCCTGCAGCAAGAGATTGCCCGAGCATTTTTGCGCAGGTGGCGAATCTCTCCTTTGTTCAGGTCTCTTTCAGAAAGCGGATCATGGCAACGATGCTGCGCTCGAACTCACGCTCTTGTGACCGGATCTTAAGTTGCGGTTCGCCGCGCCACGCCTGCCATGTCAGGCAAAGTAACGAACGGCCGCGAAGCCACCGATGAGCAGCACCAGAAGGACCACGAAGACGAGGCCGAGCCTGCGTTCGATGAAATCCCGGATCGGTGGGCCGAAGGCGTAGAGTAGTCCTGCGACCAGATAGAAGCGCGTTCCGCGTGCCAGCGTGCACAACAGGACGAAGCTGACGAAATCCAGGCCCGTCGCGCCGCTGGCAATCGTCACCACCTTGAAGGGGAACGGTGTCAGGCCGGCGATCAGCACGATCCAGGCGCCATACTCGTTATAGGTGATAGCGAACTCGGCGAAGCGTTCGGAGTAGCCGTAGAGTGCAAGTATGGGCCGTGCGACCTGCTCGAAAAGCGCGGCGCCGATGACATATCCTGCAATGGCGCCGAGGACCGAGGTGAGCGTGCAGATCAAGGCGAGCCGCCAAGCCCGCCGGCGATTCGCGATCACCATGGGTATCAGCAAGATATCCGGTGGAACCGGAAAGAATGAACTGTCCGCGAAGGAGACGGCGCCCAGCGCGTAATTCGCCCGTGGTTTGGCGGCGAGGCGAAGGGTCCAGTCGTAAAGAGCTCTAATCATCCTGCGGCTTTCGTTCGATTATGATTGGAGTTGACGCTCGACCCAGCGGGGGTGCGAGCATTTTCAGTTGGCGGCGCTCCTGCACAGCTCTACCGCGGCTCGCTTGGCAAGGAGCCTGTCATCGCCCGGGATTGGGGATCTTCAGGATATGACCGCAGGCCTTGCAGTGGACCGCGTCTAGGTCGTGCTTCTGCAGGGCACATTGCGGGCAGGGATAGACGACCTTGGCCGGCCGGAAGAGGGATTGCCCGAGGCGGACGAACAGGGAAATGCCGCAGATCATCATGACGATCGAGGTGAGCTTTCCCATCGTACCCGGCAGCGTGATGTCGCCGAACCCCGTCGTCGTCACCGTTGCGACCGTGAAGTAGAAGGCATCGACGTAGCCTTCCAGGCCTGATCCGTCACGAAAGAAGAAGGTGTAGACGAAGCCGGTCGACACGAACAGGAAGGTGACGAGGTTGAGCGACGCGCGGACCGTTTCCTCCCACCGGCGCAGCGAACCGCCCAGGAAGGCACGCCAGAACACGTCGTTCCGCGACAGGGTCCAGAGCCGGACGATCCGCAGGAAGCCCCAGTTGGCGAATGTGTACGGGAACATGAGCGTGATCAGGACCACGATGTCGACGAGGACCGCCGGTTCGCGCAACCAGCGCCGACGATCGAGCGATGCGAGCCCGCGCGCCGTCAGCTCCGCCGCGACGACGAGGGCGATGGCATAATCCACCCACAGGAAGATGGCCTGGTCGCGCAGGACCGGCGTGGCCACGAAGAAGGCGATGATCACGAAATCGATGAGAAGGACCGCGCGCTGGTAGCGCAGGGCGCTCTTGCTGCGTCCGTGATACAGAGAGCGCAGACGCCGTACGGCCGGTGACGGGTTTCGACGCTCCGGCCGGTCGGCGGGGAGCGCGGCGTCGCCATCGGTGCCACGATCCGGCGCGCCATAGGCTGGATGGGTCATCGGCCGCGTGTCGGCCCATGCGGTGTACGGGCGGTTCCCGTCCACCGCTTGATCCAAGCGTCCGGCACCCCGGCCACGGAGAGATAGGCGTGTTCCAGAAGCCTGGTCCATGCTTTACCAAAGGCCATGTCGAGCTGGACAGCAAGCCAGGAGGACGGGAGCGACAGAATGAGCGCACCCACCATGTCGAAGGGAAAATGGACGCCTAGGTAGATGCGTGACCAGGCCACCGCGATCCCCGCAATGGCAATGGTCGCGGCGAGCCGCCCCCAGCCAATAAGTACCAGCGTCATCGCATAGGTGAACATGATGAGCCCGTGGTTACTTGGGAAGGAAGGGCTGCCGCGATGGTCGAGCAGCTGATGGCCGAGAGGAATCTGGAAGGGGCGTTGCGCGGGAAAAAGCGCACCGAGAAGGTAGCTCGCAACCAAGGCCAGGATGAGTGACGCAAACAGCGTGAGCGCTGCTCTTCGGGCCGCGCTGCCGCCGAGCACCCAGAGCAGGATAAGGTGCACCGGGACGAGGTAGATCACCAGCTTGGCGGCTAGGAAGGCTGCCCAGGCGAGGAACCCAAAATGCTCTGTCGATGCGTTTAGGGCGAGGAAAAGCGACTGATCGAACGAGTTCATCGAGGGGTATTAGGCAACGCCTCTCTCGGAGGCAACATCGTTTAACAAGGCGTTGCCAAAGCTCGCAAGCGGAAGGGCAGCTTCCGTGCGTCCACTTCACCAGAGCCAACTGCCTCGACGGGGTGGGAAGCCGACAGCTGGCTTTCCAAGGTGCGACGGCCACTTTGCGCCCCCAGCTTAGACGTTGAGGCAGAACTTGCTTTTACCCACAAGCGGACGCTCGCGCACGACACTACGGACGTCGGCAATGCGCCCCGAAGCTGAACGGCAGCCTTCGCCTATCGTAAGCCCAGAAGCGGACTGTCCGCAAACGGCCCCAAAATCAGACAAGCGTATGCCTTCAATGGAGGTAGAATGCGGTTAGGCAGTTTTGATCCGGTAGCGATCTAATGCGCATGTGCCGTGGTCAGCCAGAAGTCCGTTAACCCGGTACTTGGCGCTGAAGCTGTTCGAGCAGTCCGTCACGCACCTAAGCTGAGGCTACCGTGAGAACATGACCAGATGGAGCGGCAGCTCAGAGAAATGGTGCGGTTTTGCCTTTAGGCAGGAATAGCGGAGTAGTCCATCCTCGCGAGGTTCTCTGAGAGTGTCGGACCTTCGGGCACCCAACCGAGCCGTTCGCGGGTGATAGCACCCGAGCCAGGCATGTCGAAGGCGGCAAAGCCCGCCATCCACCCGAAATGCTTCTTCGCCTCGCTTTCCGTCAATGAAGTGACCGGCACGTCCAGCCCATCGCCGATCGCCTCCGCAATAGAGCGGAAGGAAAGGGCCTCCTCGGTCACTGCGTGCCAGCGGGCGCCGGGTTCATGTCGCTCCAGCGCAAGCACGTACAGGCGGGCGACGTCCTCGACGGCGGCGGCGCACCAACGGTTGCTACCGTCCCCGACATAAGCCGAGACGCCCGTTTGCCGAGAAAGCGCTATCAAGGGCGAGACCAACCCCTGCTTTACTGGATCGTGGACCTGCGACAATCGAACGACCCCCACGGAGACGCCGCGCTCCCCGACCGTCAAACCCGCGAGCTCGCTAGCGATGCGGGGCATGAGGTGGTTGCGGTCAAGCACGTCCTCACGCGCGAACTCCCCGGCTCTAGGGCTCCCCATGCCGATGGCCGAGGTAATGAGTAGGGGTCGATCCGACCCAACGAGCACGTCGCCGATCGCCTCGATGACACGCCGATCCTTCTCGCAATTCTCGGCGTACCGCGAGAAATCGTGATCGAACGCCGTGTGGATCACGGCATCAGCAGTCTCGGCGCCTTTGGCGAGTCCCTCCGGATTGCTAAGGTTGCCGCTGTGCACAGCGGCGCCAACCTGCTCCAACCGACGGGCGCCAGCCTCGGATCGAGCGTTGCCGATCACCTGGTGGCCGGCGGCGAGCAGTTGAGGCAGTATACGGGAACCGATAAAGCCGGTTGCCCCGGTCAAGAAGACGCGCATGAAAACCTCCTGTTTGAGGGGAGGAATGTCGCTGCGGACTTCAGCATGTTAAAGTAGTGATCTTATCGGGGTATAGAATTCAACAGGACCGGTCATGCCTGAAAAGTCGACAAACGAGTTCGGCATTTACCTGCGCGATCGGCGGACCCGCCTCGACCCAGCATCGTTTGGCTTTGTCGGCGGCAGACGTCGCACGCCTGGGCTTCGCCGCGAAGAGGTCGCCGCGCGTGCCAATATCAGTCCGACGTGGTATACTTGGCTAGAGCAGGGGCGCGGCGGCGCTCCGTCGGCCGACGTGCTCGATAGGATCGCCAAGGGGCTGATGCTCACCGCATCCGAGCGAGAGCACATCTACATGCTAGGCTTGGGCCGCCCGCCGGAGGTAAGCTACCAGCCGGTCGATGGCGTCAGCCCGCGGCTGCAACGCGTGCTGGACGCGATGCGGTTCAGTCCCGCCATCATCAAGACAGCGATGTGGGACGTGGTCGGTTGGAACCGTGCTGCCGCCGCTTTGCTGACCGATTACTCCAAGCTGCCGAGGGAGGGACGCAACATCCTGCGTCTGATGTTCAGCAGTTCGCGCATCCGCGCCAAGCAGGAGGATTGGGAAAGCGTCGCTCGCTTCGTGGTAGGCGCGTTTCGGGCGGACGTGGCGCGAGCGGGGGCAAGCGGCAGTGCTGAAGCAACGGCGCTCATCGGAGATCTTCGCCGGACAAGCCCCGAGTTCGAGGCGCTGTGGCAGGACAACAACGTAGTCGCACACGGCGAGGGCATAAAGCGCATCCACCACCCGGAAGCAGGTTCGCTCGAGCTGGAGTTCTCGTCCTTCGCGGTCGAGGGGCGGCCCGAACTTGGCATGATCGTATACAACCCCGCTAGCCCTGCGGACGCTGAACGCTTAAGGGCGCTCATCGGCACCAAGACGGCGTGATCCAGCATAACTGCATTGCGGCGGTGCCGATGTCCGCTTGCCGGCCAACCTCATGCAGCTCGCAGTGGTCTGGAAGGGGTCGGAGGCTGAATGGCAGTTACCGTAGACAGCCTTTACTCGGCATACGCTGCGGTGTGGGCTTTCAGCCTTGAGTTGTCATTCGGTGTTGTAGCGGATCCTTTTGGCGGCGCACTCAATGTGGCTCCGCATGGCCGCGCTGGCTGCGCGCGATGAACCGTCGCGGATCGCCGCAAGGATGGCGCGATGCTGTTCCACCATCTCCTCGCTGACCCCGGGCGTGAACACCTCTCGGCGCGCTCGGATCCACTGCTGTTCCGAACGCACGGAGTTGACGAGGCGGAAGACCGCAAGCAGCATGCGGTTGCGGACGCTTTCGGCAATCTTCGTGTGGAAGAGACTGTCCCAACGCTCGTAGGACTCGGCGTCGACAGCCGTATGCGCCCGCTCTACGACGACCTCCATCTCGGCGATCTCTCGCGGTGTCGCGCGGACGGCTGCGAGCCCAGCAAGCATCGGTTCTATAAGCTGCCGCGTCTCGATCAGATCGCTGGGACTGGTGATCTGGCTTAATGATAAATGGTTGGTCGAGCGGTTCGGCATTTCCCGCACGAAGGTGCCATGCCCCTGTTTGCGGTAGACCCGACCCTCTCCCTCCAACCGCGTGAGAACCTGCCGGACGACGCGGCGCCCAACGCCCAGACGTACCGCTATCTCGCGCTCGGGTAACAGCTTGCCGTCTTCGACGAAGTGCTCGTCGCTGGTGGAAAGCGCGTCGCGCAACGTCGATTCGACCTGTTTCAGCTGGTTGGACAAAGCGGACACGTGGCGGACCCATATGATGCGTTGCAAAAGAAAGCGGCGAACCTATCCGAACCAATCCATTAGACAGGCAATTTGCAGGTTTGGTGGGCAGCTGCCACGTTAGCATATGCAATAGCCACATCTGCCGGCAATATGCGGTTGACGGAATGGGTCATGCGCGTTCTGCTATAGGCAAGGATACACGAAGGCGAATGAACCAATTTGATATGGTTCGTACTTTTGGGGATGCTCCGATGCAAAGAAGAACGTTTTTGACCATGGCCGGCTCGGTCGCCGCCTACGGTGCATTCGGTCGAGTGCCAGCCTTTGCTCAGGCAAAGCCGGAAACGCTGTCGATGATGACGTGGGGTGGTCTATGGGGCGACGGGATGGCTCAGAACATCGACGCCCCCTTCGCGGAAGAGACCGGTATCCGCATCGTTCAGGATCGTGGCTCCAGCCCGGTCGAGCGCATCACCAAGTTGCGCATCAGCCTCGACAACCAGATCTACGATCTTGTTCAGCTGGCGGACGGCGTCGTTCCGTTGGCGGAGTCCCAAGGCGTCCTGGAGGATCTGGACCCGGGCTCCGAGAACCTGCCGTTCCTTGCTCAGGTTCCCGAGCGGTTCCGGCGAAAGGGTTGGGTTGCCCAAATCTACTCAGCTCTCGGCATCGCCTACAACCCGGATCTTGTGGAAACGCCGCCCAAAAGCTTCGCCGATCTCTGGAATCCTGAATATGCAGGCGCGATCGTCCTACCGGAGATCACCCATTCGATCGGCCCCTACATCATTCCCATCGGAGCGCTTGCAGCCGGCGCGGACCTGAAGGACGAGGAAGCCGGATTCGCGAAACTGAGCGAAATGGTGGAACTGGATCCGATCTGGGCCAAGGATACCGACTCCATCATGAGCGCGCTCGTCAACGAGGAAGCGGCGATCGGCCTGCTTTACAAATCGCAGACCAACACCGTCATCGAGCAGGGCGGCAACGTCGCGTGGGTTTTTCCCGAAGAGGGAGCGATCTCGTATCTCTCCGGCACGGGTATCGCCCGCAACACACGCAACAAGCAGTGGGCGGAAGCTTACGTGAACTCCACCCTCGATCCGCAAAAGCAGCTATGGGTCGCCGATGTCTTCAACTACAGCGGCACCAACCCCGCGATGATCGATATGCTTCCGGTTGAGTTGCAGGAGCGTATCCAATTTACGCCCGAGCAGTCCGAGCGGATCATCGATCTCGACCAGGAGTTCATGTCGGCCCAGCGCGGCGCCTGGGTCGATCGGTGGAACCGCGTGATAGCCGGCGGTTAGGCCGCCGGCGCGATATCGACATGACCATCGAAGCATACCGCATCCCCGAAGCCGGCCCGTTCGATGCCCGGCCGTTGGCCTTCGCCAATCGCGCGCGCTACCGCGGACTGGGTGCTACGGCACCGGCAGGGGTCCTCGCCGTATCGGCGGACGCCTTGCCGGCGGCTCGCCGGTACGGACTTGTCTTGGAGGCGGCTGCCGGCGGCGCTAGTGCGGCAACGGCGCCTGACTTTCGCGTCGCCATCTATGCGGGAGTCGCCATCGGGTATCCTTACTGGGGATACTACGCCCACGCTTTACTCAGCATCGGGCGGACCTTCGAAGCGATCGATGCGGACGACATTCTGGACGGCGCACTGGACCATATCGACCTTTTGGTCCTGCCGGGCGGGTTCGCCACGTGGGGACTTGATAGGGCCGAGGCCAAAACGGGCGTCGATGATCGCGTTTCCACCTTCATACGGGCGGGTGGTCGGGTACTCGGCTCCTGCGGCGGGGCGTTCTATCTCTCTTCCGGGCGACCGGGCTGGCTCGGCGCGTTGGATGCCACGCCGCGCTTCACGCAGGAGTATCTCTCGACCGGTGCAGGGCTGGTCAGTATCTCCGAATTCGATGAGGGACTTGCAGCCGGACTTCCGGAGGCGGTCGAGTTGCCGTATTTCCATGGGCCGATCTACACATGTGCCACACGTACGGCGCAGACCGGGGCGCGCTTTCGGGACTTTGTCGCCGCCACTGGTGCCTTCATAGAGAACCCCCTGTCGCAAGCCTTCTTCGACCGCGCGATGCACGGCGCGCCTGCGGTGCTTCACGCGCGGATGGGAAGGGGCGCTGTCCTCGCTTTCTCTCCGCACCCTGAAATGGGCGAGTTCGTGCGCAAGGGCATGATCCTCGACACTTACGTTCGCCGCTTCCTGCCGATCAGAGGCGAGCAGGTGATGGACGAGACCGTACGGTTTTTGGGTGGCGACGATAGCGCCGGTTTCCGGTTGATCGAGAACGCCGTCGAGTTGCTGCAGACGATGTCCCCGATTTCGGGTGAGAGCACTAGGCCTCGGCGACCGGAGCCCGAACAGGGAGTGCTCGCGGCGCTTATCGAAGCGATGCAAGGCCATGTCACGATGCTTCTCGACCGGGTCGAGACCATTGGCTCAAATCAGGATCCAGTGTTTCGCTCGCTTCTTGCAAAGGAAGTGGAACGTCGCCGTACGGAACTGGCTGACCTGCTGCCTCGGCTCCACACATGTTTCGTCGCGCGGCGAGCTGCGCCCGACATCGCGCGTGCGTTGGTGGCATCCCTGAAGGCGGCCGGCCGCCACGGCGAACGCGCCGTGGCCGACGGACCGGCCGAAAGTCTGGTCCTGGCAGAGCTGCCTCTCCGGATCTGTTCCGTCGCGGTACGGCTCGAAACGATCGACCGCGCTTTCATCGGAGTGAACGAATGAGCGCCACCCCACAACGCCAGGCGAAAGACGTTCGATTTGCGGGGGTTCGCAAGAATTTCGGCCCTGCGGTCGCCTTGCATACGTTCGATCTCGATATTCCAAGAGGCACGTTGTTCTCTCTTCTCGGCCCCAGCGGCTGCGGAAAGACGACGACGCTTCGCCTGATAGCCGGCTTCGAGCAGCCCAGCGCGGGAACCGTGACGATCGGAGACCGGAACGTGACAGGCGTGCCGGCCCACAAGCGCAATTTCGGCATGGTCTTCCAGAATTTCGCACTGTTTCCCCATCTGTCCGTTTCCGAGAATGTCGCGTTCGGGCTGCAGATGCGCCGACTCCCGAAGGCGGAGATCGGCGAGCGGGTCGCCAAGGCGTTGAGCCTCGTTGCGTTGGATCGCTTCGCCGAGCGTTACCCGAGGCAGCTCTCGGGCGGCCAGCAACAACGCGTGGCGCTGGCGCGCGCCGTCGTATTCGAGCCCGACGTGCTCCTGCTCGATGAGCCGCTGAGCGCGCTCGACAAGATGCTGCGCGACCAGATGCAGATCGAGATCCGTCAGCTTCAGCAGAGGCTTGGCATGACGACCGTCTTCGTCACCCACGACCAGGAAGAGGCCCTGACCATGTCCGATCAAGTAGCGGTCATGAGCGAGGGGCGCGTACAGCAGGTGGGTCCGCCCCGCGCCATCTACGAGAACCCGAGCAATGAGTTCGTGGCCCGGTTTCTTGGCTCGAGCAACATCGTGACGGCGCGCGTCGTCGGCCGCGACGCCGATAGCGTCGTGGCCGATGTTGCGGGATCCCGCGTCCTGCTCGCGCCGTCGCCGGAAACCACCGATGGCACGGTGCGGTTTGCGGTGCGGCCCGAGCGGATCATGGTCGCCAGGGAGGGTGCGGCGGGAGCCGGCGCCGTGTTGCGGCAATGCGTGTTCAAGGGCGCACAGACGCATCTCCTGTTCGACCTCGCGGGAGAGCCGGTGTCGGCGACGGTGCCGAACACCGTGGCCGACGCCCTCGACCTGCAGCCCGGCGAGACGGCCTATCTGACCTGGGAGCAGGGTGCGGCAGTCGTTCTGGCGGGACCCGCAACGTGAAGGGCCGCTATCTCGTCACGGTCGCGGTCGCGGCCCCGCCCGTAGCGCTGCTGGCCGCCTTCTTCGTCGTGCCGCTCGCCTACCTTCTCTATGTCAGCTTCATGAGCAATTCCGATACGGCGCTCTTCGATGCAAGACCCACGATCGAGAATTACACGGTCGTTCTGACGGACCCGTTCTACTGGATGATCATCCAGCGAACACTGTTGGCCACCGGCACCGTCCTGGTTCTCTGCTTCGTCATCGGCTATCCCGTCGCCCTGTACGCGGCGCGCCTCTCGCCCCGTGGCAGGATGCTGATGCTGCTGGCCATGATGGTGCCGCTGATGGTCAGCAACGTGGTGCGGGCCTATGGCTGGGTTGCCATTCTCGGCCGTCGCGGGGTCGTCAGCAGTACGCTGGAGGGTCTCGGGGCTATCGCTCGTCCGGCCCAGTATCTCTACTCCTTCGAGGCGGTGACGCTTGGGCTCCTGACCATTCTCCTGCCGTTCATGATCGTGTCCTTGACCAACTCGATCGCCGCCATCGACAAGACCTACTCCGAAGCCGCGCAATCGCTCGGGGCCGGGCCTTGGCGGTCATTCTGGCGCGTGACCCTGCCCCTGAGCAGTCCAGGCATAGCCTCCGGGTTAATGCTGGTGACGTTTCTCGCCCTCAGCGCCTATGTCAGCATCGCGCTCTTGGGGGGGCCGCGCTACAAGCTGCTCGTCAGTTTCGTGTTCGAGAGTGTGTCGACATTCCGTTGGCCCCGCGCGGCTGCGCTTTCCTTCATCCTGCTTGCCATAGCACTCGTCATCGCTGTTGCGATACAGATGATCGTGCGTCCGCAGCGCGTCCAGGGAAGGGGCGCCTGACCATGGGGACATTCCTGCTCCGGCTCATTACGGGCATCGCATTGGCACTCATCGTGGGTCCGATCCTCGTCGTGCTCGTCGTCGCATTCAGCTCGGGCGCCAGCCTGTCCTTCCCGCCGCCGGGGGTGTCGCTGCGCTGGTTCGTCGCCTTCCTGCAGAACAACGAAATGCGCAACGCCTTCGTGCTGAGCATCGGTCTGGCGCTCGTATCGGCAAGCGCATCGACGGTGCTGGGCCTTCTAGCGGCCGTCCACGTGTCGCGAACGCGGGGAACCGCGTCGAATATCGTGCAGATCTTGACGATGGCGCCGCTCGTGTTTCCGGCACTTATCCTGGGCGTGGCGCTTCTTCTCATGTTCAAGTCGCTTGGCATCGGGATCCTGCCTGGGCTGTTCATCGCCCATGTCGTCGTCTGTCTGCCCTACGCCTTCCGCAGTGTCCTGACGTCGCTGCAGAGCTTCGACCTGACGCTGGAGGAAGCCGGGCGCAGCCTCGGCGCGAGCCCGATGCGCACCTTCATGCTGATCACCCTGCGCATCGTTTGGCCGGGTGTGCTGAGCGGTTGGCTGTTCGCCTTCGTGGTTTCCTTCGGCGAACTCAACACCGCCTTGTTCCTGACCGGGCCCGGCGTGACGACCTTGCCCATCGAGATCTTCAGCTACCTGCAGTTCCAGGGCAATCAGCTGGTGGTCGCCGCGGCGTCGGCGCTTCAGATTCTCGTCATCATCCTTGTCCTTCTGGTCGCCGAGCGCATCGTCGGCGCCCGTCAAATCGTTCAACGGTAACATCATGGCTCCCTTCACCACACGTCCCGAACTGTCCGGAACCTTCGGTGCCGTCAGCACGACCCATTGGCTGGGCACCGGGGTCGGCATGTCCGTCCTGGAACGTGGCGGCAACGCCTTCGACGCCGCCGCCGCATGCGGTTTCGTCCTCCAGATCGTCGAGCCGCATCTGAACGGTCCCGGCGGTGAAGTGCCGATTATTCTGCAGGCAGCCGGACAAGACGCTCCCATCGTCATCTGCGGGCAAGGGGTTGCTCCGGGCCTGGCGACCGTCGATCGGTTCCGCGAACTGGGTCTCGCCATGGTGCCCGGTACGGGCCTGCTACCCGGCGTCGTACCGGGCGCCTTCGACGCATGGATGCTCATGCTGCGCGACTACGGTACATGGCACCTGGAAGACGTGCTTTCCTACGCGATCGGGTATGCGGAACGCGGCTTTCCGCTCATCGAGCGTGCGGTTTCGTCCATCGTGCCGGTGGCCGATCTCTTCCGGCAAAGCTGGACCAGTTCGGCGGAGGTCTGGTTGCCCGCAAACCGCATCCCGCGACCGGGCGCGCTGATGACTACTCCGGGGATCGCGCAAACCTATCGCCGTATCATAGACGAAGCCAAAGCGTCGTCCGCCGACCGCATCGCGCAGATAGAGGCCGCGCGGAACGCGTTCTACCGAGGGTTCGTCGCGGAGGCGATCGACCGTTTCTACCGGACCGCTTCGCTGCCCGACACGTCGGGCCGTGACAACCCCGGCCTGCTACGAGGCGACGACCTTGCCGCATGGTCGGCAACGGTCGAGGAAACCACCTCGTGCACCTATGGCGGCTTGGAGGTGCACAAGACGGGCCCGTGGGGTCAAGGCCCGGTGATGCTTCAGCAGCTCAAGATGCTCGAGTGCTTCGATCTGCCGGCGCTGGACCCGCTCGGCGCGGAGTTCGTGCACTTGCAGGTCGAATGCGCCAAACTCGCCTTTGCCGATCGCGAAGCCTTTTACGGCGACCCGCAAGCATCCGACATTCCGATGGAAACGCTTCTGTCCACAGCCTATGCCAATGAGCGCGTCAAGCTGGTGGGTGCGCAAGCGAGCATGGAACTGCGCGCAAGCCATCTGCCTGACGCCGCAAGACGGCTTGCAGCCATCGCCGCCCGTGGTGGGAGCGAGGTTCCAATGGGACCCGGCGGAGGCGAGGTGACCTTTGCACCCGTACCGGAAATCGAAGGCGATACGGTTCATCTCGACATCATGGATCGCTTAGGAAACGCCGTTTCTGCCACACCCAGCGGCGGATGGTTGCAGAGTTCGCCGGTGGTGCCGGGTCTCGGTTTCCCATTGTCGACGCGCGCCCAGATGTTCTGGCTCGATGACGATCTGCCCTCGACCCTGCGACCGGGAACGCGCCCGCGGACAACTTTAACGCCGACATTGATTACCCGGGAAGGCCGGCCTTGCCTAGCCATCGGTACGCCGGGGGGCGACCAGCAGGACCAGTGGCCGCTGACCGTGCTGCTTCGGCACCTGCATCATGGCTATGCACTCCAACGCGCCATCGATGCGCCGATGTTCCACAGCCGACATTGGCCGGGCTCCTTCTACCCGCGCGAGTACGAGCTGGGCAGCCTGCTTATCGAAGACAGGTTCGCCCCCCATGTGCAGGCTGACCTTCAGGCGCGGGGCCACCTGCTGAACGTGCAAGGCGCTTGGTCTTTGGGCCGCGTCTGCGCTGTTTCGCGCGACGGCGATCTGCTGGGCGCCGCAGCAACGCCGCGCCACATGCAGGGCTATGCGTTGGCGCGTTGATACGAACCGTCGGCCCGCAGTCTTCTCGACCATCTCGTATCGGACGATAAGACTTCGCCGATGACGTATGCTTGAGGCTGCGGAGGTTTTCGCTTTCGGGGTGATCTTACGGTAAGCCCGATGTCCTGAATGGGGTTGGTCGCTGAACGGCGGCTTTCCCCGATCCTTCATTGAAATCGGTCAGTCCGCTGTCGGCCCCGAACCGTACGGGCCATAAACAGCTTCGATGCTCCGCGAATATCGGGAGCGTCTTCGAAGAGGTGGTAGGGAGAAGGGCAACCTTTTGCAGTCCCCTTTACATGCGCGGAAGCTGGAGGATGATGTGGGGATGAGCATAGGCCCGGCGCTTACAACTCGGTGATTCCAGGCTAAAGGCTTCCAGGGCGCGATGCGATTTCCTAGCCACTTCTTCCGCCGCCGCAAGGCTGAGCCGGCCCCAGTGACGCCGTGGCCAGACGGTCCTGCACCCGCCGAAGTTAAGCCAGATCCCGACGGCATGAACCCGATCCTGCGCCTTGCGGACGAGTGGCGCCTACCTCGGCACGAGACGCGCATGGAGGTCGAGGCACGCTGCGGCATTCTACCCGATCCGATCTATGGGTGGCCAGCTCTCGTCCTTTTTGATGCCAAATCCCTGCCAGGCGCAATGGCGCCCTGGACGGCGAGCGCCTTCGAGCGCATTCCGCCTCAGTTTCCCATCACGCGCTTCAGTGTCCTCGCGTGGTTCGAGGACGACGCACACGAGAACTTGCGACGCACAGCCGATTATCTCGAGACATCGCTCGGGCCGGCGCCGGTCGGTCAGCAATGGAACACTGTCGTTGCCAAGTGGCGCTCGGGGCTGGCCGAGGTCTCGCTCACGGTATGGCCGCCAGCCTGGCAGTCGCACGATGTGCAGAACCCCTCCGAGGATCGCGAGCCCCGCATAGGGACCGCCTGCCATGTGACGTTGATGACTGGCTTCCGTTTGGGCCTGAGCGGAACGGAGAGGGAATGGGTTGAAGGCTTCCAACCGATCGCGATCGACGGAAATGTAGGGACTGTAAGCATGGCACGGGCCGGACGCCACGCGCCAAACGAAACGGAACTCGAATACGTGCGTGACCCAGAAGACCTGGTAGAAGACCGGCTCAGGACGCTCGGCGTGTCACGGGACGGCGAGGCGCTCATCGTGGTGTCGGATCAGCTTTACGTCATACCTTGCACTGACATCCTGCGCTTGGAGGTGCTCCGCATGACGCCGGCTAAGGGCGGAGGCGGTTCGTCGCTCCATGCTCATTGCCGGACGAGGGCACCGGGCGCGGACGACCATTCCGTGTTCGTCGCGCAGCACAGCGATCCCAACGGCATGACGGCGCTCGGGCAAGAGCTTGGCAAGCGGCTCGGCTGCTCAGTCGAGATCAGCCCCTATTTTCCGGATTGCTGACCTAATGCGAATGACGGTTCAAATGAATGACGGCTTTCGGGATGGCACAAAAAGCGTTGCTCGGGCTGAAACGGGGTCGTTTGCTGAACGGCCGCTTTCCCATCACCTGAGCCAGAAACGGACAGTCCGTTGTCGGTCCCAGCTCTGCCATCCGTGCGGGCAGACTGGATGGCAAGTTTCCGGCGATGCCGGAAGCACCACGAACGGCTACAATGGGGGTCGGAACCCGCCCTTGCGATCAGCTTGCATTCAATTGCAGTGTCGGCGTTGAGTCACGCGGATCCGGACTTTTCGGTATCGGCGCGGAAGCGTACGAGGAGGTTATCTCCGATGAGGCGTGGTTTCCTGTCAGTCTCCTTTCGGGCAATGAATACAGAAAGGCCGCCGTCGATCGTCGGCGGTCAGGCACGACGAGGCATCGACATCAACGGATTGCTAACGAAGTATGAGAACGTTCTAAAAGCACTGTCGGCATGGGCTGCGGGCAGCGATAACATCCGATGCGTCGTACTTACAGGCTCAGCCGCTTCCAAAACCGCCCATCCGCTATCCGATCGTGACGTCGAGCTCCATGTTCGCGATCCCGCGATCTTTGAACATGACGACCCATGGTGGAGAACGCTCGGCAATGTTCTCGCAGTCGAGCGGCTGGAGAACGGTAACTGCCAGTCGACGCGTATCGTGTACTAGGTCCAGGCAAGCTCGACTTCACTTTGGTAGATATCGGTGACGAGCGCGGCGCCTACGATCGGCCGTTCGAGGTTCTGCTCGATAAGGACGGTG
Organism: Aureimonas sp. OT7; assembly: GCF_014844055.1. Classification (NCBI taxonomy): domain Bacteria; kingdom Pseudomonadati; phylum Pseudomonadota; class Alphaproteobacteria; order Hyphomicrobiales; family Aurantimonadaceae; genus Aureimonas; species Aureimonas sp. OT7. The sequence goes on from NZ_CP062167.1 coordinate 2,285,817, forward strand.
ACGGATTACGCTTTGGTGGCGGACCAAATTCGGAAACTTCACGGCCGATAAGCGCGGAGAATGTCGGTGTTTAGTAGCACGACACGCGGCTCGCTACACGGCCCGTTTATCGGCTGGTTCGATAAAGGCAATGGGACGTGACGGGGATTGGTGGTCTATCCGTTGAAAGAGGCTCACCCAAGTGTTGTCGTCTCGATGGCGGAACTTCGCTACGAACATAAGGGTTCCTAATGCAACGCACTCTTCGGCCTGGCTCAGCAACTCATCGCCATAAGCGCCATGAACACCGACGCCATGCTGCACAACCAGATACCCGTTGTATTTGTCCAAGCCTGTTTGAACTAACCGCTGCGTGTCTATCATCGCCAATCCGCTATGTTGCAGCGTGCCCGTAAGTGCTGCTCGTCACGGTTCCAGATACGGAACAGCACTGCTGTTGGATGCACTGCAGCAAACTATTTTCTCATACCCATACCTCCGCTCTGAATATGCAGGGTTTTCCGCGGGTAGCGCTATCGTCTGACGTGCGCCGGCGTTACTCCGAGATCGCAACGAGGTGCCAAAGCGCTCCGGCTGCTGCCGCACCGAGCAATGTTGGAATTACCCCAAGGCGGAAGCGGAAAAGGGCGACTGCAGCAGCGACAAACAGAATGAGGGCGGCGGGATCGACGCTCGTCATCTGCGGCAAGTCCAGGGACAGATAGCCGAGCCGGACCTCCAAGACCTCGCGGAATAGGACATGCAGCCCAAACCAGACGGCAAGGTTCAGTATCACCCCAACTACTGATGCCGTGATAGCGGAAAGTGCTCCCGAAAGCGCGCGATTGCCGCGCAGCCGTTCTATGAAAGGCGCGCCGAGGAATATCCATAGGAAGCACGGCAGGAAAGTCACCCACGTCGTCAGCAGTCCTCCGAGAGTGGCCGCGAGGTATGGGTTCAGGGTGCCAGGATCGCGGAAGGCAGCCAGGAAGCCGACGAACTGCGTGACCATGATCAAAGGTCCCGGCGTCGTCTCAGCCAGCCCAAGGCCATTCAGCATTTCGCCGGGCGCCAGCCAGCCAAAATTGTCCACTGCCTGTTGAGCGACGTAGGCGAGCACGGCGTAGGCTCCGCCGAAGGTGACCACCGCCATTTTGGAGAAGAACACGGCTATGTCGGCGAAGACGTTCTCGGTTCCAAGTGCGAGGATCAAAGCCCCGACGGGGACGAGCCAGAGAGCCAGGAAGACCACCGAGATGCGCAGCGCCCAACCAAGGTTTGGGCGGGTATGCTCGGGCACACCTTCGCCGAGAGCTGAGTCTGAGTCCGACAGCACATCGCCCTTCGAAGCGCTGTGTCCACCACCTCCGGCGAAAGTTGCCGACCCTGAACGGGCGCCGGCGTAGCCAATCAGGCCAGCCGCGACGATGATGGCAGGGAACGGTACGTCGAAAAGAAAGATCGCGGCGAAGGCGGCGCTGGCAATGGCGACCATGGTTCGGTTGCGCAACGCTCTGCGACCAATACGGTTCACAGCTTCGAGCACGATCGCCAGCACCGCCGCCTTGAGGCCGAAGAACAGCCCGGCAACTATCCCAACGTTTCCGAACAAGACGTAGACGAAGGATAGGGCCATGATCGCCAACAGGCCCGGCAGCACGAACAGTCCACCCGCCACGAGACCGCCCTTCGTGCGATGAAGAAGCCATCCGACATAGGTGGCGAGCTGCTGGGCCTCGGGACCGGGCAGGAGCATGCAGTAGTTCAGCGCATGGAGGAACCGCTCCTCGCCGATCCAGCGCTTCTCGTCGACGAGCACCCGGTGCATGAGGGCGATTTGTCCGGCGGGACCGCCAAAGGACAAACAGGCGATCTTGAACCACACCCAGGCAGCTTCCCCGAAGGCAATACCATGAGCGTGGGCGGCCGGGCGGTCGGCATCTGAGAGCCGGGTCACGTGAGCGTCGGTCATGTCATGCTCCTCCCTTCCTGCCCGGCCAATTGTGCGTCTCCTCCGTCGCGTCACGGCACCAGCGGTAGAACGCGTCGTAGAGGATAAGGCCCGCGTTCAGCTGCTCCAGATCGTCGGAAAACATTCGGGAAAGCCCGAGGGAGGCAGCAAGAAGGCCGGGCGCTTCAGTCGCGAGCTCTGGGCGCGCGGTGTCGGCCCCCCGTACCATCGTCGCGAGGCGCAGGAGCGGCGCGGTGCCAAGTGCGAGCTCGTCAACCATGGTGTCGAAGGTGCAGCGCTCCCCGCGGTGACTCCAGAAGACGCTCTCAACGTCGAAGGGCGTTGCGCCGAAGCGCTCGGCAACGGCCTCGACCTCGGGGGGCTGGACGAACAGGAAGACGGCGAAGGGGTCGACAAAGCGGCGGATCAGCCAGGGACATGCGATACGGTCGACCTTGGGTCGGGCCCGCGTCACCCAGACGGTACGACCCTGCTTGTCCCGCCGCGGGAGTTTCCCCTCCGGAACGAGAGGAAGTTCGGCCGCCGCCCATGCATTGTGTCCGCCGTCCAGCGCCTCCGCGGGAATGCCCTCGTGGCGAAGCCAAGCCGCGACCCCGTGACTGAGCCCGGCGCCCGTCCGACAGACCACGACGGCCGTTCGTCCCGTTAGGTCCCTCGACCACGAGGCAGCATCGAGGTGCCCCCGTCGCAGGGCACCGGGAAGGAGGCGTGGGTCGGCGAAAAAGTCCTCGTCGGTGCGTACGTCGACGATGAAGGGTGACTTCGGGGTGCCCACGAGGCGGGCGAGCTTGTCGTGCGTAATGGTAATAGAAGAGGCCATGCCGCGTCCGTCCATGAAATGGATATGGGGGAACGCGATACTTCGACCGTGGCCTCGTGGGGAGATCGCAGTCCCCATTCGTCTACATCACCTGCCTGCATAACCCGTGTCAACGGCCGCTTCGAGCGTTTCTGCAGACCCCTCGTAAACGTCTCGATTGGGGTCGTGAGCGGACCAGGCAAACTTTGCCCGATGATGCGAGCCCAGACGTCAGCTTACCGCCAAGCGTTCACCAGAACCGGACGGTTGGGAATCGGCCCCGAACCAGACGGGCCATAAATGGCTTCCATGGGGTGGAAAGGAGATCTTCCGCTTCCGGCAAATTGAGACATGAAAGCTGCCACTCGTGGCGAGGAATCGTCCAAAGACAAGGACGCCTTCCGTTGCGAGTGCTGCCGGGTTCAAACTGTGTCTAACCCCGTCCACGCAGTGGACAATTGCCATAGGCTTTCGGCCGAGTCCGGATCGCATGCCCACGGACTGACGCCCTTCCTCCCTATGCTCGGCTCGTTGACGACCGCGACGTCGCAGTCCTCGCAGTAGACCCCACCCATGCTGTTAAGCTGCGGGCTCGTGGCGCACCAAACGCTCGTGGCGGCCCCTTGCTCCACCGTCTTCATCCCACGCTCGGGATCGACTATTGGACGGCCCGCTTCGTCGAGTGCGTCGAACGAGGCGATCTCCTCCGCGCTGAGGTGCCGGGCGAGATCGGTGAGGATCTGGCCTGGATGAAGCGAGAAGGCCCTGATGCCGTGACCTTGTCCTCGGCGGTCGAGTGCCATCGCGAAGAGGGCGTTAGCTGTCTTTGATTGGCCGTAGGCAATCCACTTGTCATAGGGACGAACCCGGAAGTCGATGTCCTCGAGATCGACCCCGGCGATCTGGTGGCCGCGCGACGAAACGCTGACGACCCGTGCGCCCCACGCCGCCACGAGAGCCGGCCAGAGGCCGAGCGTAAGCCGGAAGTGGCCGAGGTGGTTCGTCGCGAACTGCGCCTCGTGTCCGTCCGCGTCCCGCGTCTCGGGCGTCGCCATAATGCCCGCGCTGTTGACGAGGATCGACACCGGACGGCCGGCGGACACGACCCGACCAGCGAAGGCGGCGACGGAATACGAATCGACGAGATCCGTGTGCTCGACCGTGGCTCCGACAAGCCCGCGCAAGGCGGTGCTCGCTCGCTCGGGATTGCGCGCCGGCACGATCACCTCGGCCCCCGCATGAACGAGAGCGCGCGTCGTTTCGAGCCCAAGGCCCGAGGCGCCTCCGGTCACAACGGCGAGCTTACCCGAAAGATCGATCCCGGAGACGACCTCCATTGCCGTGCTGGCAGCACCGAAGGAGGAGCCGATGGGCTTTTGCTGGGTCATGCTGTTGTCCTGCGTGAGTTGGCGCGCCATGACTGAGTATGGAGCGTGCACTGAAAGGTAGATGCCAAGCCGAGGCGACCCGCTGGTCGCTTGATACCCGATCACTGTGTCCGCAAAGTCGGGTCCGGATCCGCCGCGAGAGCCTGCGCGACGTGGCGAAGCTTGTCGGGATTGCGCGTGATGTAAATTGCGGTGATCTGGCCACCTTCGATGGCGAGCGCCGTCGTCTGGAGGATATCGCCGCGCTCGCGGCTGACATAGCCGGGGAGCCCGTCGATCCAGACGGGCTCGAGCATCTGCGCCGAGCCTTTCCCCCACTTGCGCTGCACGGTCTCGTATAGCCGTAGGAGGCGGTCCAGTCCTGTGATCGGGTTGATGAATGCCTGAACCTTGCCGCCGCCATCAGAGCGCAGAACTGCGTTCTCGGCAAGAAGCGTGCGCAGCGTCGCGGTGTCGCCGCTTGTCGAGGCTGCGAAGAAGGCGCGCGCGATCCGCTCGCCCTTTTCGCGCTCGACCGGGAAACGTGGCCGGGCGGCCTGAATGTTCCGCCGCGCCCGGGCGGCGAGCTGGCGCACGGCTGCGTCTTCCCGGTCGAGCGCGTCCGCGACTTCACCAAGCGGCATACCGAAGACGTCGTGTAGCAGGAAGGCCGCCCGCTCAAGCGGCGACAGGCGCTCCAATGCCATCATCAGCGTCAGCGTCAGATCGTCCTCGTCCATGCCATCCTCCTCCGCTTCCACCAGCGGCTCGGGCAGCCAGGCGCCGACATAGGTCTCCCGGCGAGCGCGGGCCGACTTCATCTCGTCGAGGCAGAGCCGGGTGACGACGCGCGCGAGGAAGGGATAGGGGGCTGCGATCCCGCTCCGGTCGGCGCCAACCCAACGCAGCCATGCGTTCTGCACGATGTCCTCGGCCTCGCTGCGTGAACCGAGCATGCGGTACGCGATGCGCAGGAGCCGCGCCCGATGCGTCTCGAAGATGACCGTGGCTTCGTCTGCTTGGCGCATGCGCGTTTCCTCGGGGATGGTTTTAGGCTGCTTCAGCGATGATGGCCAGCAATGTGCCCGCTGCCCAGAATACATGGGTTCCTTACGGGCGGTCCGGCGTCGTCAGCTTGGTATCGTCCGTATCCACGACGAAGACGGCAAGGAGCTTGGACGGCTCGACGTCACTGGCGTTGGCGCTGACGCCGTGATGATCGCCCGGCATCTCGACGAAGCTTTCGCCTACGTGGAAAACCTTCTCCGGTCCGTCGTTGATCCGGCTGCGCACTGCGCCCTCGATCACTGTCGCCGTGATGAAGGCGGAGGCCGCATTGGTGTGAGACGGCGAGGAGCCACCCGGACCATACTCCACGAGAACACCGCGCAGGCTCTTGCCCGGAACAGAGGGCAGCGGATGGTCAAAGATAGTCGTGACGCGTGCCTCACCAGTCGCGACATCCGCCGCCATGGCCGGAACGGCAGAGGTGACGGAGACGCAAAGGAGGGCTCTCAGTAGGACGGATCTGAACATGGAGAAGGGCTTTCTTCGTGGATGGGGAAAGGGAAGCTGAGTTCAAGCGGCGGTGAGCCAGTTCTTGAACCGCGTCCGCCCGAGCCTCGCCGCTCCCGCATGCTCGGGAACAAGTGACCCCACCTCGAGCGCGGTGCCGAAGTAGCGCGCCGCCCTGTCGGCTAGTACCTGCCGATTGTCGCCATTGGCGGCGAGGCCGCTAGCCACAAAGTCACGGAACGGTAGGCGGTCGGGCCCGGCGATCTCGATCGTCGCATTGCGCGGCGGAGCAAGCGCGGCATCGGCGAGTGCTGCGGCGACATCGACGGCAGCAATGGGCTGGAAGTCGGCATCAGGAACGATAATGCGACCGCCATCGACGGAGGCTTCAGCGATGGTGGCGACGAATTCGAAGAATTGGGTCGCGCGCACAATGGTGAAGGGGATGCCAGAGTCCCTGATGAGCCGTTCCTGGACGACCTTGGCCCGGAAGTACCCGTTCCCCTCGAGGCGGTCAGTTCCGACGATGGACAGGACGACGTGATGCCTCACGCCCGCCCCGAGCTCGGCGGCGAGGAGGTTGCGACCCGAGCGCTCGAAGAACTCGAGCACCGCGGCATCCTCGAAGGAGGGCGAGTTCGACACGTCGACAACGACGTCGGCTCCGTGGAGGACGTCCGTGAGGCCTTCGCCCGTCAACGCGTTCACCCCGGTGCTCGGCGAAGCCGCGATGGCCTCGTGCCCCTGCCGCGCAAGTTCGGTTGTCAGGTGGCGCCCGATGAGTCCGCTTCCGCCTATCACCACAATCTTCATGGGTTTCCGTCTCCTTGCTCGAGAACGGACCGGGCGGCTCCATGCCGCGCCCTCCTGTCCGTCGAACAGAGGACGAGGCGGGCGGGGCCGGATGTGACATGCCTTGGAAAAAATTAGCGACGTGAAGCGCCGAACTGCGGTCGAGGATGGATTGGCATCTACAGAAGAAGGACGGCGCTGGCGCCGCCCTGGCAGGTAAGACGGATTTGACTAGGCTTTTGCCTGGACCGGGAGGCGGAACGGCGCTCCGAGACGGTTGAACGCGTTCATCGCCGCAATGGTTATCGTCAGGTCAACGAGGTCCTTGGGAGCGAAGGCAGCGCTTGCGGCTGCGTAGGCCTCGTCGGAGGCGTGCGTCTCGCTGACCAGCGTAACCTCCTCCGCCCAGGCGAGAGCGGCGCGGTACTGGTCGGAGAACAGGTGGGGCACCTCGGCCCAGACCGGAACCAGGACCACCTTCTCGAGCGGCATCGTCTTCAGCAGGTCCCGTGTGTGCAGGTCGATGCAGTGCGCGCAGCCGTTGATCTGCGACACGTGCAGGAAGATGAGATGGATCAGCTCATTTGGCAGATCGGTGCTAGTCGTGATGTAGTGGTGGATGCCATAAAGCGCCTTCGCACCCTGCGGTGCCACTTCGTTCCACACCAGCCGCTTGTTCTCGCTCATATTTCGTCCTTGTGCTCGTAACGCCGGGAAGTGACGTTTGAAGGCAGGACGAACAGAGCGATCCGGATGTGACATGCCAGCAGCATTTTCACTCAAATCAGCTCGTATTTGACCCGAACGCATCTACGTTCGCTTCCGATCAAGTTGGGTAGGTCGATGGCCGACTAATGTGGGTCGTAAACGGGCATTGGTAACTTTGCCTGATCAGAAGGCTCTCGACGGCAGCTTTCTGCCGTGCACCTCCTGGAAGCGGACAGTCCGCATTCGACCCTTTCGCTGCCAGTGATCGACAGCGTTTCTCTACCGGCCAATCAAGGCCGAGGAGAACTCACATGGGCCATTCTCAATACGATGACGCTATCCGCGAACGTGCAGCTTGGAATGCAGGCAAGACGGTCGGCACCAAACGTCCGTTCACTCAGAAGCAAATCTGGGCAATTCGCTTTTTCCTCGATCGCGAAAGACGCGTTCGCGACAGAGCGCTGTTCGATCTAGCAATCGACAGCAAGCTCCCCGGCTGTGACCTGGTCAAGATCAGGATCCGCGATGTCGTCGCTGGGCCAGAGATTCGTACTCGCGCAATCGTCGTTCAGCAAAAGACGGGAAGGCCGGTCCAGTTCGAGATTACCAGCGACGTCAGAGCCAGCCTTCAAGCTTGGCTTGAACGCCGAAGAGGTTCCATCGAAGACTATGCGTTCCCTAGCCGCATCGATCACTCCCGCCACATGAGCACTAGGCAGTACGCGCGCCTGGTCGACGAATGGGTGACCGCGATTGGTTTGCGTGCGGAGGAATTTGGAACACACTCGCTTCGTCGCACCAAGGCATCGATGATCTACCGGGCGACTGGCAACATACGCGCCATCCAAATCTTGCTCGGTCACTCCAAGATTGAGAACACTGTTCGATATCTGGGCGTTGACGTGGAGGACGCGCTGCTCTTGGCCGAACGGACCGAGATATGACATTGGGCGGCCATCCGACAAACGCACGGATGGCCGCTGTTGGCATACGGAACGATGGGCTGCGCTGGCTATGGGGGTGGAAAGCCGTCAGTCGGCTTTCGAGCGAAGAGCACTATCATTTGACGTTCCCGTCCTCCGTTCGGAACGGGACACGATGAGGATGCCTGCGGTGAGGATTACCGCCTGCCGATCAGTGTGAAGGCGTCGAGCTTCCTCGGCGTGCGTCGGGGATCGCGCGCGCCCGGTTCCGCGCAACGCTCTCGGCGAACGGAATGTCTGCCTTCGAACGTGAAGTCGAATGCCTTCGGCCTCGAATCGAGGAAAATTCCCGACCAAGGCGCTACTTCTTGCAACGATTTGACAACCTGACTTCGCGACCAATGCGGCCCCCTGGTACTTATCATGTGAGGTTTCGTTAGACGCGCCGAAGTCGCGGAAGCATCTCATCATTGCGGCGACTGCGATCATAAGCTTTATTTCGCAACATTCCGAAATGGGTGTCGCGATGTCAGTTATCGAATCAACCTCGTTGTACCAGAGCGATCTACCGATCGAGCAGAAACTCGAACGTGCTCGAACCGAACTGCTCGACCTCTCAGCACGGAATCGTCTATTGAACGTGCCGCGAATGTCTAAAGCGGCCCGAACGATCGACATCGTCGACGAGCGTTCCGCGGATGTTTACCGCCTGCTCGCGAAGGAAGCGAAGGCGTTCACGTTCGCCGCCGGGCGTCCGGACCGCCCGGGCGTGGAGGGTACGGAGGAGGAAGAGGGCTTGCCCGTTGTCGAACTCGCGCAGCCGGACGAGGCGCACGACGAGGTCGACGAGCAAGGCCGCACCAAGCGGCATGTCGACACAAAGCTTCAGACGCGCATGACCCCGAAAGGACTCCAGAGGCGGCTTCTCGACCTGTACCATGACGCCAGGACGTTGGAGGAGGAGCAGGGCGTTAACGTCCTCTTCCTCGCGCTCGGCATGCTCCGTTGGGTGGATCCGAACAACAAGGAGAACCTTCGGCACGCCCCGCTCGTCCTCGTACCCGTGCGGCTCGAGCGCGGCACTGCGGGCGAGCGCTTCCGCCTGCGGGTGCGGCCGGAGGACCAGACGTCGAACCTGTCGCTCGAGGCCTACCTCGACCGGGTCCACAAACTTCGCCTGCCGACGTTCGAGGGCGGCGACGAGTTCGATCCGGATGCTTACTTCCGCGAGGTTGCCGAAGCCGTCTCGACGAAGGACGACTGGTCGGTCCTCCCCGACGACATCGTTCTTGGGTTCTTCTCGTTTTCTAAATTCCTGATGTACCGGGACCTCGATCCAGAGAACTGGCCCGCGGACGGGCGCATCACCGACCAGTCGACGATCCGGTCGCTGCTGTCCGACGGCTTCGACGCAGGTGAGCCCCTCCTATCGGAGGACGAGCGGATCGACCGCCACATCGACCCAGCGGACATGCTGCACATCGTCGACAGCGACGGGTCGCAGACGCTCGCCGTCCACGATGTCCGCCGTGGCCGCGACCTCGTCATTCAGGGGCCGCCCGGGACGGGCAAGTCCCAGACGATCGCCAACGTGATCGCCTCGGCCGTGGCCGACGGGAAGACCGTCCTGTTCGTCGCGGAGAAGATGGCCGCGCTTGACGTCGTGAAGCGCCGGCTGGACAACGCCGGGGTCGGCGACGCCTGCCTCGAGCTTCACAGCAACAAGGCGAACAAGCGGGGTCTCTTGGAGGAACTGCGCCGGACTTGGGAGCTCGGCTCCCCGCGCGGCGAGTTCCCGTCGAGCCTGGCGGGCAAGCTCCGCGAGGCGCGCGACGTCCTGAACCTCCATGCCGAGCGCATGCACGTGCCGCACGTCGCGTCCGGCCTCACGCCCTACCAAGTGGTCGGGGCGTTGACGAAGCTCAGGCAGGAAGGACAGCGGCCGGTCGACCTGAACCTCGACGGCGCGACGCTCTGGTCGCCCGATGACCTGTCTGCCCGGCGAAGACTCCTCGTGGAGTTGACGCAGCGCGTCGACGAGATCGGCTTGCCCGTCCGTCACCCTTGGCACGGTGTTGGCCTCGACCTTGTCCTGCCGACGACCCTCGAACGGCTGCTGCCGCGCATCGAGGCGCTCCGGTCGGCCGTCGCCGAACTGGAGACCGAATACGCGGAACTAGCTGGGACGCTCGAGCTGGAGCCGAAGCCCGATACGTTCGCGGGGGCAGCCGCGCTGCGCGATCGCGCGGACATCTTGGCCCGTGCGCCCGACCTATGCCCTGAAGCGCTCGGGGCCGCGGCCTGGGGCGACCGGCGCGGGGCGATCGCCGATCTCGTGAGGGCGGGCGCTGACTTCCGAAGGCAGGGCGTGTCCTTGGGCGATGCCGTCCATCCCGCGGCGCTAGGCACGTCCATCGAAGGACTGGAAGCCCAGCTCGCCTGGTTGCCGCGAGACTTTCCGGCGGAGGCGTTCGGCCGGGCCGTCGAGCTCGCCGATCTGCTTCCGCGCTTGCGTGCGGAGGCCAATCGCCTCGCGTCCGAACTGGGTGTCCCAGGCCCGGTCGACACGCTCGCTGCCATCTCCCGCCTCATCACGACGGGCGAGCGCGTGGCGGCCGCACCCGACGCCAGTCCCGAGGCGTTCGCCGCCACCGTCTGGGACCAAGGCGTCGAGCAGGCGGGCGATCTGGCGGAGGCCATGGAGACGCTGGAGCATTCGCGCGCGGCGATGAGCGATCGGATTCTCGACGTCGCCTGGACGACCGAGGTCGCGGCCGCGCGACAGGCGCTGGCGACGAACACCGGGTTCCTGAAGTCGCTGAACGGGGACTACCGCAAGGCAAAGGCGCTGGTCCGCTCCATACTGCGCAATCCCGACATGGCGACGCAGGAGATCATCGAGCTCCTCGACACGCTGATGAAGGGGCAGGCTGCGGCCAAGCGAGTGCGCGACGACGACGCCTTCGGCCGCTCGGCGTTCGGCGCCGACTGGCGGGGCGAGCGCTCGGCGTCCGCGCCTCTCCTCGCGCTCGTCGCCTGGATGCGCACGCTGCGCGGTCTTGGCGCCGAGCCACGGCTCATTGCCGGCCGCCTCGCCGAACGGCAGGTCGTCGGCGAGCACGCTGCACTGGTCCTTCGTCATGTCGACGCCGCCAAGCCTTTGCTCGAAGCGGTGTGGAGGGACCTCGGCTCATCGGCCGGCCCTGCGTTCGACAACGCCGTGTCCGTGGACCGGGCGTCCCTTGACCTCGTTGAGGCCCGGGCACGCAACCTCGCCTGGGCCGATGGCCTCTGCCGAGAGATCATGCGCTCCGTCCCCGAAGCCCTCGCCGACCGCCTCGGTCTCGTCGCGCGCGTCGCGGCGTTGCAGGCCGCAGCCCGGTCGCTCGACGAGCGCGCCGACCTCGGGGGCGAGGCGTTCGGCCCCGTATGGCGCGGCAAGGATTCGGACTGGGACGCGCTCGTGGCGGCCGTCGAGTGGATCGGGGCGCACGGCGACCTTCGGCACCTTGCCGCGCGCCTGCCCGACCGTGCCGCGGTCGCGGAGCGGGCCGGACGGGCCGTCGCCGCGTCCGACACGGCGCAACGCACGCTCGCGGAGGTCGCCTCGTTCCTAATAGCCGACGCCAAGAGCCTGTTCGGTGTCGAAGGCCACGGCGACGTGGCGCTCGCGCGTTGCCATGAACGGATGGAGATTTGGCTCGCCAACGCCGAGCAGCTTTCGAAGTGGGTCTCCTACCGCGATCGGGCGGACCGGGCCCGAACGGACGGCATGTCCGTGTTCGTCGACCACCTTGAGGACGGTCGCCTTTCGACGCCAGAGACGCTTCCATCGTTCGAGATCGCCTACCACGAGGCGATCCTCGACGAACTGATCCGTGCGAACCCCGAGCTTGGCCGCTTCGACGGCAACCTCCATGGCCGGCGGGTCCGCGAGTTCGCCAATCTCGACCGCGAGCGCATCAAGGCTGCCAGCCTGGAGGTCGTGCGCGCCCACCATCGGCGCATCCCGCCGCGCGACGGCGGCGTCGGTCCGGTTGGCATCCTGCGTGGTGAGATGGCGAAACGCAGCCGTCACATGCCGATCCGCCAGCTCATGCAGAGGGCGGCGCCTGCAGTACAGGCGCTGAAGCCCGTCATGATGATGAGCCCACTCTCGGTTGCCCAGTTCCTGACGCCAGGCAAGCTGTCCTTCGACCTTCTCGTCATGGACGAGGCGTCGCAGATCCAGCCTGTCGATGCATTGGGCGCGATCGCCCGCGCCGGGCAGGTCGTCGTGGTCGGCGACGAACGCCAGCTCCCGCCGACCAAATTTTTCTCAAAGATGACGGGAGGCGCCGAGGACGACGATGACGAGGAGGGTGCGCAGGTCGCCGACATCGAGAGCATCCTCGGGCTGTTCACGGCCCGTGGGCTGCCGCAGCGCATGCTGCGGTGGCACTACCGCAGTCGTCACCAGTCGCTGATCGCCGTTTCCAACACGCAATTTTACCAGAACAAGCTCTTCATCGTGCCGAGCCCCTATACGGCCGAAGCCGGGATGGGGCTCCGCTTCCACCACGTGCCCGACGGCGTCTTCGATTCCGGTGGGACATCGGTGAACGCCGTCGAGGCGAGGATTGTCGCCGAGGCGGTCATAAGGCATGCCAAAACGAACCCCGGGCAATCGCTCGGCGTTGCGTGCTTCTCCGTGTCCCAAAGGCGAGCGATCCAGGACGAGGTCGAACTCCTCCGCCGCCTGAACCCAGATACCGAGGAGTTCTTCCACGCCCATGCCTCAGAGCCGTTCTTCGTCAAGAACCTCGAGAATGTGCAGGGCGACGAGCGCGACGTGATCATGATCTCCGTCGGCTACGCCAAGAACGCCCAAGGGTACATGGCCATGCGGTTCGGCCCACTCGGAGCGCAAGGCGGCGAGCGACGTCTGAACGTACTCATCTCCCGCGCCAAGCGGCGCTGCGAGGTCTACGCCTCGATCACCGATGAGGACATTGACCTCGAGCGCGGCAAGGGCGCGGGCATCTTCGCGTTCAAACTCTTCCTCCACTACGCGAGGACCGGACGGCTCTCGATCGCTCAAGCGAGCGAGCGCAACATGGACAGCGTCTTCGAGGAGCAAATAGCGACCGCACTTCAGGCGAAGGGTTACCAGGTCCATCCACAGGTCGGCATAGCCGGGTTCTTCGTCGATCTTGCCGTATCCGATCCGGAGTGGCCCGGACGCTACCTCATCGGCATCGAGTGCGACGGCGCATCCTACCACGCGTCGAGGTCTGCCCGGGACCGGGACCGTTTGCGGCAATCGGTTCTCGAGGACCATGGCTGGATCATCCATCGGATCTGGAGCACCGACTGGTTCCAGCGGCCGCAGGAACAGCTCGAAAGAACGGTCGCCGCGATCGAGGCCGCGAAGGCCGAATTGGACGAGCGGATGGAGCGGGGCCTGGCTTCCCACCGCGCGGTGCCGATCGAGATCGTCACGGTAGATCGCGGCGAGGTCACCGAGGTCGGTCTCGGCGACACCGTTCCCGAGGGTCGCGCGGCCCCTATAGCCTACATCGAGGCCACGCTGACGCGCCCTGGATCATACGAGTTGCACGAGACCCCCGTCGGGACCATGGCAGACCTCGTGACGCAGGTCGTCCAGGTCGAGTCCCCAGTCCACGTCGACGAGGTCGTCGCCCGCATCCGCGACGCCTTTAAGCTCCAGCGCGCCGGCGCTCGGATCCAGGCCGCCGTCGAACAGGGCATCGCACGCGCCGTCGCCCACCTCGGGATCGTGCGTCAAGGAGCGTTTCTCGCGTTGGCGGATGCCGAAGCGACCGTCCGCAACCGGCGCGACGCGCTGTCGCTCGGCTTGCGGAAGCCCGAGTCCTTGCCTCCGGCCGAACTCCAGGTCGGCGTCATGCGCATCGTGACCGACAACTTCGGGGCGACTGACGACGAGGTCGCGGGAACACTTTCTCGCCAGCTCGGTTTCAAGGCGACCAGCGCACAGCTCCGCTCCGTCATAAACGCCGCTATCAAGGCTCTGTTGGGGGAGGGGCGGTTGCAACGCCGCGACCAAATGCTCGTAGCGTCGGCTCCGGTCGCACCGGACGATGTGGCTACGGAGGCAGGCTAGCACGGCTAGCAAGGGTGTTTCAGGGACGTTTGCCGCCGCACCGGCGAACTTCCTACCTGCCTTGAACCAAGTCCGTTAGGAGTAACCAGTCACGAGGCTTGTTCCTCGAAAGGCTCGAACCGTTCGAGACCGAACGGTCGGAGGCTGTCGATACCTCTGGGTGCGAAGATCAGCGTCCCCCACTCGGTAAGGAGCGACGTGTCCGTCGCTTGCTCGACTAAGCTTTCCGTTCAAGCCAGCGTCGCTGAGCCTCCGACAGTTTCTTCACCGATAACGCTCACCCACCCGACTCGGACTGCACCTTTACAATCACACTCCACACATTCACGCACGTTGCACGCAGCCTAACCGCACGCCGCTGGAGGATCGCGCATCGTCATCAAATGCTGTAAAGATTCACGGAGTACGATTTGCTACAGCCGTGGCCGCTGGAACCCCACCGGAACCCCGGTTGGTTTTTCGAGGCATTTATCACTTATCTTGCCTCGAAAAACTCAATGATTTCAGGTGTTTCATGGTGAGCGCGGTGGGGCTCGAACCCACGACCCCATGATTAAAAGTCACGTGCTCTACCAACTGAGCTACGCGCTCACAACGCGTCAAACGAGTCGCGGAAACGGGCGGACCATAAGCATGGCCGCCTGATGCGTCAATGCCCAGTTTGCTATGCCTGCAAACCGGTTTGCGTGGGGCGGGCAGGCGCGATAAGAACGCCTCGTAATCCAAGGAAGACGGCGTGCCGATGCTGGAACTGTCATACCCAACAGCCGTGCTGGCCGGCGCGCTCTCGTTCCTTTCGCCCTGCGTGCTGCCTCTTGTGCCTCCTTATCTGTGCTACATGGCGGGGGTGTCTGCCGACGACCTTCGGGCCGGCCACACGGCCTCGGCGCGCGTACAGGGCCGGGTGGTGGCCAGCGCCGCGGTTTTCGTGCTCGGCTTCTCGAGCGTCTTCATCGCGCTGGGCGCCGGCGCCTCCAGCATCGGCCAGATCGTGCGGCAGAACCTCGATTGGCTGGGCGTCCTGGCGGGCGTCGCGATCATCGTCATGGGCCTCAACTTCCTCGGCGTCTTCCGGCTTTCCTTCCTGTCGCGAGAGATGCGCGTGGCCGCGCCGGACAAGCCACGCAGCTTCTGGGGCGCCTACCTGATGGGCCTCGCCTTCGCCTTCGGGTGGACACCATGCATCGGCCCCGTACTGGGCGCCATACTGGGGCTGGCCGGTGCGCAACAGACGGTGGGCCAGGGTGCGGTCCTGCTTGGCTTCTATTCGGCGGGCCTCGGTATTCCGTTCGTTCTGGCGGCCGCGTTTTCCGGTGTGTTCCTGCGCGGGCTCGGACGTTTCCGCGCCTATTACGGGACCGTCGAGAGGGCCATGGGCGGCCTTCTCGTCGTCACCGGCATTCTTTTCCTTACCGGCGGCATGCAAACCATGGCTTTCTGGCTGCTGGAAACCTTCCCTGCGCTGCAGATGATCGGCTAAATCACGATGTGCCGCCGCCGACCGACGAATGGATGCTCATGACCAGGACCTGCCTCACCATCATCCTTGCTGCCGGTGAAGGTACGCGAATGAAATCCGGCCGCGCCAAGGTGCTGCACCCGGTGGCCGGATTACCGCTCGTCTGCCATGTAGCCGCCGCTGCCGACAAGGCCGGCGCCGACGCCATCGCGCTGGTCACGGGCCGGGATGCCGAGGCCGTGGAAGCGGCGGTTGCCGTTCATCACGGCGACGTCCAGTCCTTCCGGCAGGTCGAGCGGCTCGGCACGGCCCATGCCGTTCTTGCCGCCGAACCGCAGATAGAACAGGGCTATGACGATATCCTCGTCCTGTTCGGGGATACGCCCCTGCTGACGCCCGGCAGCCTGGTCAAGGCGCGGGCGCAACTGGCCGATGGGGCCGGCGTGGTCGTCTTCGGCTTTCATACTGAAAACCCCACGGGTTACGGGCGACTGGTAACCGAGAATGGCGAGCTGGTCGCCATCCGCGAGGAAAAGGATGCATCGCCGGACGAGAGGGCAATCACCTTCTGCAATGGTGGGTTGATGGCGCTGGACGGGCGTCGCGTCGCCCCGCTGCTGCGACGGATCGGCAATCGGAATGCCAAGGGCGAGTATTACCTGACCGACATCGTGGCGCTGGCGCGCGAGGCGGGCGAACGCGTCGTTGCCATGGAGACCGAGGAAAGCGAATTGGAGGGAGTCAACGATCGTGCCGATCTGGCTTCGGTCGAGGCGGCATGGCAGGCGCGGCGGCGCCAGGAGGTGATGGAAGCCGGGGTAACGATGATCGATCCCGCCACGGTCTTCCTGTCCTTCGATACGCGGATCGGACCCGACTGCGTCCTGGAGCCGAATGTCTTCTTTGGCCCGGGTGTGTCGGTCGGGCCGGGATGCACCATCCATGCCTTCTGCCACATCGAGGGCGCCACGCTTGCGGGCCATTCGCAGATCGGGCCCTTCGCGCGGCTGCGTCCCGGCACCGAACTGGCGGACGAAACGAAGGTCGGGAATTTCTGCGAAACGAAGAATGCCAGGGTCGAGCGCGGCGCGAAGATCAACCACCTGTCCTATATCGGTGATGCACGCGTCGGTGCGCAGGCCAATATCGGTGCCGGCACGATCACCTGCAACTATGACGGCGCCTTGAAGCATCATACCGACATCGGTGCCGAAACCTTCATCGGCTCCAATTCCTCGCTGGTGGCCCCGATATCGATCGGCGACGGGGCCTATGTCGCCTCGGGAAGCGTCCTGACCGAGGACGTGCCGGCCGATGCCCTGGCCTTCGGACGTGCGCGGCAGGTGGTGAAGGATGGGCGGGGCCTGGCCATCCGCCAGCGCAACGCCGCCGCCAAGGCCGCGCGCAAGGCGGAAAAGCAGCCCGGTTGAGCGCCTTCGCGCGGCGACACGATCGGACATCAAAATTGACACCCCTCGCGCGCCGCTTCGGCTAAAGCTGCATCAGAGCGTATCGCGTCGGTCTCCGGAGCTATCCCATGTGCGGCATCATCGGCATCATCAGCAACCAGCCCGTCGCCGGGCGCCTCGTCGACTCCCTCAAGCGCCTCGAATATCGCGGCTATGACTCGGCCGGTATCGCGACGTTGGATGGCGGTCGCCTGGATCGTCGGCGCGCCGAGGGCAAGCTCCGCAACCTTGAAGGGCGGCTGGGCGAAAACCCCTTGCCGGGGACGATCGGCATCGGCCACACGCGCTGGGCCACGCACGGGGCGGCCACGGAGGCGAATGCGCATCCGCACGCATCCGGGCCGGTCTGCGTCGTCCACAACGGCATCATCGAGAATTTTCGCGAGCTCAAGAACGAGCTGATCGCCGATGGCTTCACCTTCGAGAGCGAGACGGACACCGAGATCGTCGCCGTGATGGTGGCCCGCGAGTTGAAGAAGGGCGTCGCGCCGCAGGAGGCCGTTGCGCGCATCCTGCCAAGGCTGGAAGGCGCATTCGCCCTGGCCTTCCTGTTCGAGGGCCAGGAAAACCTCCTGATCGGAGCACGGCTGGGTAGTCCGCTCGCCGTGGGCTCCGGCGAGGGGGAGATGTTCCTTGGCTCCGATGCCATCGCCCTGTCGCCCTTTACCGATACGGTGCGCTACCTGAATGACGGTGACTGGGTCGTGCTGGGCCACGACCGCGCCGAAATCTTCGACGCTGAAAACCGGCCCGTGGATCGTCCGGTGCGCCAGGCGGTGGGCAAAAGCTTCAATGTCGACAAGGGCAACTACCGCCACTTCATGCAGAAGGAGATGTTCGAGCAACCGGAAGTCATCTCCCACACCCTCGGCGCCTATGTCGACATGGCAAGCGGGCGGACACGCCTGCCGGCCAATGCCGACATAGACTTCTCCAAGGTCGGACGGATCGCCTTGTCGGCCTGCGGGACGGGATATTATGCGGCATTGGTCGGCCGCTATTACTTCGAGCGTTACGCCCGTATCGCCTGCGACCTCGATGTCGCCTCCGAGTTCCGCTACCGCGAAAGCCCGCTGGACGGCATCGACCTCGCTCTCTTCATTTCCCAGTCCGGCGAGACAGCCGATACGCTGGCCTCGCTTCGCTACGCGAAATCGCAGGGCGTAAGCGCCGCCGCCATCGTGAATGTGCCGGAATCGACCATTGCGCGCGAAGCCGATGTCGTGTGGCCAACGCTTGCCGGACCGGAAATCGGCGTTGCCTCCACCAAGGCGTTCACCTGCCAGCTTACGGCCCTGGCTGCCCTGGCTATCCGCGCCGGGGTGGCGCGCGGCGTCATCGATAGTGCGCATGAACTCGAATTGACCCGCCAGTTGATGGAAGTGCCGCGGCTGGTGAATGAGGCATTGGCGCTGGAGCCGGAGATCGAGATGCTCGGCCAGGAGCTGGCGGGCAAGCGACATGCCCTGTATCTCGGCCGTGGATTTTCGTTTCCGCTGGCAATGGAGGGTGCCCTGAAGCTAAAGGAAATCAGCTACATACACGCTGAAGGTTATGCGGCAGGTGAACTGAAGCACGGGCCCATCGCCCTGATCGACGAGACGATGGATGTGGTGGTGATTGCCCCGCATGACCGCGTCTTCGACAAGACGGTGTCCAACATGCAGGAGGTTGCGGCGCGCGGCGGGCGAATTCTCCTCATCACCGATGCGCCCGGGGCGGAGGCCGGCGCAATGCGCGGCCTGCGCACGCTGATCCTGCCGGTCATGCCGGAAATCCTGACACCCATCGTCTATGCGGTGCCGTTGCAGATGCTGGCCTATCATACGGCCGTGCAGATGGGCACCGATGTCGACCAGCCGCGAAACCTCGCAAAGTCGGTCACGGTGGAGTAGTCAGCCGGAGCGCAGCAGGCGCACCGCCTCGTCCTTGCCGAACAGGTACAGCAGCGCGCGGATGGCCTGTCCGCGCGGCGAGGATAATTCCGGGTCCTGCGCCAGAAGCAGGCGGGCGTCGTCGCGGGCGATCTCCATAAGGGCGGAATGCGTGTCCAGGCGGGCGATGCGAAAGCTCTGCATGCCGGATTGACGCGTACCGAGGATGTCGCCTTCGCCCCTCAGCCGCAGGTCTTCCTCCGCTATCCGGAATCCATCTTCCGTTTCGCGCATGATGGCCAGCCTGGCATGCGCCGTCTGCCCAAGCGGCCCGCGGTAAAGAAGAACGCAGGTCGAGGCGCGCCTTCCACGGCCGACGCGTCCGCGCAACTGGTGCAGTTGCGACAGGCCGAAACGCTCGGCATGCTCGATGACGATGATGGAGGCCTCCGGCACGTCGACACCGACCTCGATCACCGTTGTCGCCACGATCAGCTTCGTATCGCCAGCCTTGAAAGCTGCCATCGCGGCGTCTTTCTCGTCGCCGCCCATCTGGCCATGGACGAGCCCGACCGTATCGCCGAACCAGCTTTTCAACGTCTCGTGCCGCTCCTGTGCGGCGGTGAGGTCGCTTTTTTCCGATTCCTCGACCAGCGGGCAGACCCAATAGACCCGGTCGCCGCCATCCATGGCCTTGCCGATGCGCTGCACGATCTCGCCGATCCGTTCGGTTGACACGGCGACGGTGGCGATGGGCAGGCGGCCGGCCGGCTTGCCCGTCAGCCGGGACACATCCATGTCGCCGAAAGCCGCCAGTACGAGCGTGCGCGGGATCGGCGTCGCGGTCATGACCAGAAGATCGGGCGCAGTGCCCTTGCGGGTGAGTTGCAGGCGTTGATGGACGCCGAAGCGATGCTGCTCGTCCACGACGACGAGGCCGAGATTGCCATAGGCGACATCCGCCTGGAACAGCGCGTGCGTTCCGACGACGATGTCGACTGTCCCATCCGCGATGGCCTGTAGCTTGCGCTCGCGGGCCTTGCCGTTGTCGCGCCCCGTCAGAAGCGCGATCGACAGGCCAGCCTTGGCGCAGATCGCCTCCAGGCCGGCAAAGTGCTGGCGGGCGAGGATCTCGGTTGGCGCCAGCAATGCCGATTGTGCGCCGGATTCGCGCGCGGCGGCCATTGCCATCAGGGCGACGACCGTCTTGCCGGCGCCGACATCGCCTTGCAGAAGCCGCAGCATCCTGTCGGGTGCGCCCATGTCGGCGTAGATCTCGTCCAGCGCGGTGGTCTGGGCATCCGTCAGCTTGAAGGGTAGAGCGCCAAGGACGCGCGCACGAAGCGCGCCATCGCCGCCGAGGCGTTGGCCGGGCAGCTTGCGCATACGCTGGCGTGACAGGGCCAGCGCCATCTGGCTGGCCAGGAATTCGTCATAAGCGAGGCGTTGGAAGGCCGGGCTTACCGGTTCGGCATGGGCAGGGGTTTCCGGGTTGTGGATCTGCAGCAACGCCTCGGCGAAGGCGGGAAGGCGCAGGCGCGCCAAGGTTTGCGGCTCTATCCATTCATCCAGCGGCGGAACACCCGTCAGTGCCGCCTCGATCGCCTTGCGCAGCGTGCGCGGCGATAGCCCGGCCGTCATCGGATAGACCGGTTCCACCAGCGCCAGATGGTCGGCCTCGTCCAGCGGCGCGACGAAATCCGGATGGACCATGGACGGGCGGCCGTTGAAGCGGTCGACCTTGCCGGAGACGAGAACCTCGGTATCCAGTGGCAGCAGTTTTTCGATCCACGGGCGGTTCGGCCGGAAATAGGTGAGGGTGATCTCGCCGGTCTCGTCGCTGGCCAGGATCCGGGCAGGCTGGTTGCCGCCTTTGCCACCGGGAAAGAAGTGCCGCGTCACGCGCAGCGCCAGGCTGACGATCTCGCCCTCCGGGGCGTCGACGACGGCAACGCGCTTTCGCCGGTCGATGACGCCGGCGGGAAGGTGAAAAAGAAGGTCACGGACGCGTGCATCGCCGCCGCCCGACGGCGCGACAAGGCCGGCCATGACGGCAGCGACCTTGGGCCCGACGCCGGGCAGGCTCGTGATGGGCGCGAAAAGAGGGTCCAAAGCGGAAGGGCGCATGCCTTTCCATGACCCCGGCAGGCCGCAGATGCAAGCGCCGGGCTTTCCGTTTGCATCCGCGATGCCCTATATGTGCGCGCTCGTGCTGCAAGGAGCCGCAAGGAAAGACGATGACAGGGACCGGCCGTACATCCAGCGATCTAGACCCGCGCAGGCGCAAGGTGCTCTTCCGCTCCTGGCATCGTGGCACGCGCGAGATGGACCTGGTGTTGGGCCGCTTTGCCGACGCCGAGATCGACCGGTTGAGCGACGACGAACTGACCGTCTACGAGGCGCTCATCGATGCGCCCGACCGGGAAATCTTCTCGTGGATCACGGGCACCGAGGCGACCCCGGCCGAATTCGATACGCCGGTGTTCCGGCGCATCCGTGATTTCTATGCCCTGCCGGAGAGCGACGCGCGATGAGCCAGCCGGCCGATCTCAAGAAGCGGCTGTCCAGGGACGGCGCGCTGACCATCGGCAACGTGCTGGATGGCTATGTGCCCTTCATTCTGGCCGAGATTGCGCGCCACCGGGGCGGCGATCGGCCCATCGTCTTCGTCATGCGCGATGGCGGCTCCATGGGAGAGGTCGAGGACGCCCTGCGCTTCGTCGCTCCGGATCTGCCCGTTCTGACGCTGCCCGCCTGGGACTGCCTTCCATACGACCGCGTCGGCCCGTCTTCGGGCACGGCGGCCACCCGCCTTGCCGCAATGACGGCCATCGGCGAATTGCGGACCCAGCCGCACCGCGCCGTGATCCTGACGACGGCGAACGCCCTTCTGCAACGCATGCCGCCGCTGGCCACGCTGATGGAAGAGACGATCCGCGCCAAGGCCAGCGCCCGCGTGCCGATGAACCGCATCGTCGATGCGCTGCAACTGGGCGGCTTCGAGCGTGTGACCACCGTCCGCGAGGCCGGCGAGTTTGCAGTGCGCGGCGGCATACTGGACCTGTATGCCCCCGGCGAGGACGAGCCCGTGCGTCTTGATTTCTTCGGCGATACGCTGGAGACGATCCGCAGCTTCGACCCCGCCACGCAGCGCAGTACCGGCACCCGCAAGACATTCGAGCTCGCGCCGGTGTCCGAAGTTTCCCTGCGTGAGGAATCGATCTCGCGGTTCCGCAGCAATTACGTGCGAAGGTTCGGTGCACCCTCGCGGGAGGATGGGCTCTACGCATCCATCTCCGAGGGCAAGCGTTTCGCCGGCATGGAACATTGGCTGCCGCTCTTCTACGAACGGCTCGAGACCATGTTCGATTATGTGGACGGGTTTCCGCTCGTACTCGACCATCTGTTGACCGAGGCCGCGGGCGAGCGTCGAAAGCTGATCGACGACTATTACGAGGCGCGGCGCCGATCCATCGCCGCCGAGAGCGCCGGGGGCGTGCCGTACAACCCCATCGCACCGGACGAATTGTACCTTCCGATGGACGAGTTGACCGACCGGATCGCCGCTGCCGGGCCGGTGCGCCTGTCGGCCTATGCACAGAGCGACGCCGGGGGCGCCGATACGCTGAACCTCGACGTGACGCGCGGCCGCACCTTCGCAGGGGAACGCCAGGCGGGCGATGTCAACGTGTTTTCAGCCGCGGTGGAGCATATCTCGCGGCTGCGCGCAGACGGCAAACAGGTGATCCTGGCCGCCTGGACCGAAGGGTCGCGCGATCGGCTCACGCAGATCGTGGAAGAGCACGGGCTGGGCAACATCAAGCCCGTCGACACGCTGAGCCAAGCTCTGGAAATCGGCCGGAACACGGTCGCCACCGCCGTTCTCGGGGTGGAAGCCGGTTTCGAAACCCAGCGCATCGCCGTTGTCGGCGAGCAGGACATATTGGGCGACAGGCTGATCCGCCGCGCGCGGCGGCGCAAGCGCGGTTCTGATTTCATCAGTGAGGTCTCGGGCCTTGCCGAAGGCGACATCGTCGTTCACGTCGATCATGGCATCGGGCGCTTCGTGGGCCTGCGCACGATCGAGGCGGCCGGCGCCCCCCATGACTGCGTCGAACTGCGCTACGCCGGAGACGACCGGCTGTTCCTGCCGGTCGAGAATATCGAGCTTCTCTCGCGCTATGGAGGCGAGGGGTCGGAAGCCAACCTCGACAAGCTCGGGGGGGGCGCATGGCAGGCGCGCAAGGCCAAGCTCAAGCGGCGGCTCCTGGACATGGCGGGGGAACTCATTCGCATCGCCGCCGTGCGCCAGACACGCGGCGCACCCAAGCTGGTGCCGCCCGAAGGGCTTTGGGACGAATTCCAGGCGCGTTTCCCCTATGAGGAAACGGACGACCAGCTTGGCGCCATCGAGGCGGTGGCCGAAGACCTTGGCGCCGGCCGGCCGATGGACCGTCTCGTCTGCGGCGATGTGGGCTTCGGCAAGACGGAGGTCGCTTTGCGGGCGGCCTTCATTGCCGCCATGAACGGGCTGCAGGTCGCCGTGGTGGTTCCGACGACGCTTCTGTCCCGCCAGCACTACAAGACATTCACGGAGCGATTTCGCGGCCTACCGCTGACCGTGTCGCAAGCCTCGCGGCTGGTGACCGGCAAGGAGCTGGCGGCGACGAAGAAGGCAATCCATGAGGGAACGGTCGACATCGTGGTCGGAACCCATGCCCTTTTGGGAAAATCAATCGATTTCAAGAATCTCGGTCTGCTGATCATCGACGAGGAGCAGCATTTCGGCGTCAAGCACAAGGAACGGCTGAAGGAACTGAAGTCGGACATCCACGTGCTGACGCTGTCGGCAACGCCGATCCCGCGCACGCTGCAGCTGGCGCTGACCGGCGTTCGCGAACTGTCCCTCATCACGACGCCGCCGGTGGACCGGATGGCGGTGCGCACCTTTGTCTCGCCCTTCGATCCGCTCGTCGTGCGCGAGACGCTCCTGCGTGAGCGCTATCGCGGCGGACAGAGCTTCTATGTGGCGCCCCGCCTGTCGGACCTTGCCGGTATCAAGGAGTTCCTGGACGAGCAGGTCCCGGAGTTGAAGGTGGCCGTGGCGCATGGGCAGATGCCGGCCGGCGAACTCGACGACGTCATGAACGCCTTCTACGAAGGGCAGTACGACGTGCTGCTGTCCACGACCATCGTGGAGTCGGGCCTCGATATCCCGACAGCCAACACCATGATCGTGCATCGCGCCGACATGTTCGGCCTTGCGCAACTCTACCAGTTGCGAGGGCGCGTCGGCCGCTCGAAGCAGCGCGCCTACGCGCTCATGACCATTCCGGCAAACAAGACGCCGACGGCCGGGGCGGATCGGCGCTTGAAGGTGCTGCAGTCCCTGGACACGCTGGGCGCCGGCTTCCAGCTTGCCAGCCACGATCTGGACCAGCGCGGCGCAGGTAATATCCTGGGCGAGGAACAGAGCGGCCATGTCAAGGAAGTCGGTTTCGAACTCTACCAGCAGATGCTGGAAGAGGCCGTCGCCGAAATGAAAGGCGAGGAGCCGGAGACGAATGGCATGTGGTCGCCGCAGATCACGCTCGGCACCGCGGTCATGATTCCCGAAAGCTACGTGCCCGACCTGCAATTGCGCATGACCCTGTATCGACGGCTGGCGGACCTGACCGACGCCAAGGAGATCGACGCGTTCGGCGCCGAGTTGATCGATCGGTTCGGCCCGCTTCCCCCGGAGGTGGACCATCTGCTCAAGGTAGTCTTCATCAAGGCGCTGTGCCGCAAGGCCAATGTCGAGAAACTGGATGCAGGGCCCAAGGGCGTCGTCGTGCAGTTCCGCGACAAGAACTTCGCCAATCCGGCTGCGCTGGTGCGCTTTATCGGAGAGCAGGGCGTGTCCGCCAAGATCCGGCCCGACCAGTCCATCGTCTTCATGCGGGATTGGCCGAAACCGGAACAGCGGCTCAACGGTGCCGCGGTCATCGCCACGCAACTGGCGCGCATGGTCGACAAGGCTCCCGAAGCCGCGAAGGCCGGATAAGACGAAAAACGGCAGGCGCTTTCAGGCGCCTGCCGCTTGTCCGTTTCGACTGTTCGGTCGATGTCAGCCTGCGGTGCGAATCAGCATGAAGGCGGGGATATCCTCGCCGAAGCCGACCGGGGACGGTTCGTTGCCATGGTCGTTGCCGCCGCGGTTGCGGCCGTTGCGGGACGGTTCCGGTACGCGGCGGGACGCCTCCTGCGCGCGGGGAGCAGCCTTGGCGGGCTCCGGCTTCCGACGCGCGGTTTCGGCGGGCTTGTCGGCCCGTTCGGCCTTTACTGGCTCGTCAACGGTATCGGACGAGGCTTCAAGCGCCTCGACCGGCTCCTCGATCGGGATGTCGCGCTTCGCACCTCTGCCACGGCCGCGCTCCGAAGAGCCGCCGGCCTTGCGCGCGCTCCGCTTGCCGCGCTTGTCTCCGCTGTCCGCACTTTCGGTCACGGTCGAAAGGTCACCGTCGAGCCAGTCTATATCCTTGGAGATCATCTTCTCGATGGCGGCCAGATACTTGCTGTCCTCACGCGTGACGAGCGTGAACGATTTGCCGGATCGGCCGGCCCTGCCAGTGCGGCCGATGCGGTGGACGTAATCCTCCGCATGGGTCGGCACGTCGAAATTGAAGACGTGGCTGACCATGGGAATATCCAGGCCGCGCGCCGCGACGTCGGATGCCACCAGCAGCGTCAGCTTGTTGTCGCGGAAGGCCTGCAGCGTCATGGTTCGTGCGCGCTGGTCCATGTCGCCATGCAGGGCGCCCACCGAGAAGCCGTGCTTCTCCAGCGAACGGAACAGGGTGGAGACATCGCGTTTGCGGTTACAGAAGATGATCGCGTTGGTGAGGGTCTCGCCCTCGTCGCGGATCAGGCCACGCAGCCGGTCGCGCTTGTCGTAGTCCGAGGAAGCCGTGGCAACGAGCTTCTGCTCGACCGTCATGGCTGTGGAGGCGGGCTTTGCCACCTCGACACGTACGGGGTTCTGGAGAAACTGGTCGGCGAGGCGGGTGATCTCGGGCGGCATCGTCGCCGAGAAGAACAGCGTCTGCCGCGTGAAGGGAATAACCTTGCAGATACGCTCGATATCCGGGATGAAGCCCATGTCGAGCATCCGGTCTGCCTCGTCGATGACGAGGATTTCCACGCCGGTCATCAGGAGTTTGCCGCGCTCGAAATGATCGAGAAGGCGGCCGGGCGTCGCGATCAGCACGTCGACGCCGCGCTCCAGCTTGCGGTTCTGGTCTTCGAAGGAGACGCCGCCGATCAGCAGAGCCACGTTCAGCCGGCTGTTGACGCCGTATTTATCAAAGGATTCCTCGACCTGCGCCGCCAGTTCGCGGGTCGGCTCGATGATGAGCGTCCGCGGCATACGAGCCCGAGCGCGCCCCTTTTCCAGGAGGGTCAGCATGGGCAGCACGAAGGATGCCGTCTTGCCCGTTCCGGTCTGGGCGATACCCAGCACGTCGCGGCGTTGCAGGGCATGCGGGATGGCCTGCGCCTGGATGGGCGTGGGCTCCGAATATCCGGCTTTCTCGACGGCCTCGAGAACCTTGGCGCTAAGTCCCAGCTCTGAAAATGGCATGAAGGGGTTTAATCTCTTGATCTCAATGGTCGAAGACAAGGTTGGGGAAGGCATATGCATTCGCATCGGCCATAGAACTGCAGGCCCGGAATGTCAAGTTGTCGCAACATTAAGGGCGGCGCGATACCGTAAGCTGATTGGAAAACCGACACGAAAGGGCGGCTTTTTCTTGAGGCCGATCTATGGCCGGACCGGGCTTCAATTGGACGCCGGCCCAAACGTGTAGGGCTCGCCCGGGGTGACGAACAGTTCGTATGTTTCGGCGATCTCACCGTCCAGCGGTACGATATCCAGAAACAGAGACAGCGTGGACGGGGCATCCGCGGACGGTTCGTCGGCCCGATAATTGACGATAGCGCCGTTTAGTCCGGCGATTTCCACGATCTCGGTTGTCGACAGCACCGATAACTGTCCTTCGTCCTCCCGGACCTGCTGCACGAAGAACCGGTTGCCATCCGGGTCCCCCGCTGCCTGGAGCAGGACCGTGCGCCACACGCCGTTACTTTCGCCGTCGGCCCAGGGGCCCAGCACCTGCACATCGGTGATGTAGGGCGATAGCTGATCGAGTTCCGGAGCGGCTGCCGCCTGCGGCGACGTCTCCGATGGCATGGTCTGCGGCGGCTCGACGCCTTCGGGCGCGGTATCCTGCGCAAGGGCGGGCATGGCCAGCAGGCAGGCAAGGGAGAGAGCGGGCAAGATGCGTGAGTTCATGGTCAGACGTCCAGATCTTCGGCGAATGCCGCCCGCTCCTGGATGAAGCGGAAGCGGGCTTCGGGCTTGTTTCCCATCAAGGCTTCCACCGCGCCGGCGGTTCCGGATTCGGGAAGGTCGTCCATTTCGACCCGCAGCAGCGTGCGCTTGCGCGGGTCCATGGTGGTTTCCTTCAACTGGCTGGGCAGCATCTCTCCGAGGCCCTTGAACCGGCTGACCTCTACCTTGCCCTTGCCCTTGAACTCGCGCTGCGTCAGCCGCTCGCGGTCGGCATCGTCGCGGGCGTAGATTGTCTTGCCGCCCTGGCTGAGCTTATAGAGCGGCGGTACGGCCAGGAACAGATGCCCGCCACGGATCAGCTCCGGCATTTCCTGGAAAAAGAAGGTGATGAGAAGCGAAGCGATATGTGCGCCGTCCACATCGGCGTCGGTCATGATGATGACGCGCTCGTAGCGCAGGTCGCTCTCGCGGTACTTGCCCCGCGTCCCGCAGCCGAGCGCCAGGATCAGGTCGGCGAGCTGCTGGTTGGCGCCCATCTTTTCGCGGCCGGCGCTGGCGACGTTCAGTATCTTGCCGCGTAGCGGCAGGATGGCCTGGCGTGTCCGGTCGCGCGCCTGCTTGGCCGAACCGCCGGCCGAGTCGCCCTCGACGATGAACAATTCGGCCCCCGCCGCCCCGTTCTGCGAGCAGTCCGCCAGCTTGCCCGGCAGCCGCAGCTTGCGCGTCGCCGTCTTGCGGCTGACTTCTTTTTCGGCGCGCCGGCGAAGCCGCTCGTCGGCGCGTTCGACCACCCAGTCGATCAGGCGCGCGGCATCCTGCGGCGAGCTGGCAAGCCAGATGTCGAAGCTGTCGCGGATGGCGCTCTCGACGATGCGCTGGGCCTCGCCCGTTGCCAGGCGATCCTTGGTCTGGCCGACGAACTCGGGTTCGCGGATGAAGACCGACAGCATGGCCGAGGCCGTCACCATGATGTCCTCGGCGGTGATGACGCTGGCCCGCTTGTTGCCGGACACCTCCGCGAAAGCCTTGATGCCGCGCAGAAGCACACTGCGCAGGCCGGCTTCGTGCGTGCCGCCCTCCGGCGTCGGGATGGTGTTGCAGTAGGACCGGACAGCGCCGTCCGCCGCCGTCCAGCAGACGGCCCATTCCACCGCGCCGTGGCCGGACGCTTTCTGCGTGCGGCCGGAAAAAACCTGCGTCGTGACGCGATGCTCGGAGCCGATGCTCGTCTCGAGATAATCCTTCAAGCCGCCGGGGAAGTGGAATGTAGCCTTGGGCGGTACCTCGGCCTCGCCGAGAAGGGCCGGATCGCAGGACCACCGGATCTCCACCCCACCGAACAGATAGGCCTTGGACCGCGCCATGGCGAACAGGCGTGCCGGATCGAATGTCGCTCCCTCGCCGAAGATCTGGCTGTCCGGGCGGAACCGTACGCGCGTACCGCGACG
Source organism: Aureimonas sp. OT7 (assembly GCF_014844055.1). Taxonomy (NCBI): domain Bacteria; kingdom Pseudomonadati; phylum Pseudomonadota; class Alphaproteobacteria; order Hyphomicrobiales; family Aurantimonadaceae; genus Aureimonas; species Aureimonas sp. OT7. The sequence continues at coordinate 2,314,578 of NZ_CP062167.1, forward strand.
GTTCTGCACCTCGCCGACCTCCTGGAGCGGGCTTGTTGCGACCCCGCGCGCATAGCTCTGCCGATAGAGCCGACGGTTGCGTGCGATCTCCACTTCCAGGACATCGGACAGAGCATTGACGACCGATACGCCGACGCCGTGCAGGCCGCCGGAGGTTTCATAGACCTTGGAGTCGAACTTGCCGCCGGCATGCAGCGTGGTCATGATGACCTCGAGAGCCGACTTGTCCTTGTATTTGGGATGCGGGTCCACCGGAATGCCGCGCCCGTTATCGGTGACCGACAGGAAACCCTGCGCGTCAAGCGCGACCTCGATGAAGGTGGCATGGCCGGCCACCGCCTCGTCCATCGAATTGTCGATGACTTCGGCGAACAGGTGGTGGAGCGCCTTGGAATCCGTACCGCCCACATACATTCCCGGGCGCCGGCGGACGGGCTCCAGCCCCTCCAGCACCTCGATATCGGCCGCGGTATAGTCGTTGTCGGACGGGGCCTGCGGAGCACGCTGCGGCGCGCGCGGCTGTTGCGCAGGGGCGTCGGCCATCGGGACGACGCGCGCGGCTGAACCGGAAAACAGATCGTCGCTCATATCCGTGCCCCACTTTCGCGCCGCAATGCCAAACTTTTCGCACCCGCCTCCATCCGCATGCCTCTGGGTATACTTTCACGAAATGTTCTACAAGCGCAACGCCGTGGTTTCAGGCAGCAAAAGCTTGGAAACATGCGCTTCTCCACGGTTTTCGTCGACTGTCCCACAGGCTCGACAAGCGGGGACGCAACCGCCACTCTGGGGCCGGAAGCCAGATGATTCCCCGGGAGAAGCCGTGCCACGACGTTGTTCCTCGTTCCTGCTGGCGCTGGCCCTGGCGGTCCTGACCATGCCGGCGGGCAGCCTGCCGGCGGCAGGCCAGAGCATTTCGCCCTACAAGGATGGCCTCTTCGGCTACCGGGACGGCACGGCCAGCCTGGCGGGCGGGCGGGTCCTCGACGTTCCCTATGCGGCGGAAATCGACATCGACAGGCGCGACGAGGTTCCGGAACGTCGGGTGCGGCGCGACTATGTGGACCTGTCGCCGACGCGCCGGCAGACGGATGAAATCTGGCATACGCAGGCCGGCCCCGTCGAAGTGTCGCTGGCCGGCGTCAGGCGCGATCCCGCATTCGTCGTGCTCTTCATCCATGGCAAGGGCGGCGACCGCCGCCTCGGCATGAACGACTGGACGTTCGGCGGGAACTTCAACCGGCTGAAGAATATCGCCCAGCGCTCCGGCGGGCTGTACATGACCATGAGCGCGGGCCTGTTCGCCGAGGCGGACCAGAAGCGGGCGTCGGGCCTCGTTGCGGAGATCGCATCGCGCCATCCGTCCGCGCGCATCGTCGTGGCCTGCGGCTCCATGGGTGGGCGGCTGTGCTGGTCGATCGCGGAGGGGCGGCAGGCAAGCCTGCTCTCGGGCCTCGTCCTTCTCGGGGGGCAGAGTTCGACGGGCGATGTACGGGCCGCCATGAAGGCACGGGGCGGACGGCCGCTGCCGACGCTGATCGCCCATGGCTCGGCCGACAAGGTCTATGATTTCGGGTTGCAGCGCCATGTCACGGATGAGGTTGCAGCCGCGTTCCCAGGCTACCCGATCCGCTTCGTCGGGTTCGAGACGGGCAGCCACGGCACGCCGATCCGCATGGTCGACTGGCGCGATACGCTGAACTGGATTTTCCAGCAGTAGAAGCCACAGTTGCCTTAGCAAACAGTTGCGCTATACTTTTGGGTGGCGAAGGAGGCTGCTCGTTCGTGTAGCCAATGCCAGACATCCGCGCGGACACGCGCCCCGCTTCGCTGTTCAGCGAGCCGGCATGCAAGACCGGCCCTACGGGAGGTGTGTGATGTCTTCGATCATCGACTTTTTTGCCGATGCCAGCCTGCAGTTCTATGCCGGCCTGGGCCTTGCGGTGCTGCTGAGTGTGTTCGGCGGAGAATGACAAAGCCCCGGCCACGCATGCGCGACCGGGGCTTTTGATGTTCAGATGGGCCTGACGATCAGACCGAGTAGTACATGTCGAACTCGACCGGGTGCGGCGTCATTTCGAAGCGCAGCACTTCGGCCATCTTGAGCTCGATGAAGGCATCGATCTGGTCGTCGTCGAACACGCCGCCGGCCTTCAGGTAGTCCCGGTCGCTGTCGAGGGCTTCCAGCGCCTCACGCAGCGAGCGGCAGACGGTCGGGATTTCCTTCAGCTCTTCCGGCGGCAGGTCGTACAGATCCTTGTCCATGGCCGAGCCCGGATGGATCTTGTTCTTGATGCCGTCGAGGCCTGCCATCAGCATGGCCGAGAAGGCGAGATACGGGTTGGCCGTCGGGTCGGGGAAACGAACTTCCACGCGCTTGGCCTTCGGCGACTGGCCGAACGGGATACGGCAGGAAGCCGACCGGTTGCGCGCCGAATAGGCCAGCAGAACCGGTGCCTCGTAGCCCGGCACCAGACGCTTGAACGAGTTGGTGGACGGGTTGGTGAATGCGTTCAGCGACTTGGCATGCTTGATGATGCCGCCGATGTAGAACAGCGCCGTTTCGGACAGGCCGGCATACTCGTTACCGGCGAAGGTCGGCTTGCCGCCCTTCCAGATCGACTGGTGGACGTGCATGCCCGAGCCGTTGTCGCCGAAGATCGGCTTCGGCATGAACGTGGCCGTCTTGCCGTAGGCGTTGGCGACCTGATGGATCACATACTTGTAGATCTGCATCTTGTCGGCGTTGCGGACGAGCGTGTCGAACTTGATGCCGAGCTCGTGCTGGGCTGCCGCCACTTCGTGGTGATGCTTCTCGACCGAGACGCCCATTTCGGCCATCACGGTGAGCATCTCGGAGCGCATGTCCTGGCAGGAATCGACCGGGGGCACGGGGAAGTAGCCGCCCTTGACGCGCGGGCGGTGGCCGAGATTGCCCGTCTCGTACTCGGTGTCGTCGTTGGAGGGCAGCTCGGTCGAGTCCAGCTTGAAGCCGGTGTTGTACGGGTCGGCCTTGTAGCGGACGTCGTCGAAGATGAAGAATTCGGCTTCCGGGCCGAAGAAGGCCGTATCGCCGATACCGGACTGCTGCAGGTAGGCCTCGGCCTTCTTGGCCGTGCTGCGCGGATCGCGGTTGTAGGACTCGCCCGAGATCGGGTCCAGGATGTCGCAGTAGATCGACATGGTCGACTGCGCGAAGAAGGGGTCCATGTGGGCCGTTTCGGGATCCGGCATCAGGACCATGTCGGATTCGTTGATGGCCTTCCAGCCGCCGATCGACGAGCCGTCGAACATCGTGCCTTCGGAGAAGAGATCTTCGTCCACGATTGCGATGTCGAGCGTGACGTGCTGCAGCTTGCCCTTCGGGTCGGTGAAGCGCAGGTCGACGAATTTGACGTCGTTATCCTTGATCTGCTTCAAAACATCATTGGCCGAAGTCATTTTAGTCCTTCCTGTTTGGAATGTTCGAATGTTGGACGGGCTCGGGAGCTCAGATCGCGTCGACGCCGACTTCGCCGGTACGGATGCGAACGGCTTCCTCGATGTTGGAAACGAAAATCTTGCCATCGCCGATACGCCCGGTCTGCGCGGCCTTGCGGATCGCCTCCACCGCGGCCGCTACGGACTCGTCGGCGAGTACGACCTCGATCTTCACCTTGGGTAGAAAGTCGACGACGTATTCCGCGCCCCGGTAAAGCTCCGTGTGGCCCTTCTGGCGGCCGAAACCCTTGGCTTCCGTTACGGTAATGCCCTGAAGGCCGACATCTTGAAGCGCTTCCTTTACCTCATCGAGCTTGAAAGGCTTGATGATCGCTTCAATCTTCTTCATCGGGTCGTCTCCAATGCGCACGCGGGCTCAAGGTTGTCTATCCTGTCGCCCTCCCGAACGCTACCGTACGGAAGGCCAGTTCTGCCCGTTGTTTCACCAATTTGTTGCAAAAAGAATAGGCAAGGTGCGCAAAAAATGAACCGGCATGACGCGGATGTTGGCGATATTTGTTTGCTTACGCCGAAAGAATTGGCGCAAGCAGATGAAATGGCTGCCAAATTAGGCGGTTGCAGCTATTCATTGATGCAGGCGGCGGCGACCGCAGTCGCCAACGTGGCCGAAGCTATGGCGCCAACGGGCCCGATCGCGGTGCTGGCCGGCACTGGCAACAATGGCGGCGATGGCGTGTTGGCGGCGCATTATCTGCGCGCACGCGGGCGGTCCGTACGGCTGTTCATGCTGGGCAAACCGAAAGGCGGCGACGCCGCGCGCGCGATGTCGAAATGGGCATCGCAGGGCGAATCGCCGGAAGCCTTCCTGCCTGCCGAGTTCACCCTCATTGTCGATGGCCTCTTCGGTGCAGGGCTTCAACGCCCGCTGGATGGGGCGGCGGCTGAGCTTGTGCGGCGCCTGGGTGAGGCGCAGGCGCGGGTTCTGTCCATCGACCTTCCCAGCGGCGTATCGGGCGAAACCGGGCAGGTGCTCGGCCGTGCACCGCAGGCCGAGGCGACGGTGACCTTCTTTCGCCGCAAGCCCGGTCATCTGCTGCAGCCCGGTGCCGCCCTCTGCGGCAGGGTGACCGTCGCCGATATCGGCATTCCCGCCGGCCTGCTGCAAAGCATCCAGCCGCGCACCTTCGCCAACCAGCCGGAGCTGTGGCGACATCGGCTGCTGAAGCCGAACGAGGCGGACCATAAATATGCCCGCGGGCACGCCGTGGTCTTTTCAGGAGGCCCAAGCCATACAGGTGCGGCGCGGCTGGCCGCGATGGCGGCCCTGCGTGGCGGCGCTGGGCTGGTGACGATGTTTTCGGCCGGCGGGGCGATGGCCGTCAACGCCGCGCACCTGACGGCCGTCATGCTGCGGCGATGCGACGATGCCGCCCAACTGGCCGATCATCTGTCGGATGCGCGCCTGAACGCCTTCGTACTGGGGCCGGGCTTCGGCAGCGCGGACAAAGCGCGCGCCTATGCCGCCACGATCCTGGAGGCGGGCCGCGCACTGGTGCTGGATGCCGACGGCCTGACGGCCTTTCGCGACCACGCGGCCGACCTGTTCCTGCTGGGCGCCACCAACACGGCCCGGCTCGTGATGACGCCGCATATGGGCGAGTTCGCACGGCTGTTTCCCGACATCGCGTCGCAATCGGAACGCGGCAAGCCATTCATGTCCCGCATGGCCGCCGCGCGGTCCGGCGCGGTGGTGGTGCTGAAGGGCAGCGATACCGTGATCGCGGCACCGGACGGGCGCGCCGCGATCAACGCGACGGGCACGCCGGCTTTGGCCACCGCCGGTACCGGCGATGTGCTGGCCGGCCTTGTCGGTGCGCAACTGGCAAACGGCGTTCCGCCCTTCGAGGCGGCCTGCATCGCCGTGTGGCTGCATGGCGTCGCCGCGCGCCTGCACGGGCCGGGCCTGATCGCCGAGGATCTGCCGGGGCTCGTGCCCGAGGCGCTCGGCAGGCTGCATTCACTCTGCGGCTTCAGCCTTCCCGGCTGGCCGCCGCAGGAGTAGTTCCTTCAGGAAACGGCCGGTCCATGAGCGGGGCTCGGCAACGATATCCTCGGGCGTCCCGGTGGCGACGACTTCGCCACCGCCGTCGCCGCCCTCGGGGCCGATGTCGATCACGTAGTCCGCGGTCTTTATGACCTCCAGATTATGCTCGATCACGGCAACGGTGTTGCCCTGGTCGACAAGGGAGTGCAGCACCTCCAGGAGCTTGGCCACATCGTGGAAGTGCAACCCTGTCGTCGGCTCGTCCAGGATGTAGAGCGTGCGGCCCGTCGCCCGGCGCGACAGCTCTTTCGCCAGCTTGACGCGCTGCGCCTCGCCGCCCGAAAGCGTCGTCGCCTGCTGGCCGACCTTGATGTAGCCGAGCCCCACCTCCTTCAACGTGGCGAGCTTGTCGCGCACGGCCGGAACGGCAGCGAAGAATTCGACAGCCTCTTCCACCGTCATGTCGAGCACGTCGGCGATCGACTTTTCCTTGAAGGTTACGTCCAGAGTTTCCCGGTTGTAGCGCTTGCCGTGACAGACATCGCACGTCACGTAGACGTCCGGCAGGAAGTGCATCTCGATCTTGATGACGCCATCGCCCTGGCAGGCTTCGCAGCGTCCGCCCTTGACGTTGAATGAGAAGCGGCCTGGCTGATATCCGCGCGCCTTGGCCTCGGGCAGGCCTGCAAACCAGTCGCGGATGGGCGTGAAAGCCCCGGTATAGGTAGCCGGGTTGGATCGCGGCGTGCGGCCGATGGGCGACTGGTCGATATCGATGACCTTGTCCAGAAGCTCCAGCCCCTCGACCCGGTCATGCTCCGCCGGCACGTCCCGCGCATTGGAGATGCGGCGCGCCGCCGCCTTGAACAGGGTTTCGATGAGGAAGGTGGATTTGCCGCCGCCCGAGACGCCCGTGACGCAGGTGAAGAGACCCATCGGCACTTCCGCCGAAATGTTCTTCAGGTTGTTGCCGCGCGCCCCGACGACCTTGATCGCCTTGCCCTTCTGTTTCTTGCGGCGCTTGTCGGGCACCGGAACGCCGAGGGCGCCTGAAAGATACTGCCCGGTCAGCGACTTCGGATTGGCCATGACCTCGGCGGGCGTGCCGGCGGCGATCACCTGGCCGCCATGCACCCCGGCGGCGGGGCCGATATCCACCACGTAATCCGCCGTCAGAACGGCATCCTCGTCGTGTTCGACGACGATCACCGTATTGCCGATATCGCGAAGGTGTTTCAGCGTGTCCAGAAGACGCGCATTGTCACGCTGATGCAGGCCGATCGACGGCTCGTCCAGCACGTAGAGGACGCCCGTCAGGCCCGATCCGATCTGCGACGCCAGGCGGATGCGCTGGCTTTCGCCGCCCGACAGCGTACCGGAGGCGCGCGACAGGGTCAGGTAATCGAGCCCGACATCGACCAGGAATTTCAGCCGTTCGCGGATTTCCTTGAGGATGCGGACGGCAATCTCGTTCTGCTTTGCGGTCAGCCTGTCCGGCAGCACCTCGAACCAGTCGGCCGCGCCGCGGATGGAAAGCTCTGTCACCTCACCGATATGGCGCTCGGCGATCTTGACGGCGAGCGCTTCCGGCTTGAGGCGGTAGCCGTTGCAGGCCGGGCAGGGCGTGGCCGACATGTAGCGCTCGATCTCCTCGCGGGACCAGGCCGAGTCGGTTTCCTTCCAACGCCTTTCCAGATTGGGGACGATCCCCTCGAAAGTCTTGGTGGCGTTGTAGGATCGCAGGCCGTCGCTGTAGCGGAACTGGATCTTGTGGCTGCCCGTGCCGTGCAGGATGGCGTCCTGCGCCTTCTGCGGCAGAGCCGACCACTTGTCGGTCAGCTTGAACTCGTATTCCCGCGACAGCGCTTCCAGGGTCTGCAGGTAATAGGGCGAGGTGGACTTGGCCCATGGCGCGATCGCGCCGGCTTTCAGCGTGCGGTTTTCGTCGGGCACGATGAGCTTGGGGTCGATGGCGCGCTGCGAGCCGAGCCCGTCGCAAACGGGGCAGGCGCCGAACGGGTTGTTGAACGAGAACAGGCGCGGCTCGATCTCGGGAATGGTAAACCCGGAGACCGGACAGGCGAACTTTTCCGAGAAGACAAGCTGGCGCGGTTTGCCCTGCTCGTCCTTTTCGTCGGCGAACTCGGCGACGGCCAGCCCTTCGGCCAGCTTGAGCGCGGTTTCCAGAGAGTCGGCCAGCCGTGCCTGGATGTCGTCGCGCACGACGATGCGGTCGACCACCACGTCGATGTCGTGCTTGTACTTCTTGTCGAGCGCGGGGGCGTCGGCGATGTCATAGAACTCGCCATCGATGCGAACGCGCTGGAAGCCCTTTTTCTGGAGTTCGGCAAGCTCCTTGCGGTATTCGCCCTTGCGGCCGCGCACCATCGGCGCCAACAGGTAGAAGCGTGTCCCTTCGGCTTGCGCCATCACGCGGTCGACCATCTGGCTGACGGTCTGGCTTTCGATGGGCAGGCCGGTGACGGGCGAATACGGCACCCCGACCCGCGCGAACAGCAGGCGCAGATAATCGTAGATCTCGGTAACGGTGCCGACCGTGGAGCGCGGATTGCGCGAGGTGGTCTTCTGCTCGATGGAGATCGCCGGCGACAGGCCGTCGATCTGGTCGACATCCGGCTTCTGCATCATCTCCAGAAACTGCCGGGCATAGGCCGACAGGCTTTCCACGTAGCGGCGCTGCCCTTCGGCGTAGATGGTGTCGAAGGCAAGGGACGATTTGCCCGAGCCGGAAAGCCCCGTCATCACCACCAGCTTGTCGCGGGGGATGTCGAGATCGACATTCTTGAGATTATGTTCGCGGGCACCGCGAATGGAGATGACGTTTTTCATCTGGCCGGCCGATAATGGGGAAAACGGGTCCTGTGCCTCCCATATCGGGCATGGGACGGCGGGTTGAAAGACGTATCGGGCAAAAAGACTTGACGCCCCATTGTCTATGTTCTTTCTTTGTTCGCGTCAATCGCGCATCAAACGGGTGTGGATCGTGGCTGATTTCGTGGGGCCGGCCGCTTGGAACGGACGATGCGATGGTCTAGCTTCCGCCCCGTTCGAATTCATTTTCATAGACTGAGGTATCCCGATGGCAGGCAGCGTCAACAAGGTCATTCTGGTCGGCAATCTGGGCGCCGATCCGGAGGTGCGCCGCCTGAATTCCGGCGATGCCGTCGTCAACCTGCGCATCGCCACGTCCGAAACATGGCGCGACCGCCAGTCCGGCGAGCGGCGCGAGCGCACCGAATGGCACAACGTGGTCATCTTCAACGAAAACCTCGTCAAGGTTGCCGAGCAGTATCTCAAGAAGGGCGCGAAGGTCTATCTGGAGGGGCAGTTGCAGACCCGTTCCTGGGAAGATCAGCAGGGCCAGAAGCGCTACACGACGGAAGTCGTCCTGCAGCGTTTCCGCGGCGAACTGCAGATGCTCGACGGGCGTGGCGAGGGCGGCGCTTCCTTTGAAGGCGGCGGCGGCTCCGAACGCGGCGGCGGCGGTGGCGGTGGCCGTGGCGGTTACGACGATCGTGGCGGAAACGGCGGCGGCGGCCGTGGCGGCTATGACGAGCGCGGCGGCGGTGGCGGCCGCGGCGGCGACATGGACGACGAAATCCCGTTCTGATAGCCCGCAAGCATCGGCACGTCTGATAGCGCGCAGGCATCGGTACGATCGGACGCCCGGCCCCCAAGGCCGGGCTTTCTTTTAATACGGTTCGCCGAGGTCAGAGCGCAAAGAGCTGGCGCACGCCATCGGCCACGAACTGCACCGCCAGCGCCGCCAGCAGGACGCCCAGAAGGCGCGTCACCACTGCGCGTCCGGTAACGCCCATCAGCCGGTCGACCCTGTCGGCCACGGCCAGGAACAGGAATGTCGCGACGCAGACCAGCGCGATCACCAGCACCAGCAGGCTCTGCCCGACGAAGCCCGGAAGATTGCCGGACAACAGGATGACGGCCGAAATCGCCCCCGGTCCTGCCATAAGCGGGATAGCCAGCGGAAACGCCGCTACATTGGCCGCTTCCTCGGGGTGGGGCACGGCCTCCCCGGCGCTTTTCTCCTTGCGATGCTGCCGCTTCTCGAACACCAGCTCGAAGGCGATGGTGAACAGGAAGAGCCCGCCCGCGACTCGGAAGGCGCCCAGCGAAACGCCGATCGCCTCGATGATGACGAGCCCGAACAGCGCGAAGACGGCCAGGATCACGAAGGCGATGACGCTGGACTGTAGGGCGATGTGGCGGCGTTCGAGCCGCGTGCGCCCGGGCGTCAGCGTCAAGAACAGCGGGATGAGGCCGAGCGGGTCGATGATGACGATAAGGGTGATGAACCCGGTCAGAAGCATGTCCGCCATCGAAAAGCACCCCTGCGGCGGTTTCGATGAACACCGGTTCAGCGATACCGCTCCGTTGATTTGTCCTGTCGCATTTTCCCCAGCCGAAGCGATTCCGCTTCGGCCGGAAATGCTTTGGTCGAGAATCGCGCCGGCAGCGCGGGTGCGATCCTGCACGGTCAGCGCAGTACGTGCGACAACCATAGGGCGCATTTTTTTCGCGATCTGCTGCAGGCGGCAATAAGTTGTTGAAAAAGCGTTGAAAATACCCGCCGTTGCGGGATCGCGGATTTGCCAATCCGCCGCGCCGCAGGCTATAAGCGCGCAAGATCGAAGTGTAGGCAAGGAAGCGTCTTGGCAGACGATCGTAAGGACACCCCGCCGGCGGAGCGCCCCAGCGGCATCGAGCCCGTATCCATCATAGAGGAGATGCAGCGCTCCTACCTCGATTACGCGATGAGCGTCATCGTCAGCCGCGCTTTGCCCGACGTGCGGGACGGGCTGAAGCCCGTGCACCGCCGCGTGCTCTATGCAATGTCCGAGATGGGGCTCGTACATAACCGACCCTTCCGCAAGTCGGCGGGTGTCGTCGGCGAGGTGATGGGTAAATACCATCCGCACGGCGATGCCTCCATCTACGACGCGCTGGTGCGCATGGCGCAGGATTTCTCCCTGCGTGCACCGCTGATCGACGGACAGGGCAATTTCGGTTCCATCGACGGCGATCCGCCAGCCGCGATGCGATACACCGAGTGCCGGCTGGAGAAGCTGTCGGAAGCCCTGCTCGAGGATATCGACAAGGAGACGGTGAACTTCCAGGAGAATTACGACGGGCGCGAGCTCGAGCCGACGGTTCTCCCGGCCCGGATCCCCAACCTTCTGGTCAATGGCTCGGGCGGCATCGCCGTCGGCATGGCGACCAACGTGCCGCCGCACAATCTGGGCGAGGTCGTGAACGGCTGTATCGCCATGATCGACAACCCGGCCATCACCCTGCCGGAGCTGATGGAGATCATTCCCGGGCCGGACTTCCCGACGGGCGCGATCGTGCTTGGCCGGGCCGGCATCCAGTCGGCCTATGCTACCGGGCGTGGTTCCATCCTGATGCGCGGCAAGGTGCATGTGGAAAGCATGCGCGGCGACCGCGAGGCCATCGTCATCACCGAGGTGCCGTATCAGGTCAACAAGGCGTCGATGATCGAGAAGATGGCGGACCTTGTCCGCGACAAGCGGATCGAGGGCATCTCGGACATTCGCGACGAAAGCGACCGGGAAGGCTATCGCGTCGTCATCGAACTGAAGCGTGACGCCTCCTCCGACGTGGTGCTGAACCAGCTGTATCGCTTCACGCCGCTCCAGACGTCGTTCGGCGCCAATATCGTGGCGCTGAATGGCGGCAAGCCCGAGCAGATGACGCTGATCGACATGCTGTCGGCCTTCATCGCCTTCCGCGAAGAAGTGGTGAACCGCCGCACCAAGTTCCTGCTGCGCAAGGCGCGCGAACGCGCCCACGTGCTGGTTGGACTGGCCATCGCCGTCGCCAACATAGACGCGATCATCAAGCTGATCCGCGAGGCGCCGGACCCGGCCACTGCGCGCGAGCAGTTGATGAGCCGCGACTGGGACGCGCGGGACGTCGAGCCGCTGATCCGCCTGATCGACGATCCGGTCTACAAGATCTCCGACGCCGGTACGTACCGCCTGTCGGAAGCGCAGGCCCGCGCGATCCTCGATCTGCGGCTGCAGCGCCTTACGGCGCTCGGGCGCGACGAGATCGGCGACGAGCTGAACAAGCTGGGCGAAGAGATCCGCGATTATCTCGACATTCTCTCTTCACGCGTGCGCGTGCGGGAGATCGTCAAGGCGGAGCTGGCCGCGGCACGCGACGAGTTCGCCACGCCCCGGCGCACGGAACTCAGCGAAGGCGCCGCCGACCTCGAAGACGAAGACCTGATCCCCCGCGAGGAGATGGTCGTGACCGTCAGCCATGGCGGCTACATCAAGCGTGTTCCGCTGGCCACCTATCGCGCCCAGCGCCGTGGCGGCAAGGGGCGCTCGGGCATGGCGCTGAAGGGCGACGAGGATTCCGTCACGCGCCTGTTCGTCGCCAACACGCATACGCCCGTCCTGTTCTTCTCGTCGCGGGGCATCGTCTACAAGGAGAAGGTGTGGCGCCTGCCGCTGGCGACGCCGCAATCGCGCGGCAAGGCGCTGGTGAACATGCTGCCGCTGGAAAAGGGCGAGCGGATCACCTCGATCCTGCCGCTGCCGAACGACGAAGAGGCCGCCGAGGCACTGAACGTCATGTTCGCCACGACGCGCGGCACCGTGCGCCGCAACAAGCTGTCCGATTTCGTGCAGGTCAACCGCAACGGCAAGATCGCCATGAAGCTGGACGAGGCCGGCGACGAGATCCTGGCGGTGGCCACCTGCTCGGAAGATGACGACGTGCTGCTGACGGCGGCGTCGGGGCAGTGCATCCGATTCCCCGTCACGGACGTGCGCGTCTTTGCGGGCCGCAATTCCGTAGGCGTGCGCGGCATGTCGCTGGCCGAAGGAGACCGCCTGATCTCCATGGCGATCATGCGTCACGTGGATGCGACGCCGGCCGAGCGCGCGACCTATCTTCGCATGCGCCGCGCGGTCGACGGAGAGGCGACCGGCGAGGTCGTAGCCGACGAGGAGGCAACCGAGGAAGTGTCGCTGACGCAGGAGCGTTACGCCTTCCTGAGCGCGGCGGAAGAATTCGTGCTGACGATCAGCGAATTCGGCTTCGGCAAGCGTTCGTCTTCGTACGATTTCCGCACCATCGGGCGGGGTGGCAAGGGCATCAGGGCTACGGACGTGTCGCGCATCGGCGACATCGGGGCCCTGGTGGCCGGTTTCCCGGTCGAGGAAAGCGACCAGCTTCTGCTGATTTCGGATCGCGGCCAGATGATCCGTGTGCCCGTCAACGGCATTCGCATCGCCAGCCGCGCCACCAAGGGCGTAACGATCTTCAACACAGCCGACGGTGAGCGTGTCGTGTCCGTGGAGCGGATTCCCGACCAGGGCGAGGAAGTTCCCGAGCTCGGCGAGGCCGGCGGCGGCGATGAGCCGGGCGAGCCGACAACCGAAGGCTGAGCGTCACCTGAAAAGACAAGGGGCCGTCCATGGGATCGGCCCCTTTGTTCACGGATACCGGCGGGATGCCCGTATCAGTACATTACGCGGTTCTTGCGGACGGAGGCTCTGACGCGCGCCTTATCCGCTTCGTTATGTATGGTAATGGCGGTGGCCGTGAGCAGAGTGACGACCATGGCCATGGACAATGCGAAGATGAGCATTCCTAAGCCTCCGAATTTGCGTGGAAAACGTGGTTAACCCGCCGTTGGTTCCACGCCTTGCGCCGCCTTCCGCGAAACCGCACGCATGTTCCTGTCTGATTGCAGATTGCGCGCCATTTGCTCGCGAAGGGGTTTCGCGGATATGTCCAATTTTAACGAGATGGCCTTGCCTGCGATGAGGGTTACGAAGCTATGAACGAGCCGCGCCGCGCATTGTATTCGGGGTCGTTCGACCCGATAACCAACGGCCATCTGGATATCATTCGCCGCGGCCTGCGCCTGTTCGACGAAGTCGTCGTCGCCATTGGCGTGCATCCGGGCAAGAAGCCGCTCTTCACCTTCGATGAGCGCGTGGCCATGATCGGCGAGGCGCTGGGCGGTCCGATACCGGGATTGAAGGTGATCGCGTTCAAGGGCCTCGTCGTCGACGCCGCGCGCGCCAACGGAGCGAGCGTCCTGCTGCGCGGTCTGCGCAGCGGCAGCGACCTCGACTACGAGATGGAAATGGCCGGCATGAACGGCGCGATGGCCGCCGACATCGACACGCTCTTCCTGCCGGCTTCGCCGCCCGTCAGGCCCATAACCGCCACATTGGTGCGCCAGATCGCAGGGCTGGGCGGTGACGTTTCGGCATTCGTGCCGGCCAATGTCGTGGCCGCCCTGAACGCGAAATTTCCCAAAGTTCCGGAGTCTGCCTCATGAAGCTGCTTGCCCGCCTTGGCCTTATCGCCGGTATCCTTGTATCCGCCTTCACCTTTTCCGCTTCGGCGCAGCAACCGGACCCGGACAACCAGTTGACCGTGACGACCGACAAGGGATCGTTCGTCATCCAGCTCCGTCCCGATCTCGCGCCCCATCATGTGGAGCAGATCAAGAAGCTCGCCGCCGAGGGGTTCTATAACGGCGTCGTCTTCCATCGGGTGATCGACGGCTTCATGGCCCAGACCGGAGACCCGACGGGCACCGGCACGGGCGGTTCGCAGTTGCCGGACCTGCAGGCCGAATTTTCCAACGAGACCTTCGATCGGGGCACGGTGGGCATGGCGCGGGCGCAGGATCCCAACTCGGCCAACTCGCAGTTCTTCATCATGCTCGCGGACGGCGACTTCCTGGACGGCCAGTACACCGTCGTCGGCGACGTCGTCTCGGGCATGGAAGTCGTCGACCAGATCAAGAAGGGCGACGAGGCCCGGAACGGTACCGTCGCAGACCCGGACAAGATGCTCTCGGTGACAGTCGGCGGCGCGTCCTGAACCCGAAGCCGTCTCTCCCGGCGGTTGTGCTTGCCTGCGTGATGGGGCATTCACTGCGCACACTCTGAACGAAAGGAAGGCCGATGACCTTCGAAAAGCCCGAAGACACGCTCATACTGGAAACCAGCAAGGGGCAGGTCGTCATCGAACTGCGGCCCGATCTGGCGCCCAACCACGTTGCGCGCATCAAGGAACTGGCCCGCGAAGGGTTCTATGACGGTGTCGTGTTCCATCGCGTCATCGATGGTTTCATGGCCCAGACGGGCGACCCGACGGGAACGGGTACGGGCGGCTCCGACAAGCCGGACCTGAAGGCCGAGTTCTCTTCCGAGCCGCATGAGCGCGGCACCGTATCGGCCGCCCGCACGGCCAATCCGAATTCGGCGAACTCGCAGTTCTTCATCTGCTTCGACCGCGCACCGTGGCTCGACAAGCAGTATTCGGTGTGGGGCAAGGTGGTCGAAGGCATGGATGTCATCGACAAGATCAAGCGGGGCGAGCCGGTGCGCGATCCCGATTCGATCAAGACCATGCGCGTCGCCGCCGACCTCTAGTTTCGAAGGCGACGGACATGCGGGTCGATCTGTTCGATTTCGACCTTCCGGAAGAGCGGATCGCGCTGCGGCCCGCTCTTCCGCGCGAATCGGCAAAGCTTTTACACGTTCCTTCCCATGGGGACTTCGATGACAGGCGCGTCGGCGACCTGCCGGGCCTGCTGCGCCCCGGCGACTGCCTCGTCTTCAACGATACGCGCGTGATCCCCGCGCGGCTGGCAGGCATCCGGCGACGGGGCGACACCACGGCGCGGGTGGAGGTGACGTTGCATATGCGTCTCGGAGCCGATGAATGGCGCGCTTTCGTCAAGCCCGCCAAGCGTATCGATGCGGGCGAGATGCTGGAATTCGGCGGCGGCGCACTGACGGCCACGATCGCCGACAAGCGCGATGGCGGAGAGGTGACCCTGCGCTTCGACAAAAGCGGCGCGGCCTTGGATGCCGCCATCGCCGAGGTCGGTATCCTGCCACTGCCCCCCTATATCGCGGCCCGCCGCCCCGTGGACGCGCAGGACAGCGCCGATTACCAGACGATCTATGCGCGTGAGGAAGGCGCCGTGGCAGCCCCGACAGCCGGGCTGCATTTCACGCCGGAGTTGATGGCGCGGTTGCGGGAGCAGGGCGTGGAGACGGCCTTCTTGACGCTGCATGTCGGGGCAGGGACGTTCCTGCCCGTGAAGGCCGACGATACCGCCCAGCATCGCATGCATGCCGAGATCGGCGAGATCGATGCTGCCACGGCGGACCGGTTGAACGATGTCCGGAAACAGGGCCGGCGGATCGTGGCGGTGGGCACGACGTCGCTTCGCCTGCTGGAGTCGGCCGCCGACGAAGACGGGACGGTGCACCCCTTCCGCAAGGCGACCGACATCTTCATCACGCCCGGCTATCGCTTCCGGGCCGTGGATGCCCTATGGACGAATTTCCATTTGCCGCGCTCCACCCTGTTCATGCTGGTATCCGCGTTCAGCGGGCTCGAACGGATGCGGGCAGCTTACGAACACGCGATCGCCGGAGGCTACCGCTTCTATTCGTACGGCGACGCCTGCCTTCTGGAACGTGCATGAGCCAAGAGTTCGCATTCACACTCATCAACACCGACGGCAAGGCGCGCCGCGGCGAGATCACCATGCCGCGCGGAACGGTGCGCACGCCCGCCTTCATGCCGGTGGGCACCGCCGGCACCGTAAAGGCCATGTACCTGTCGCAGGTCCGGGAGCTCGGCTCGGACATCATCCTCGGCAATGTCTATCACCTGATGCTGCGGCCCGGCGCAGAGCGCGTAGGCCGGCTGGGCGGGCTTCACGAATTTGCCCGCTGGCCTTGGCCGATCCTGACCGACAGCGGCGGCTTCCAGGTCATGTCGCTGGCCTCGTTGCGCAAGCTGACCGAAAAGGGCGTCACCTTCCGCTCGCATGTCGACGGCTCGGTCCATGAATTGACGCCCGAACGGTCGATCGAGATCCAGGGCCTTCTCGACAGCGATATCCAGATGCAGCTGGATGAATGCGTGCGTCTGCCCGCGGATCGGCGCGAGGTCGAGCGCGCCATGGAGATGTCGCTGCGCTGGGCCGAGCGGTGCGCGGTCGCCTTCGGCAACCAGCCGGGCAAGGCGATGTTCGGAATCGTGCAGGGCGGCGACCAGCCGGACCTACGGATCCGCTCCGCAACCGAGCTGGCCGCAATGAACCTGAAAGGCTATGCGGTCGGCGGCCTCGCCGTCGGCGAGCCGCAGGAGGTCATGCTGGAGACGCTGGACGAGACGCTCCCCTCCCTGCCGGCGGACAAGCCCCGCTATCTGATGGGCGTCGGAACGCCCGACGATATCGTCAAGAGCGTCGCCCGCGGCATCGACATGTTCGACTGCGTCATGCCCACGCGCGCCGGCCGGCACGGTCTGGCCTTCACGCGGCATGGGCGTATCAACCTCCGCAACGCCATCCATGCCGAAGATGCGGCCCCGCTGGACGAGACGTCGGATTGTCCTGCGGCGCGGGATTACTCGCGGGCATACCTGCATCATCTGGTGCGCACCAGCGAGGCGCTGGGCGGCATGCTTTTGACGTGGAACAACCTTGCCTATTACCAGTCGCTCATGGCCGGCATCCGCGCAGCCATAGAAGAGGGGCGCTTCGCAGCCTATGCTGCCGAGGTGACGGAGGGCTGGGCACGTGGCGAAGCCAGGCGCAAGCTTGCCTGACACAGCGTTCGACCGGATCGAACGCCAGGTGTTGGAAACTGGCGCGTGGATAGGCCATATAGGAGCAAAGGCCACAATGCAGTCTGCGAGGCATCCTGCGTGAATATCGACAAGGCTCCCGTTACGGGACGTGATGTCGGCAATCTGGTGTTCGGCTCGCCCGGCACGCTCCGTGCCGAGCGTGGCGCAGCCGAGTTGCGTGCCGGCCGCCCGGTGGTACTGCGCCAGGAAGGATCGCGGATCGCAGTCCTGGCGCTCGATGCCGCCAGCCCATCCATCTACGAGGCATTCCTGGCCGCCACGGACGGGGATGCGTGCCTGTATCTCACGCCGCCCCGGGCAGCGGTGCTTGGCCTCGATGCCCCGCAGGGTGCGCTGATCCCGGCCCGCGCAAGAGATCATGACAGCATCTGCCGGCTCGGTTACATGCGTGGCGCGGATGCCCCGGCCGAGTGGCGCGCGGCGACGCCCCTGGTGCACGAGGCCGCCGCATTGGCGCGGTTGGCGCTGCTGTTGCCGGCCGTTCTCGTGGCCGCGATCGGCGAGGGGCCCTCCCTGTTCGACGCCTGCGCGGAAGTGGAACCGGGAGACATCCAGCAGGGGTTCTCCACCGCTGCGCTCGATTTCCGGGAGGTTGCCCGGACGCCGGTGCCCCTGAAGGATATCGGCGATGTCGTCTTTACCGTCTTTCGGGGCGGGTTCGCGCAGCGCGACCAGCTTGCGCTGATCGTCGGGGAGCCCGATTTCTCCGGCAGTGTCCCTGTGCGGGTCCATTCGTCCTGCATCACGGGCGACCTCTTCGGTTCGCTGAAATGCGATTGCGGCGATCAATTGCGCGGCGGGCTTGCAAAACTGAAGGCGCTGGGCGGCGGCGTTCTTTTGTATCTGGACCAGGAGGGGCGCGGCACCGGCATCGCATCGAAGATGCGGGCCTATGGCTTCCAGCATCAGGGTCTGGATACGGTGGACGCCGACGCGGAGCTGGGCTTCGGCGGCGACGAGCGGCGTTACGAGGCCGCGGTCTCGATCCTCCGGCAACTCGGCATTGGCTCCGTCCGGTTGCTCACCAACAATCCGGCCAAGATCGCCTACCTGCGCGGCAGCGGCATCGTGGTGGACGAGCGCCTGTCGGTGGAGGGCGAAGTGACGCCGCAGAACGAAGGCTACCTGCGCACCAAGGTGAACCGCTCCGGGCATCTGATGAATGTCGACGCCTTGCCGCGCAAGGATAGCGACGCGGCAGGCTGACCACGGTCAGTGCGGGGCGGAGCCGCCCCATTGCCCCTGTATGAAGCGCAATCCGTCCTGTATGGTCTTGCTCCACAGTGGCCATACGTGATCGCCATCGGTAATCCGGAACTCGATGGGGCGATCGTCGGCCTTCATGGTCTCGTACAGTGCGATCGCGCCGCGCCAAAGCTTGTGGCTGTCGTCGTCGCCGACCGTCACGTACAGCGCGGGCAGGGTGTCGCCGGCTTCCAGGCGCTCTTCCAGAAGCGTGAAGACGTTTAGCCTGTTGTAGCGCCGACCGTCGAAGGGTGAACCATAGGCCTTGCCGAAGTAGGGGGGCGCCGGCGGCAGATCCACCCCCTCGGTGACGTCCGTCGGATCGGCGTGGTGGAAGTAGGTGCTGTCGATGATGAGGGCCATCGCCTCCGGCGCGAGGTCAAGCTGATCCTGCGGTATGTTCTGCCACAGGCCTGGCGACAGGGCGACGGAAGCGACGTAAAGCTGCGGGTGGGACAGGGCCAGGCGAAGCGCTCCGAAGCCGCCCATCGACAGGCCGGCTATGGCGCGTCCGCCGCGATCCTTGCGCACCTGGTAGCGCGCTTCCACCGCCTGCCGGAGATCGCGCGTGATGGCCGTCTCGTAATTGCCGGGGCCGCCGACATCGGTCGAATCCACATACCAGCTATCGCCGACACCCGGCATAACCACCATTACGGGGTCAATCTCGCCGGATCCGATCATGCGGTCGAGGGTCGCCTGGATGTCGCCGAGGTCGCGCCAGCTCGTTTCGTCGCCGCCGTGGCCGTGCAGAAGGTACAGCACCGGCCAGCCGCCAGTCGGTGTCGGGCCATCCGGCTGATAGACAATTGCCGGAAGAGTGGCCGACAGGGCCGGGCTGTCGAACCGTTCGGCCGACATCTGGCTTGCCGCCATGGCGCCGCCCGTGACGCCGGATACGATGCTTGCCGCAATGGCCGCTATGCAAAATGCGCGCTTCATGGTCCGCCCGCTGCTTTCGTGAGGGGCAATATGGCGCGGCGTGCCGGGTTGGGCAGCTCTTACGTCCGGCGAATGCTGGGGGCCATGTCCTCGCCATAGGCGGAGACCGCATAGAATGCGGCCTTGACGACGTCCTTGCGGCTGGCGCCGGGATGGGCGGCCTGCACCTGACGGATGATCTTCTTGCGGGATTTGCCGGGCCGCGCAACCCGAACAAGCGTCGCGGCAATATCGAAAAGCGCGTCCTGTGCCACGCATATAACCTTGGGTTGTTTCGTCGGCCCCGCGTAACTGCATTCTGTTACACGCGTATGACATGGGGCGGCCGCCAGGCTGCTAGCGAACTGCCGGGATCGGTGGTTCGCTATCAGGCATGGCCGCCAATGTATCGAGAGCCCTGCCGACCGCCTCGGCAGTTTCGGCATCCACCCGCTGTAGCGGAGCGGGCGGGTTTCCGACGGATAGCGAAAGTCTATCCGCAATCTCATACATGATGCGCAGGCTGCCATGCGCGCGGAACAGTGCCCATAGTGGTGCGAACGCAGCATCGATCATGGACGTTTCGTCGGACTTGCCCGCCTGCGCGCATCGCGTCAGGCGCAGCGCCGGTTGCGGTAGCAGGCCCGCCACCACGCTGTACCAAGCCTGTCCACCTGCCAATAGCGACGATGCCGCGCCCCAATCGCCGCTGTAGCCGATCGTAAAGGTTGCAGGTGTCTCCTGCCGCAACCTTGCGAGTTCGCCGGCATAATCTCCATCCGAGGGCAGTGGCATCTTGATGGCCGCAATGTTTTTCACCATAGCCAGCTTGGCAATGAGGCTCGGCGAAAAGGAGAAGTTCGTCGTGCCGGGATTGTTGTAGATGCAGAGTGGCAGGCCGGTTGCGCCGGCAACGGCCAGATAGTGTTGCGCCACCTCGCTTTTCGTCAGCGGCGTGTATGACATTGGCGCGAGGAGAAGTCCGTCGGCGCCGGCGCGCTCGGCGTCGCCTGCGAGCTCCTCGGACCAGCTTGTCCGCAGCGATCCCGCACCGACGATCAGGGGAACCCGCCCGTCGGCGGCCTCGACCGCCGCCGCGACGGCACGGCAGCGCTCTGCCCGGTCGAGATAGGCGTAGATGCCGGTGCTGCCGAGGAGCCCGATCGAATCCACGCCAGCCTCAGCCAGGCGGTTCACCAGAAGGCCCAGCCTATCGGTATCGACGATGCCATCGGCACTGGCTGGCGTGGGTGGAAAGGCAGAAAGGCCCGTGAACGAAAGTGTGGTCATCCCTGCTTCTCGACTGTCGCGACCGCGCTTGCGGCTCCGGATGGCAGGTTACCGGATTTCGTCACCAGCGCCCATCAAGCAATCTGATCTTCGATAGCGGCCTTGGCTATGACGGAGAACGCGTCGGCAATCTTTCCGGCCCTCAAACGCCGTTGCCCTGGATAGCCTGCGACCCCGTCGATCTTCGCGTCGGGATAGGAAAGCCCTTCGATTGGGCTGAATTCACGTCATATCGGAGGAGAAACGACCGCGCCATTGAGGCCGAGGCCCGGGCTTTACGAGTGCTTGGATGGTCGGAGCGAGAGGATTCGAACCTCCGACCCCCTGAACCCCATTCAGGTGCGCTACCAGGCTGCGCTACGCTCCGACGGGCGAAGCTCTATGAAATCTCACGCCACAGCGCAACCGATTTCTGCCCTTGAAAAGGAAACGCCACGCGACCGCTCCCGAATTGTATCAGTCGGTAACGTAATCGAACCGTACGGTTTGTACAGGTTGTCGCACCGTGCCGCGGACTGTCATGCGGGTGACAAATCTCAAGACAGCTTGCATCGGTTAAAAATTGATTATCATGCACTGTAAGCTCTCGGAGCTGAAGTCGATATCGCAAAATTTATACGTAATTTGAGGCGATCGGAAGTCAGATATACTTAATTCGAGGAAGATATTCACGATTTATAAAAGTGTCATCGTTTCACCGATTGTAAAAAATATGCGAAGGCAGATGTGAGTGCTTGTGTTTTCGCCACATTGGCCGCTACAATCCGTGATTGAGGGTGTAGGGGGCAAGCGAGGGAGACGACCATGACTGGCAGTGACCGTCCTGGGTTTTCCGGCGCCGTGCCGGTAGACTCCATCTCCGACAGAGGGGTCGCTACGGAAAACGCGTCCGGGCTGATTCTGCGGCTGCGGGACAGCAATCGCGCCCTGGAAGACCTCTTGCGCGCGTTGGAGCGGGACGAGTCCACATGCCGCTCGCCGCACTCCGAACCCGACGCCTATCCATTCGTCTGACTTCAGGCGCGCATGAGAAAGGCCGGCGAATGCCGGCCTCAGACTGCTGAAAAACCCCATCGAATTGACTGCTGACAAGCCCCGTCGAATTTCGGCGGGGTTTTGTTATGGCGATTATTTTCGGTGATGTAGGCCGGCCGGGAAAGGTCGGCCGCTCTCTGACATGGGAGCTTGGGACCATTGCGATCTTCGTCATGTTCCGGGCTGCGGCTGCGAGAAGGCACTGGCAGGATGTTCCGATGGGACTTCGAAAGCGTGGCTATCGGTGCCCGTGCGGTCGCTTGGCATCGGCAGCTTCAAACGCAGGAACCAGCGATAGGCTACATTGACCTCGATCTCACGAATGAGCTGGCGTTCCGAGCGGACGTCGAACAGATATCCGACCATCAGCGCCTTGAACATCCAAGTCGGATCAAGTGCCGGGCGGCCGTGCTCGCGCAGTACAGACCGACAACGCGGTCCTGGATATAGGAGAAAATCGATCACCTGGTCGATCTTGCGGAGCAGGTGATCCTTCGGGACAAGCATATCGAGCGTGACTATCTCGGGTGCTGTCCGTTCGGGCGCAGGTTTCTTCAACATGCCCCGGTGAATCGAAAACCCCCGGCTAACGCCAGGGGTTTGTCAGCAGTCTGAGGCCGGCGAATGCCGGCCTTTTTTGCCAGTATCGGCCTTGTCCGATTATCCAGCGAGCTTGCCGGCGATCTCCGCGATATGGCGGCCCTGGAAGCGTGCGCCTTCGAGCTCGATCTCGCTGGGCTGCCGCGAACCGTCGCCACCTGCAATGGTCGTCGCGCCGTAGGGCGATCCGCCCACGACCTGATCCAGCGCCATCTGCCCGGCGAAGGCGTAGGGCAGTCCGACTACGACAAGGCCGTGATGCAGGAATGTCTTGTGCATCGACAGAAGGGTCGCCTCGTTGCCGCCATGCTGGGTCGCCGAGGACGTGAAGGCGCCGGCAACCTTGCCCAGCAACTTGCCGGCTGCCCACAGACCGCCCGTCCTGTCCCAGAAGGACTGCATCTGCGAGCTCGGATTGCCGAAGCGCGTCGGGGCGCCGACGATGATGGCGTCGTAGGCGGGAAGGTCTTCCGGCTTCGCTTCCGGGTGAGCCGAATCCGTCTTGAAGCCGGCGGCGGCGACGACGTCCGCCGGCGCGGTTTCCGGAACCCGCTTGATGTCCACCTCGGCGCCGGTGCTGGCGGCACCTTCGGCCACGGCGCGCGCCATGGCTTCGATATGGCCGTAGCTGGAATAATAGAGTACCAGAACCTTGGTCATGCATCTTCCCTTCGGTTGGCGCGGAGGCCGTTGCTGCTGGCCGTATAGATACGTGATTGCACGGACATGCGTTAGGCTGGATGCAGAGACGCACTGTCCACAGCGGTTGACCGCCGGCCCCGGCGGGAAAGGAAATTCAGGCAATGGCCCAGACTGCTTCCATGCTCGCGATCGGTGACGAACTCCTGTCCGGCCGGACCAAGGACAAGAATATCGCTCATCTCGCCGATGTCATGACGATGGCCGGCATCGACCTCAAGGAGGTTCGCATCGTCGGCGACGAGCCGGAAGAGATCGTGGCCGCCGTCAACGCGTTGCGCCAACGCTACGACTATGTCTTCACGTCGGGCGGCATCGGCCCCACCCACGATGACATGACGGCCGACGCGATCGCCGCCGCCTTCGAAGCGCCGATCGGCTATCACCCGCAAGCCTATGCGCTGATGGCCGCGCATTACGAGGCGCGGGGCATGGAATTCACGGAGGCGCGCAAGCGCATGGCCCGTACGCCGGAGGGCGCCAGCCTGATCGACAATCCCGTTTCCGTGGCGCCGGGGTTCCATATCGGCAATGTCTATGTGCTGGCCGGCGTGCCGGCCGTTTTCCAGGCCATGCTGGAAAAGATCGTCGCCGGCCTGCCGCAGGGCCCCGTCGTGCTGTCCGCGGCGGTGGAATGCTCCTTCGGGGAGGGCGATATCGGCGGCCCGCTGGGCGAGATCCAGAAGCGGCACCCCGATGTCGTCATCGGTTCGTATCCCAAGTTCGACGGCGCGCGCTACAGCACAGAACTCGTGGTGCGGTCGCGGGATGCCGAAGCGCTTTCACGCGCGCGGGGCGAGGTGCAGGCAATGCTGGCCGACCTGGCGACCAGCCGCTCCACGTAATGGCGCGCGCGCTTGCGGTAGGCGCGCAACCGGGCTATCGCATCGCCCTTGGAAAGATCGGAGCCATGCAGACATGACGAGCGAAAAGTCCTTTCCCGTTTCGTGGGATCAGTTTCACCGCGACGCGCGCGCGCTCGCCTGGCGGCTGGCCGGGGTGCGCGACGACTGGAAGGCCATCGTCTGCATCACACGCGGTGGGCTGGTGCCTGCCGCCATCATTGCGCGTGAACTCGGCACGCGGCTGATCGAGACCGTATGCGTGGCGTCTTACCACGACTACGAGACACAGGGCGAGTTGAAGGTCCTCAAGGGCATATCCCCGGACCTGTCTGGCGATGAGGGCGATGGCGTGCTGATCGTCGACGACCTCACCGATACCGGAAAGACGGCGGCGCTGGTGCGTTCGATGCTGCCCAAGGCCCATTTTGCCACCGTCTATGCCAAGCCCAAGGGCCGGCCGCTGGTGGATACCTTCATCACGGAAGTGTCGCAGGATACCTGGATATTCTTTCCGTGGGACATGGGGCTGACATTCCAGGCGCCGATTTCCAAGGGCGTTGCCGGCTGACAGCCCGGGGCGGTAACGCCGCCCGCCGCGCCTGTGGCGCGGAAGGCGGCGATGACCTGCGTCACCGCGTCAGGCGACGTGGTGGGGAGGGTGCAGGCCGTACACCGGCGTTTCAAGGCCAATCTGACGCGCCTTCAATTGCAGCGCCAGATATTGGGAGTAGTGTCGGGACTGGTGGAGATTTCCGCCGTGGAACCATAGCGCTTCCTGTGCGGTCGGCTTCCACATGTTGCGCTGCTCGCCTTCCCAGGGACCGGGGTCCTTCGGGGTGGCCGAGCCGAGGCCCCAGCACTTGCCGACCGCATCGGCGACCTCTTGCGAAATCAGGTCCGCGGCCCAGCCATTCATCGATCCGTAGCCGGTGGCGTAGACGACGAGATCGGCCGGCAGTTCGGTGCCATCCTTCAGCACCACCGCATCCTCCGTCAAATGGCTCACGTCGGAGCCCGACTTCAGCTTGATGGAGCCGTCGATGACGAGATCGCAGGCGCCGACATCGATGTAGTATCCCGACCCGCGCCGCAGGTATTTCATGAACAGGCCGGAGTCGTCAGCGCCGAAATCCAGCATGAAGCCGGCCTTTTCGAGCGCGGCGTAGAAATCGGCGTCCTGCTGCCGGATCTTGTCATAGATGGGGATCTGGAACTCGTGCATGATCCGGTAGGGGATCGAGGCGAAGATCAGGTCGGCCTTGCGCGTGGTGACGCCGTTGGCAAGTGCGCGCTCGGAGTAGAGATCGCCCAGCCCATGCTCCATCAACGAGTCCGAACGGACGATATGGGTAGACGAGCGCTGGACCATGGTCACGTCGGCACCTGCTTCCCACAGCGCGGCGCAGATGTCGTGCGCCGAATTGTTCGAGCCGACGACGACGACGCGTTTGCCCTTGTAGGCATCCGGGCCCGGATGCTGCGATGAATGCTGCTGCTCGCCCCGGAACACGTCCTGTCCGTCGAAATGTGGAATATTCGGCTTGCCGGACATGCCCGTGGCCAGAACCAGCTGCTTTGGATGAAGTATCGTTTCCTGCCCGTCGCGTTCCACGACGACCGTCCATTTGCCATCCGCTTCATCGTACTGGGCGCTCTTGGCCGTGGTGGACCCCCAGTAATTGAGCTCCATCACCTTCGCATACATTTCCAGCCAGTCGCCGATCTTGTCCTTGGGTGCGAAGACCGGCCAATTGTCGGGAAAGGGGATATAGGGCAGGTGGTCGTACCAGACCGGGTCATGCAGGCAGAGCGACTTGTATCGCTTGCGCCAGCTATCGCCCGGCCGCTCGTTGCGTTCCACGATCAGGGTGGGAACGCCCAGTTGGCGCAGCCTGGCGCCGAGCGCGATGCCGCCTTGCCCGCCACCGATGATGAGGACATCCGGCTGCACCTGGCGCCCCAGGGTCTCTACTTCGTCTTTCCGCCGCTCCGACCAGCTCTTGCGGTTGCGGTCGTGCCCGTGCTCGGCGCCCATGGGGCGCTTGAGCCCCTTGGGCTCTTCATGGCCCTTCAGTTCCGTCAGCGTGGTCAGCAGGGTCCATATCAGCCCGTTGCGGATGCGCACATGCCCCACGCCGCGCCCCACCTTCGTCTCGAATGCGAACCACCCGTCGGTGACGCCGCCGGTTTCCGAGGCCTCCCATTCCGTATCCTGCACGAAGCCGCTCGGCCGGATGGCGCCCAGCTGGGCTTTCAGCATGTCGCGGATTTCGGCGTGCCCTTCGGCCGTATCGATGTTCCAGGTAAACGCCACGAGGTCGCGCCAGTAGCAGTCGACCTGGAACAGGTTTACGGCGGTGTCGATATCGCCTTTTTCCAGCGCTGCCGCGAGCTTGGCAAGAACGCTGTCCACCCGCGTTGCGGGGCTGTCGTTCAGCATCGTCATGTCCTCCACGTCTGTGCGGTCGTTGCCGCTCGAGCCCCGGCCCTTATGGCCGGTCCCGATTGCCGCAAAGACGTTGCAAGAGGCATGCCAAAGCGCCGTAAGCGGAAAGATTGCGGGCTTCCCGGCCGGGCGAGACCGCCAAACCGTTGCAGGCGCCACACCTGCGGCGCAACACATGGTGTCGCTAATGCGGCCGCGTTACCCCGAGCCGGCGCATCCGCCGATGCATGGTCGTACGGTCTACGCCAAGGCGCCGCGATGCCGCCGAAATGTTCCAGCCCGTATCTGTCAGTGTGGCGTACAGGCGTTGCGCTTCGTCTTCCGGTGCGGAACAAGGCGCGTCACAAGGCGCCGCTGCCTGAACCAGAGACGGCGGAAGATCGTCCAGGCCGATCTCCCCGGAATCGGCGACAGCGCCGGCATAGGCCAGCGCGTTGGCCAACTCGCGGATATTGCCGGGCCAGTCATGCCGGCGCAGCGCCTCTTTTGCTCCGGTGGACAGGCGTGGCCCGCCCGGGCCCAGCAGCCGTGCGACCAGCCAGTCGAAATCCGCCCGGTCGCGGAGCGGGGGCAGGTCGAGCGCGGCGGCGTTGAGCCGGTAGAGAAGGTCTTGCCGGAAGCGGCCGGCGGAGACGAGTTCGGATAGGTTTCGATTGGTTGCCGACAGGACGCGGATATCCACGGTCCTCGTATCGGACGTGCCGACCGGCTGCACGACCTTCTCCGACAGGACGCGCAGAAGGCGGGTCTGGAGGGCGAGCGGCATGTCGCCGATCTCGTCCAGGAACAGCGTTCCGCCATCGGCCTCTTCCACCAGTCCGCGACGCGCCTTGCCGGCGCCGCTGAAGGCGCCGGCGGCGTGGCCGAACAGCTCGGCTTCGATCAGGCCCTCCGGAATGGCTGCGCAATTGATGGCGATGAACCGCCCCTGGCGGCCGGATGCGGCATGGATGGCGGCGGCCAGTACCTCCTTGCCGGTTCCTGTCTCGCCCTGCAGCAGGATCGGCAGTGTCGATGGGGCCAGTCGCCGGGCCACGGCGCGCATTCTGTCTATCCTGGCGTCGTTGCCGCCTATGGCGTCCAGCCCGGATGCGGCCGGCTGCATGGTCGGCGGGGCGGGTGGGCGGGCCGACTTCCACCGCGTCGGCGGCTCTATCGCATGGGCGAAGACGACGCTGCCGTCGCGCAGGCGCAACAGCCGTTCATGGGCCGGCCGGTCGCGCGTCAGATCCGGCAGGCCGTCCATCCCGATGGGGAAGAACCGATCGAGCCTTTCACCGATCAGGCCCGGCAAGGCACCGCCTGCCTGGCCAATGCTGGCGCCGAGGAGCCGGGCTCCACGATGCGTCATGCCGCAGATGCGGGCGTCGGCGTCCACGGCGATGGCGGCATCGGGATCGACGTCCAGGAACTCCGGTGAATGAGAAAACCGCAAGACCCAGTTGCGCCGCTGCGATGCCATCAGATTGGCCATCTCGATGCGCCGGGCGGTGGCCGTGACGAGGTGCAATGCCAGGTTCTGGCTGACCTTCGGCGTCGGCGACGACAACAGCGAAATATCCAGGACGGCGGCAAGACCGCCCAGCCCATCGTAAATCGGCGCGGCGGTGCAGGAGAGCGGCGTATGGGTCAGGTCGAAATGGTCGTCCTGATGGATCGTCAAAGCCTCGCCGGTGGCCAGGCAGGCGCCGATGGCGCATGTGCCGGCGCGCTCCTCCAGCCATTCGGAGCCAAGATACAGGCCGGCGCGGCGAAGGCGGTGGTCGAAATGCGGATCGCCCATGAACTCCACCGTCACGCCCTTCATGTCGGACAAGAGCAGCACGTAGTTCTGGCCGGCCACCTGCGCATACAGCCGCTCAAGCCCGGACCGCGCGATATGGACGAGCTCTTCCGATTGCTGCCGATGCTCCTTCAGCCGCGTCTGCGGCACGATGACGGCTTCGCAGGCAGCCGCCGGGTCCAGCCCGTGCCGTGTCAGGCAGCGCTGCCAGCTTTCCACCACGAAGCCGTCCCGGCCCGTGGCGTGGCCGCGGCTGGCAAGCTCGATCTCGCGTGCGTGCTTCGACCCGGAGACGATGGCTGATCCGCGCCGCCTCCCAACGACGCGCTCCCTCGACGGTTTCTCCCGCCGGGGAGCTTAGAGCGTTTCCCGCTCCTATGGAACCACTCTGTTTCTCCGAGGGCCGGATGGCCCGCCAGGAAGGCGGCGCAGGCCGTACCGGCGGTACGGGCAAGTCCGGCTGACGCCGCGGACGTCCGCCCCCGGGAAACCCGAAGGGCCGGAGCCATTCGAGCCGCCGTCTTCGGCGTGCATCTTGGCCATACACCAGTATGGCCTTCGACACCCACCTCGATTGCGGCCCGAAGCGCCTCCGGCAGAGTGATTCCATATGAGCGGGAAACGCTCTTGATCAACGCGGACCGTCCCGTCCATCCCGGAGGGACGGTCAACTCCAGGAGACGTCCACGCGGGTGGCATCCTCGATGCCGCGCACTTCGGCCATGCTTTCGGCAGCCAGACGCAAAGCGAGGCGCTCGCGCTGGCTGGAAAGATTGCCGCTGTAGTGCACGATCCCGTCCTGTACCTGCACGTTCTCGTCACGCAGGTAGAACCAGGGCTGGCGCCGAAGGTCTTCCATGAGGCGCCTGCGGATTTCCTCGTCGGAAATCGGCTCCGGTGCGCGGCGTCCGGCCTTGTGGATTGCCTTCAGAATGTCGGAGCGCGTGACGATGCCGACCGGGCGCAGCTTCTCCAGCACCACGATGGAGCGGATCTTGCGGGCGACCATTTCCGCGACGATATCGGCCATATCGGCATCCAGCGGCAGGGTGCGGACCTTGGACGACATCATGTCGCCGGCGACATTGGCGTGGCTGCGGATGTAATGCTCCAGCATCTCGCGCGGGTTCTTGCGATCCCACGACCACCAGTTGGACGGCAACAGCGTATCGATGCTGCGGCGGACGATCAGGTCCGTCGTCGTCACGATGCCGATGAGGTTGCCGGCGTCATCGACCACCGGCAGCGAATTGAACCCCTTGTCCAGCAGAAGCGCCGCCACATCGGCCACGGGCATGTCCGGCTTTATGGTCGTTATGGGCGAAACCATCAATTCGGAAGCCTTCATCGGCATGGGTCTGTCCTCCTGCATTCGTCGATTCATGTCCGGATTGTAGCGCAGTCCTATGAACCGTCCGCTTCACCTTCGGCTTATCAGCGCCACCAGGTACACCCCGCCGATCAGCGACGCGAACAGGCCGACCGGCATCTGGTAGGGAAAGCCGACCATGCGCGCCAGCCAATCGGCCCCCGCCAGCATGATCGCGCCGATCATCACCGCGGCCGCGGCCTCCTGCAACGGTCTGGAGAAGCCCATGCGCCGTGCGATATGCGGGCCGATCAATCCGGCAAAGGAGAGTGGGCCGACATGCAGCGTCGCGGCGGCCGAGGCAAGGGCGGCCAGCACCAGCATCGACCCGGTGGCCCGCCCGGCCGGCATTCCGAGCGCCGTTGCACCCGCCCGCCCCAATGGCAGGATGGCCAACCAGCGGGCGATGAATGGCAGCGGCAGCAAAAGCAGGACCGCACTGGCGACGGCGGCGATACCCTGCGTCGGCGTCGACGACTGGATCGCTCCGCTGAGCCATTCCAGCATCTGCATCGCCTCGGGCCCGCCATCGGAAATCACGGCGGTTACCGCCGCGCCGGCACAACTGCCTAGGGCGATGCCGGCCAGCAACAGCCGCTCCGGCCCGCCGGCATTGCGCGCCGCGAAATACAGGATGGCCAGCAGCGCCAGCGCGGAGCCAGCCAGCGTTGCCGCAAAGCGGAGCGACGGCGACGGCATGTCCACCGTTACGAGCACCGCGGCAAGGCCGAGGCCAGCGCCCGAACTGATCCCCAGTACCTCGGGGCTCGCCATCGGGTTGCCGGTGATACGCTGGAGAAGGTAGCCGGCCAGGGCCAGCAGCGCGCCACTGCCGGCCGCGACGCCTAAGCGCGGTGCGCGGAACGGCAGGAGCTCCAGCAGCGCGTTGCCGGTTGCGAAGGCCCAGCCGGTGCCGGTGCGCCCAACGCACAGGGACACCACGACAACCGCAAGAAGCACCAGGGCCAGTATGGCCAGCAGGGCTTGCGGGTGCGGGCTGCGGCGTCGCTCCATGCCGGTTTCGGCCGGTTGCAGCCCAAGCCGCAGCCGGGGCAGGGCCCACAGCAGGATCGGCCCGCCGATCAACGCGGTAAACGCGCCGGTGGGCAGAAGGTCCCGTCCGCCCGTCGTCATGGCGAGCACCAGTCCGTCGGCTATGGACAGAAACAGGGCGCCGGCCAGTGGCGAAAGCAGAAGCTGCTGGCGCAGCGTGCGCGCGCCACAGGCTCGGGCCAGCGCCGGGGCGGCGAGGCCGATGAAGCCGACGATGCCGACAAGCGCGGTGACGGAGCTTGCCAGAAAGACGGCCAGCGCCAGCGCGGCCAGGCGGGTGGCGCCGACACCGACGCCGAGGCTGCGGGCGCTTTCCTCGGCAAGGCCCAGTACCGTCAATGGACGCAGCATCAAAAATGCCAGCACGACGCCGACTGCCAGGCGGATGCCCAGCGTGATCGACGGCAACCAGCTTTCCTGGGATAGCGTCCCGCCGCCCCAGATGAACAGCGACATGACATAGTCGCCATTGGCCAGCGTGAGCGCCGCGCTCAGGGAGGCCACGACCAACGAAAGCAGCAGGCCGCTCAACACCGTGCCGACCGGCTCCAGCTTGCGCCGCCAGTTCAGCGCGACGATCAGCGCCAGCATCAGGCTTCCTCCGGCGAAGGCCACCGCCTCGCGCCCCGTGGCCAGCGCCGCCGGCAGATACAATGTGGCCAGCGTCAGCGCCAGTTGCGCGCCCGCGGCGACGCCGAGCGTGGAGGGATCGGCGATGGGATTGCGCAAGACGCGTTGCAGCAGCAGGCCGGACAGGCCAAGCGCCGCGCCCGCCAGAAGCGCGATGGCGCCGCGCGGCAGGACGGTGGCATGGAACAGGATCGCCGCGAAGCCGCCGGCTTGCGCTGCCCGCCACGCCGGCACCGCCTCCAGCAGAAACAGGGCAAGGGCCAAGGCGCCGGCGGCAAGCCAGGGGATGGGCGTCAGGCGTGTGTCGTCGCGGCCGTGCGTCATCCGCCGGCGGACCCGGACAACGCCGCCTCGAAAAGCCGCGTGAACCGGCGTGCGGTCGGCAGGCCGCCGAAGGCGTTCATCGGGGGCAGGATGTGGGCGCGTCCGGCCGCAACGGCGGGAATGGCTTTCCATAGGGCGCTGTGCGGCAGGGCGGCGGCGGCATCCGGCGGCACCGGGCCGA
This sequence comes from Aureimonas sp. OT7, assembly GCF_014844055.1. Classification (NCBI taxonomy): domain Bacteria; kingdom Pseudomonadati; phylum Pseudomonadota; class Alphaproteobacteria; order Hyphomicrobiales; family Aurantimonadaceae; genus Aureimonas; species Aureimonas sp. OT7. Next base: position 2,346,196 of record NZ_CP062167.1, read on the forward strand.
CGACCACGATGATCGCATCCGGTCGCTCTGCCATCGCCTCGATGCCGATGGGGGCGGAGGCGGCGTAGCGGGTGTTGCCGGTGAAGGCGTTCGTGAAACCGATATCGGCCATGACGCTGCCAAACAGGGAATCCGGTCCGAACACCCGCACATGGCGGGCATCGCCGAGATTGACGAGATAGACGGGCCTTTGGGCGAAGCCGGCAAGGTTTTGCCGGCTGGCCGCGATCGCCGCCCTTGTACCTGCGATATAGGCCGTCGCAGCCTGCTCGCGTCCAAGCTCGGCTCCCATTCCTTGCATCGCCGCTTCCACAAGGTCCAGGGGCCGTTGGCCGCCACCGAAGATGGGATAGGAGCGGGTAGGGGCGATCCGCGCGATCTGTGGTTCCGCCCAGGCGTTGAAGGGCGAAATGTAGATGAGGTCGGGATGGATGCTCGACAGAAGCTCGAGGTTGAACGAGCCGCGCAATCCGAGGTCGATGACGCTTTGCGGGACCTCCGGCTCGACCGCCAGCCGCCGGAAGAGAACCAGCTCGACGGCGGCGACCGGCGTTACGCCGAGCGCCAGGATCGTTTCCAGGAGAGCCCAGTCCAGTACGGCGATGCGCCGGGGCACGGCTGCCGCCGCATCGGGCGGTATCAAGGCAAGGGTCGCCAGGCCGGCCATGAAGCCGCGCCGGTCAAGCGCGGCGGTCATGCCCTACCTCACCACTTGTAGGCAACGGACGCGATGACGCTGCGGCCTTCGCCGTAGTAGCAGCCGAAATTGCAGCTTGCGACATACTCTTCATCGGCCACGTTGTTGACGTTGAGAGCGGCCTTGAAATCATCTTTCTCGTAGCGGATCGCAAGGTCGACAAGGGTTGCGGACGGAAGGTCGATGGAGTTGGAATCGTTGCCGAAGCGCGAGCCGATATAGCGGACGCCGCCGCCCAGCGAAACGCCTTCGAGCACCGTTCCCGGCTGGAATGCATAATCCAGCCAAAGGGCGGCCGCATGTTCGGGAACGTTGGCCGGACGATTGCCCGTCGTGGTGGCTGTAATGATGCCGGCGACGACGGTGTCGTCGCCCTGCGTGATCTCGACGTCGGCATAAGTGTAGTTGCCAACGAGGCTCAGCCCGTCGGTCAGGCTTGCCGTCGCTTCCAGTTCGAAGCCGCGCGAGCGGATCTCGCCTGTCTGGGTGATCTCGCGGACCAGCGATCCGCCGTCCGGCACCGCCTGGTTGGCGACGACATTGGTCTGCTCGATCTGGTACAGCGACGCGGTGATGAACGAGTTCCAGCCCGCCGGCTGGTACTTGATGCCGCCTTCTATCTGCTTGCCTTCCGAAGGCTTGAACAGCGCGCCATCGGATGTTTCCCCGGTGATCGGGTTGAACGAGGTCGCATAGCTGACGAAGGGCGCCAGGCCGTTGTCGAACAGATAGACCGCGCCGGCGCGCCCGGTCAGCGCATCGTCGTCGACGCTACCGTCGGCATTGGACAGGTCCGACCAGTCCTGGCGCAGGCCCGCGGTGACGACCAGCCGGTCGAAACGGATCTGATCCTGCGCGTAGATGCCGGTCTGCTTCAGGTCGACATTGGTGAGGTTGGCGCCGTCCGGGTTGACGATGACGGGCGTACCGTAGACCGGGTCGAAGGCGTTGATGGGCAGGGCCGTGCCGGAGAAGTTCGACGAGCGGTCCAGGTTGTTCTGCCGGTAGTCCAGCCCGATCAGCGCGGTGTGCTGCAGGACGCCGGTCTCGAACTGCGTTTCGACCTGGTTGTCGATGCCGAAGCTGTTGGTCAACTCGTCCTGGACGGAGGGGCCGCGCGACACAGTGAAATTGTCGGCACTCAGGCCGGAGAAGTAGAGGTTCTGGTAGTTGAAGTCGAGCCGCGTGTACTGGGCGTTCTGACGAAACTCGACCGTTTCGTTGAAGCGATGGCTGAACTCGTACCCGATGGTGCCGAACCAGCTTTCGGAATCGTTGAAGTCGGGTTCGCCCAGGTACAGGCTCGGTGGAAGCCGGCCATAGGGGTTGCCGTCCAGGGTACCGGCCTGGGGCAGGCCGACGGGCGAATCCGCCTTGTCGTACTGCAGGCTGCCCATCAGCGTGAAGCTCGTGTCGGAATCTGGACGGAAGCTGATGGACGGCGCGAGGTAGACGCGGTCATCGTCGACGTAGTCCTGCTGCGTGTCCGAAAGGCGGCCCAGGCCGACCATGCGGTAGCTGACATCCTCGTTGTAGACGCCGCCGACATCGAACTTGGCGACATAGCGGTTGTTGTTGCCGATCTCGGCCGCGACATTGCGGAACTCGGTGAAGGTCGGACGCTTCTGCACGAGGTTGATGATGCCGCCGGGCGCGCCCTGGCCGTACAGGACGGAGGCCGGACCCTTCAGCACCTCGATGCGTTCGAAGCCATAGGGCTCGAAGGCGAGTGCGCCGAAGTCGCGGATGAATCGGAAGCCGTTGATGTAAACGCTGTCGGTGGCCTCGAAGCCGCGGATGATGGGTGAGAAGAAGCGCGGGTCGTTTCCGAAAGGCTGCGTCACGACACCGGACGTGTAGTTGAGCGCCTCGCCGATATTCTGGACGCCGCGATCTTCCATCTGCTGCGTGGTGACGACCGAGATGGATTGCGGCACCTCGATCAGCGGCGCCGAAATCTTGGAGCCGGTCTGCGTCTGCGTCGCGACATAGCCATCCACCGGTCCCGTCGCCGTGCCGAACGTGCCGCCCGCGCCACCGCCGCCTGCGCCCTCGACGACGACGGTATCGAGCGTCACGGTCGATTGAGCATGTGCCGACAGCGGAAGCGCGACGGATGCCGCCAGAATGGACAATCGATGGACGAGGCGCATGGCGTACTCCGCGCAGGAAAGTGGACAACTTTACTCCTGATTACGCGGCCGCAGGCCAAGTTTGAATATCGAAATTCAGCCACAATGTCGGATGTCCGCCGCCTGTGCGGGTTTTGTCACAATGCCGGTCGCTCCATGTTCCACAAGGCGGCATTGCTGGAGGATACCGCGACCGCGCCCCGCTTCAAGGCGGCCTGTGCGTCGGCCTGCGTGCAGATGAATCCGGAGGCCACCGCAGGCGGCATCCGCTTCCGATCGTCCGCCGGAATATGTGCCAGCATGGGCGCCGGCATCAGTTGCACCAGGTTAGGGCTGCTCTGGGAGATGGCCTTGACGCTGCGCGGCCAGGTGGACCGGTCCGTAACGAACACCTTCTGCATGGTCAGAAGGCCGCATTGCGCGGCCTTCTGGATGGTCGGGACCCTGGTGGACAGAAGAACCGATATTCCCGCTTCGGACAGGAACTCGATGGCCCCCTTGTCCTGGGACAAGCCCTCGCAACTATCGATGTTCAACACGATCAGCTTGTTGCGCCGGGTCAGCGTCCGCACCAGCTCGGCGACGTGGCGCAGCGATATGTTGGCCACGATGCCGATCTCGGCGCGGCTGGCCAGGAACGTGTCAACCTGCTCCGTGCCGTAGAGTGTCGCCATGACCGGATGGCGCAACAGTCGTTCGCCGATGGTTCTGTCCAGGGCCAAGATTACCTCTTCGCGTCGCGCGGCATATCCAGCGAAAGGCCGAGCTTGCCCGGGTTCAGCAGATTGTCCGGGTCGAGCGCAGATTTCACTGCCTCCAGAATCGGAAACGCGCTGCCGAGACTGTCGCGCATGTAGGGCGCGCGCAAGAGCCCGACTCCATGGTGGTGGCTGAGAGCCGCATTATGCCGGACGAGAACGGCGTTGGCTGCATCCCATGCAGCGCGATACCAGGCGCCACGGCGCTCGACATCCACGTCGCCGCGCAGTGAGAAATACAGGCACGCCCCGTCGATATAAGCATGCGACTGGTGCGCCGAGCCGGCCAACGTGCCCGGAACGGCGTTGATGGCGGCAACGACCTCGTCATAGATCTTCGGAAGGTCTTTCCAGCAGCCCGTCATCTCCAGCGTGTCGGCCACGAAGCCTGGGCTGCGCTTGAACCCTTCGGCGCTCTTGCCGGTCAGGTAGCGCGTGTCCAGCCAGCGTTCGAAGATGGCGTCGCCATCCAGCTTGCGGCCAAGCCCGGCGCAGACCCGCTCGCTGATGGTCATGACGGCATCGACGATCTCCGGCGCACCTTCGTCGGCGATCAGCAGCACGTTAAGCTCCGGTTCCTCGAACTGCACGCCGCTTTCCAGCGCGTCGTAGAGGCGCAGCGCGGCCGGGTTGGCGCCGCCCTGCATGATCTGACGACAGGCTTCGAGACCGGTCGCGAAACTGTCGAACCCGTAGGCGATCGCGCGGCTGTAGTCGGGCAGGCGATGCAGTTTCAGGCGGACGCGCACCACGATGCCGAGCGTGCCCTCCGAGCCGATGAAAAGCTGTTGCAGATCGGGGCCGATGGCCGCGCGGGCATAGCCGCCCAGCGTGACCAGCCTGCCGTCGGCTAAAACGACATCCATCCCGTAGACCATGTCCTCGATCTTGCCGTACCGCGTGGACAATTGCCCCGCGCCACGGCATGCCACCCAGCCGCCCACCGTGCTAATGCCGAAGGAGGACGGCCAGTGGCCCATGGTCATGCCGTAGGATTCCTGGATCGTCTGCTCGAAGACGTCGCCGAACATCCCGGCTTCCACCTCCACGATCTGGCTGTCCGCATCGAACCCGACCAGACGGTTCATGTCGCAGACGTCCAGCACGATGCCGCCGCGCAGCGGTAGGGCTGCGCCCGTCACATTGCTGCGGCCGGCAGAGACGGTCAGTGGCAGGCGATGCCGATGGGCGATCGTTGTGACAGCCTGCACCTGCTCCACCGTCGAGACGCGCACGAAGACGCCGTCCACTGCCGCTGGGGTGCCGTCCGTTTCCGCGATCATGGTGCCGGCCCACCAGTCGCGCGTGTTGACGACGAGATCGTCGCGCGTGGTCAGGACCTCGTCCGACGCGCTCCGCAGCTCTGCAATGACGGCCTCGGAAACCTGCACGGCATTGCGGGCAAGGCCCGCGGAAGCGCCGATCGTCTCGATCGACTTGGCATAATGCGGCTGCGTCGGCGCGCCGACGACGTAGTTGCCACGATTGTATCCGCGGCGCACCGCTTCCTTGCTCATCATATCAATAGTCTCCCGTAAGTATGGATTTTTCTTTGGCGATCGCCGCTTCATATCCGGCGATCTGGCTGGCGATCTCGTTGGACGAAAGCTTCAGCTCCCGCCCGATGATCTCACCGACGCGGGCTGCCGCCCGGCCGGAGGCGTCGCGTGCCATCAGGCGGGCCCGCATCCGCCGCGACAGGACATCGTCCACCGTTGCCGCCATCTCGTGCCGGACCGCATACACAACTTCGGCCTGCGTGAACGGCAGTCCTTCGACGATGGGCTCGGCAAGGCCCGAATCCTCGGCCAGAAGGTCGCTGACGAAGCGGGCTTCGGTGCCGTATCGCTCTCCCAGATGGGCCGCCATCCCGCCGGAGGCGACGATTGCCTGGGCGTCGTAGCCGGCCGCGCCAAGCAGCCAGGCTTTCTTGGTGGTGCATCTGCGCTTGTCGCCCAGCACGCTGCCCACGGCATCCACGGTCTGAGCGGCCATGTGGCGGGCGGTCGTCAACTTGCCGCCGACGATGGAAACGACACCGTCCTTGCCGACATGCACCGTATGGTCGCGTTTGACATCCATCGTGCTGCCACCCGGCGAGGACGAAACGAGCGGGCGGCAGCCGGCGATGCTGCCGACGACGTCGCTGGCGTCGATGTCCGTCTTCAAGGCCGAACGGGCGCCTTCCAGAAGGAAGTCGAGTTCGGTGCGCGTGCAATGAACGTCATCGAGGCTGCCCTTGTAGTCCTCGTCTGTGGTGCCGAGATAGGAAACGTTGCCCCACCGGGTGATGGTGGCCCGACGGCTGCGCCCCGGAACGGGGATCGTCACGGTGCAGTCGTTGCGGACCTTCAACCAGGGAATGGCGACATGCACGCCCTTGGCCGGCCGGACATGCAGCGGCCGCTCGTCGTTGTCGGCAACCATCCAGTCGCGCATCCAGACGCCCGTCGCCATGATGACGGCCTTCGCTCGCACCCGGATCTCGCGGCCGGATGCGGTTTCCACGACCGCGCCGTCCGCCTTTCCGCCATTGCGCGTCAGCTCCATGACGCGCGCATGGTTGAGGATGGCCGCACCATGATGGGCGGCAGACCGTGCCAGCGCCAGCGTCAGCCGAGCATCGTCGACCCGCGCATCGAAGTACATGAAGCCGCCGCGCAGCTGGTCGTCGCGGAAGGTGGGACAGTGCGCCAGCACCTCGGCGGCCGTCAGCCGCTGATGAAGGATGCCCTCGCGCCACCCGCCGGCCAAGTCGTAGCTCCAGAGCAGGCCCTCGAACGCCCTGGCCATCCGCGCATCGAAGATGCCGTCACGCTCCAGGATCGGGAACAGGAATGGCAACCGCTGCACCAGATGACCGGCATTGCGGCGCAGCCTCTGCCGCTCCAGCAGGGAATGGCGGACCAGTCCCAGATTGCCCTGCTCGATGTAGCGCAAACCGCCATGGACCATCTTTGACGATTTGGACGAGGTGCCGGAAGCGAAGTCGTCCTTTTCGATGAGCGCCACGCGATAGCCGCGCAGCGCCGCGTCGAAGGCGCAGTAGCATCCCGTCACGCCACCCCCGACGATGAGAATGTCGAACGTCTCGTCGGCAAGCCTGTCTTCCTGCTCGGCGCGGACGAGCCGCAAGGGCTCGGTGCGGGCAAGGTTTTCGCGGTCGCGGCTGGCGCGTCGGCCGGGAAGTCGAAACATGGGAAACCTCATCGATGTGTCACCCGCCACTGCCGGGCAAGGGCGGGCGGTTGTCATAGACGCCGGCTCGGGTACGGCCGATCTCGTCGGAGATGGCCGCGTGCCAGCCCGCCCGACGCGACAGACGCTCGTCTTCCGACAAGGAAGGTTCGAACGTCTCGCCCGGCGGCAGGGTGGAGCGGGCTTGCGAAAGATCGCTCCACATGAGCCCTCGCGCGCCGGCCATGAAGGCGGTGCCGCGCAGGCTCGCGCGCTCTGCGTCGGGCATGCGACGCACGGGGACGCCGCCAAGATCGGCCTGCATGCGCAGCAGCGGATCGGACGACGAAAGGCCGCCGCCCGCAACCAGCTCATGCATCTGCTTGCCGGCCACCAGCTCGTCCGCTTCCACACATGAGACGACCGACTGCGCGATGCCTCCCAGAACCGCATAGGCGAGCTCTTCACGCGTATGGGTCATGGAAAGCCCGGTCAGGGAGGCCCGCGCGGCCGGCACCATGACCGGCTGTCGCAGCCCCGTCAGCGTCGGCATGAAGCAGATGCCGCGCGCCCCGCCGGCCTCGGCCGCCAGGGCGCTGATCTGACGTGCATCGTCGAACCAGCGCATGTCGGCGCAAAGCCAGTTGAGCGCGGAGCCGGTGGTGGCCGCGTAAGTCTCCACCGCAAAGTCCGAGCATCCACCCTTGCGCCAGGCGGTCATCGTGAACGTCGCCTCGACGGCACCCGGCTGCGCCGGGCGCTCCTGGCCGATCACGAGATCGACGAAGCTGCCCGTTCCGTGGACGCACATGGCCTGGCCGCTGTCATGGCATCCGAGGCCGACAAGGCCTGCAAGCTGATCACCCATGGACGCCATGATCGGAACGCGGATGCCGATCAGGTCGCTGCGTGTATGTCCGAACTCGTCGGCGTCTTCCATAAGGGTCGGCAGCAACTCTTGCGGAAACTCCTGGGCGTCCAGCCAATCGCCGATGTAGCTGTGCTGGCGCAGGTCATAGGCCCCGCAGGAGGTGGCGTTGGTGGGCGTCGTCACGACCCTCCGGGTTTCGGAAAGATGCCACAGAAGCCAGCTGTCGACCGTGCCGAAGGCAAGGCGCTTTTGCTTCAGTGCCTCCGCCACGCATGGCGTGTCGCGCATGTGGCGCACGGCCCAGAGGTAGATGGCCCGTGCACCGATGGGGCGTCCGGCACGCTCGGTCAACTCTCTATCCCAGCGCGGCGATCTCGACGCCTTCGGCCGGCGCCGAAGCGACGACCTTCCGGCACATGGCCAAGGTGGTTTCCAGAAGCGCATCGGCGTCCTGTTCGACGACGCCGTGGCGCGGCGTCGTAACTTTCAGTGGTGCATAGGCGGGGGTGGTAACCCCGCCATCCGCCCGCACCAGGGCAGCCCGCGTGCCGGACGTGCCTTCGTCTATCGCCAGTATGGCCTGCTGCAGCATCGTCATCGTGCCTCCCTCAGTCGCCGGCAAACTGTGGTGCACCCGGCTCGTTGTCCGGATTGACGGAGGTGCGGGTTGGATCCCACCGGATGACGCTGCAGATGATGCAAGCGATAAGCGGAACCACCGACAGGATCAGGAACGTCGTTCCCAACCCATACGTCTCTCTGAAAATCGGAAAGACGAGGAGACCGATGGCTGCGCCGGTTGCACCCATCGCGCCGATGATGCCGTTCGCACCGGCACGCAGTTCGCTGCGGAAGGACAGGGAAGACAGGCTTTTTCCATTCGCCCCCGGTCCGCCAGAGTGAAAAAGGATGAAGAGTGAGGGCACGATGACCGCCAGCCAGACTGGCATCGTGTCGTGGAAAAGCCCCATGATGACCAACATGCAGAAGACGGCGCCGAAGCCGATGGCCGAAGCGCGACGCAGGCCGAAAATCCGTCCGATGGTGGGCGACATGAACCCGCCGACGATGCCGAAGACGTTGAAGACGAGCGTCCCCAGCATGGCGTTGATGAAATCGGTGCCGAACAGCGATGCGCTGATGAGCGGTAGATACCAGCCGACCGCGAAATACTGGATCGACTGGCCGATCTGAACCGTTGCCGCCAGGATGGTGCGCGGCAGGTAGACGCCCCGGAAGATCAGCGCGATGTTGCGAAAACCGCGTTTTGCCTGGTTGACGACCGGCAGGCGCTCGGCCGGCGGGGCCGCGGCGAAGGTAAGGCCGTAGATGCGACTCATGGCCCTGGCGGCGTCGTCCAGCCTTTCCTTGCGCGCCAGCCAGATGGGGCTTTCCACCATGAAGGCGAATTGCAGCAGCATGATCGCGAAGGCGAAAATGCCGGTCGCCGCGACGGAATAGCGCCAGATCGTGTCGCCCACATCCCAGCTATAGAACATCATTGCCAGAAGGATGTTCGTGCACACCGCAAGATACCAGATGCCTTGCCAGGTGTTCAGGCGGCTGCGCAGCCGGGCCGGGGTAAATTCGGCAAGTACGGCCATGGCGATGGCGAAGTCGATGCCATAGGCCGCGCCGACGAAGAACCGGCCGAAGATGATCACCTCGTAGCTCTGCGCTGTCGCTACCAGGACGGCGCCGACCAAAGCGAGGAGCTTGGCGAAGACGAGAGGGCGCATGCGGCCCCAGCGGTCGGCCATCCAGCCGCCGATCGGGTTGAACACGATCGCGACCCAAGATGCGAAGGACGTCATCAGCGCGACTTCGCGCGCGTCCAGCCCCATGTTCCGGGTCATCGGGCCAAGCCCGGCGCTGAGCGCCGAGTTGGCGAAGGCATCGAGAAACAGACCGCCCAGCGCAAGCCACCAGATGAGGCCGGCGCGCCCGCGGATACCGTCGCTCTTGTCGATAAACGAAATGACGTCTTCTATGCCCCGCAGGGCATACTTGCTCCCGTGCATGCTACTACTCCTCCCAGAGTAACAGACACATCCACATAAGGGTCGGGGCAAGTTTTGGACGAGCGAAGACCATCATGCAGATGGTCTTATATCTTCGTCTGCAGTTCGATCTTTAGCGGCCTGTCGAGGAGGTGTCAATCACCGAGGCGGCAGTTCGATCAGTGTTCGGCCGCTGCCAGGATGGCCTCCTGGCGGATCTCCTCGGTCAGGCGGGCGCGCAGGCGGGAGAATTCCGGGCTCGATTTCACCGTGTAATGGCGCGGATGCGGCAGGTCCACGGGGATGATCGACTTGATCCTGCCCGGGCGCGCGGACATGGTGACGACGCGCGAGCCGACGAAGATCGCCTCCTCGATATCGTGCGTCACGAACAGGACCATCTTGTGCTCACGCTCCCATATCCCGAGAAGCAGTTCCTGCATCAGGCCGCGCGTCTGGTTGTCGAGCGCGCCGAAGGGCTCGTCGAGAAGCAGGATCTTGGGGTCGTTGGCCAGCGCCCGGGCAATGGCGGTGCGCTGCTGCATGCCGCCCGACAACTGCTTCGGCCAGTGGTTTTCGAAGCCCTTCAGGCCGACATCGGCGATGTACTGGGCGACGGTCTCGCGGCGTACGCCCTCCGGCACGCCCTTTTCGCGCAGCCCGAAGCCGATGTTCTGCTCGACCGTCAACCACGGGAAGAGCGTATAGGACTGGAAGACCATGCCGCGGTCGGGGCCCGGTCCATGGATTTCGACACCATCCAGCGTGACGCGGCCGCTTGTCGGGCGATCCAGCCCGGCAACGATGCGCAGCAGCGTGGACTTGCCGCAGCCCGAGGGGCCGAGGATCGTGACGAAGTCGTTGGCCGGCACCGTCAGGCTGGTGGGCTGCAGCGCCGTGACGGGGGCGCCGCCCCGAACGCCCGGAAAGATGCGGCCGACGCCGTCGATGATGAGTTCGCTCATGCGAACCTCCAGGCGAAGACCCACCGGTTGAAGGATTTGAACAGGAAGTCGGAGATGAGCCCAATGATTCCGATGACGATGATGCCGAAGATGATCTGCCCCGTTGCCATCAGCGCCTGGCTGTTGATGATCATGTAGCCGATGCCGGAAGATGCGCCGATCAGTTCCGCAACGATGACGTAGGTCCAGGCCCAGCCCAGCACCAACCTGAGGATCTCGGCGATATCGGGTGCGTTGGCCGGCATCAGCACGCGTGCGACGATGCCCCTGTCGCGCGCGCCCAGCGTGTAGGCAGCCTCGACGAGGTCCTGCCTGGTCGAGGCCACCGACCCCGCAACCATCAGGACGATCTGGAAGAACGCGCCGATGAAGATGACCAGTAGCTTCTGCGTCTCGCCGATGCCCGCCCACAGGATCAGCAGCGGCACGAAGGCCGAAGCGGGGAGGTAGCGGGCAAAGGAGACGAACGGCTCCAGCAGCGCCTCGATGGGCTTATAGGCGCCCATGGCGATGCCGATCGGAACGCCCAGCGCGGCGGCGACGGCAAAGCCGCCGACGACGCGCCAGACCGTCATGCCGATATCGTAGAGGAAGCCGCGCTGCAGGAGGTTCCAGCCGTCCGCCAGCATGGTCAGCGGATCGGCAAGGAAGGTGCGCGAGACGAAGCCTCCCAGCGTCGCCACCGCCCACAGTGCAACGAAGGCCACGAAGAAGGATATGCCAAGGACGACGCGCGTTGTGGCGCCGACCGGCTGGAATGGACGAAGCATCATGATCCTGACGGCGCTGGATACAACTACTTGATGTACTGATCGTCGTAGAGCATTGCGACATCGGGCTTTTCACGGATGACGCCGATCTCCAGCAGCAACTCTGCCGCGGCCTCCGAGAAGGTCTTGAACTCGCCCTCGAAAAAGGTCGCATTGGCGGCCTTGTCCTGCCACCGCAGATGCTGGGCCGAGTTCGCGAACTGCTCGCCCGTCTGGTTCACGTCGGCGCCCATGATCTCATAGGCCTTGTCGGGGTCCGCCGCGATCATCTCCAGCGCCTCGAAGTAGCTGTCGGCCAGGGCTTTGCCGGCTTCGGGGTTTTCCTGAAGGAATGTCGGCGTGCAGCCGACCGTGTCCATGACGGCCGGGTAGTCGAGCGTCGTTGCAAGGATCTTGCCGGAATCCGGCGCGTCGCGCACTGTCGACAGATACGGCTCGTAGGTCATCGCGGCGTCGTTCTGCCCGGCAACGAATGCCTGGGCAGCGGGACCCGGCTCCATGTTGACGATCCGCACATCGCGCATCGTCATGCCGTTCTCTTTCAGCATCCAGGCCAGCAGGAAATAGGGAGACGTGCCGGGCGCGGAGGCGGCCACCGTCTTGCCCTCGAGAGCCGCGAAGTCGGCGATGTCGCCGCGCACCGCGATGCCATCGGCGCCGTAGGACTTGTCCATCTGGAAGATCTGCGTGGCCGGGACGCCGTTCGCGCTCCAAGCGACCCAGGTTTCCACCGTGGTTGCGGCGCACTGGATGTCGCCCGACGCCATCGCGAGATGGCGGCTGGCCTGCGGAATCTTCGACAGGGTGACATTCAGTCCATGCTTCTCGAAGATCCCGGCCTCTTTTGCCAGGGTCAGCGGTGCAAAGCCCGTCCAACCGGAGAAACCAAGATTGACGTCCGTCTGCGCCACCGCCGGCGCAGCGGCCAACGATGCGAGAAGGCCTGCCAGAATTCCGTATCGTGCGACCATGGGGACCCCAACCTTCGATTGCATATGTCTACACATAATCAATGTCGCGCCCGCTCATCCAAATCAAGGCCGAGGCGACAAAAAGTGATTACCGGATGGGCGTGGACAAAAGATATGCAGCACGCGTTTGCCTTTGCTCTTGCGACGATCCTCACTTTCAACGCCGCCGCCATGGCACTAGTGTTCGTCGGATCGAGCGATAGAATCTCAGGTTGAACACATGTCGACGTCCAGCAATACCGGTACGGCTTCCCTCCGGCTCTCCGACCCCGGCCTCCTGAAGCAGCAATGCCTAGTCGATGGCGCATGGCGCGATGCGGCCGGCGGCGAGACCATCGCGGTGACGAACCCGGCCGACGGATCCACCGTCGCGCATGTTCCCGTATTGTCGGCCGGCGAGGTCGAGGACGCGATCGAGGCCAGCGCCCGGGCCCAGAGGAACTGGGCGGCGCTGGCCGCAAAGGAGCGGGCCGCCACATTGCGCAATTGGTTCGATCTCATGATCGCCAATGCCGACGACCTTGCCGCCATCATGACGGCGGAGCAGGGCAAGCCGCTGGCCGAGGCGAAGGGCGAGATCGCCTATGCGGCGTCCTTCGTGGAGTGGTTCGCCGAGGAGGCCAAGCGGGTCTATGGCGAAACGATACCGGCGCCGGCATCCGACCGGCGGATCATGGTCATACGCCAGCCGGTCGGCGTAACCGCCGCCATCACGCCATGGAACTTTCCGGCTGCGATGATCACCCGCAAGGCGGCCCCGGCGCTGGCCGCCGGCTGCAGCATGATCGTGCGTCCGGCAGACCTGACGCCGCTGACGGCGCTGGCGCTGGGCGAACTGGCGGTGCGGGCCGGCATCCCGGCCGGCGTGCTCCAGATCGTGACGGGCAAGGCGCGCGAAATCGGCGCAGCGCTGACCGCCAGCGAAACCGTGCGCAAGCTGTCATTCACGGGGTCCACCGAGGTGGGGCGCCTGCTGATGGAGCAATGCGCGCCGACCATCAAGCGCATGTCGCTGGAACTGGGCGGCAATGCGCCTTTCATCGTCTTCGACGATGCGGACCTGGACGCCGCGGTGGAGGGCGCCATGCTGTCCAAGTACCGCAATGCCGGGCAGACGTGCGTCTGCGCCAACCGCATCTATGTGCAGAATGGCGTCTACGACGCGTTCGCCGAGAAACTCTCAGCGAAGGTCGCCGCACTCAAGGTCGGCAACGGCACCGAACCGGGCGTCGCCATCGGACCCCTGATCGAGGAAAAGGCCCTTCGCAAGGTGGAGGAACATATCGAGGACGCCGTCTCCAAGGGCGCCACGCTCTTGTCCGGCGGCAAGCGGCTGGGCGGACTGTTCATGGAGCCCGGCATCCTGACGGGCGTGACGCAGGATATGCGCGTATCGCATGAAGAGACGTTCGGGCCCCTGGCGCCGCTGTTCCCCTTCGAGACGGAGGAGCAGGTGATCGGCATGGCGAACGACACGATCTTCGGGCTTGCCGCCTATTTCTACACGCGGGATTTCTCGCGCTCGGTTCGCGTGGCCGAAGCCCTGGAATACGGCATCGTGGGACACAATACGGGCATCATCTCCAACGAGGTCGCGCCGTTCGGCGGCGTCAAGCAGTCGGGCCTCGGCCGCGAGGGCTCGCACCACGGAATCGAGGAATATCTCGAGATGAAATATGTCTGCAGCGCCGTCTGATGCCATCCGGGTGGAGGAGGGCCTCTTGCCCTTCTCCTTCCGCGCCGTGCCGGCAATGCTGGTCGAATGGGGTGGGGCGCGCCGCCTTGGGCCCATCCTGGCCGAGTTTCACGCCGAGCGGGACGTGCTGCTGGTCACCGATGCCGGATTGCACCGCGCCGGCGCGCTGGAGCCCGCCAAGCGCTCGTTGGTGCAATCCGGCTTCCGCGTCACGGTGTTCGATGCCGTCATCGCCGATCCGCCGGAATCCGTCCTGATGGCATGCGTCGAGGCGGCGCGGGCGTCCGGCTGCGACCTCGTGGTCGGCCTGGGGGGTGGCTCTTCGATGGATGTCGCCAAGCTGGCCGCCGTGATGATCGGTTCCACCCAGCCGCTGGCCGAAATGTACGGCATCGACAGGGTGGTCGGCCAAAGGGTGCCGCTGGTGCAGGTGCCGACGACGGCGGGCACCGGCTCGGAGGCCACCAACATCACCATTCTCACGACCGGCGAGACGACCAAGATGGGTGTCGTTTCCGCCCAGCTTTATGCGGATCTGGTGCTGCTGGATGCGGAACTGACGGTCGGGCTGCCGGCGCTGCATACGGCGGCCACCGGCATCGACGCGATGGTGCATGCAATCGAGGCCTACACCTCCCGGCATCGGAAGAATCCGCTGTCCGATGCGCTGGCGCGCGAGGCCCTGCGCCTTCTGTCGGCCAACCTTGTCGATGCCTGCCGCGACGGGCACGCCCGAGGGCCGCGCGAAGCCATGCTGCTGGGAGCGAACCTGGCCGGACAAGCCTTCGCCAACGCTCCGGTGGCTGCGGTCCATGCGCTGGCCTATCCTCTGGGCGGGCATTTTCACATCCCGCACGGCCTGTCCAACGCGTTGATGCTGGGCCCGGTCCTGTCCTTCAATATGCAGGCGGCGGCGCCGCTGTACGCCGAACTGCATGATGTGGTGGGCGGGGCGTCCCGCGGCGATGTAGCCGAACGGGCGCAAGGGTTCGTCGACGAGATGGAAACCTTGATGAACGCTTCCGGGGCGCCGCGACGCCTTCGCGATGCCGGCATCGGCGAGGAAAGCCTGCCCATGCTGGCCGCCGACGCGATGAAGCAGACCCGGCTTCTTGCCAACAACCCCGTCGAGGTGACCGAGGCGGATGCGCTCCGCCTGTACCGGCAGGCCTTCTAGTAGCCGATGGCCGCGCCGGCCGTGGCGCGGCTGTCGATGGCGCCGTAGTAGCGCGCCGTACCGGTGCCGGCTTCGATCTCTTCCAGGTCGCGTCCCCCGACCAGGATGCCGGCCGCTTCGCCCCAGATGGTCCAATCCGGGTCGATGCCGACCGTGTAGCCCATACCGGCCAACAGTCTTAGCGTGTCCGGCGACAGGGCGTAGGGCTCCATGGCGACGGTGTCGGGCAGCCATTGGTGATGGATGCGCGGCGCGTCGATCGCCTGCTGGATATCCATGCCATGGTCGATGACGTTCATGATCGCCGACAGGGTGATGGTGATGATGCGCGAGCCGCCGGGACTGCCGATCACCATGAAGGGCTTGCCGTCCCGGGAAACGATGGTCGGGCTCATGGACGACAGGGGCGACTTGCCGGGCTCGATGGCATTGGCCTCGCCCTGGACGAGGCCGTAGAGGTTCGGCACGCCGGGCTTGGAGGTGAAGTCGTCCATCTCGTTGTTCAGGAGTATGCCCGTCCCCTCGGCCACCTTGCCCGTACCGAACGAGCCGTTCAGCGTATAGGTGACGGCAACCGCGTTCCCGTCCTTGTCGATGATCGAGTAGTGCGTGGTCTCGGTCGATTCCGTCGCTCCCGCCGGTCTCAGATCCTCGCTGACGCCGGCGCGATACGGATCGATCCGCGCGCGGATTTCCTCCGCATAGGCTTTGCTTGTCAGTTTCTCGACCGGGTTGTCGACGAAGTCGGGATCGCCGAGAGCGGTGTTACGGTCCACGAAGGCATGGCGCATCGCCTCCACCATCAGCCGCGTCGTCTCGGCCGAGCCGTAGCCGAGATAGGAGATCGGGTAACCCTCCAGCACGTTCAGGATTTCGCAGATGACCAGGCCGCCGGAGGAGGGCGGCGGAGACGATACGATGTCGTAGCCGCGATAGCTGCATTCCACTGGTTCGAGCTCGCGGACGCGATACTCTTCGAAATCGGACCTGGCGAGAATACCGCCGTTCTCCTGGCTGGACTTGACGATCAGGTCGGCGATCTCGCCCTTGTAGAAGGCATCGGCGCCGCCCTGCGATATGGCCTCGAGTGAGGCGGCGAGATCGTGCTGAACCAATGTGTCGCCGAGGCGCAGCGGCTGGCCATCCCGAAGAAAGATGCCGGCGGCGGCCGGGTCCTGGGACAGCATGTCGTTGCCATCGGCAAAGGAGGCGATGTCGCCCGGCTCCAGCACGAAGCCCTCCCGGGCAAGCCGCAATGCCGGGGCGATCAGCCGTTCGCGCTCCCATGTGCCGTATTTTTCGCGCGCGGCCTCGAACCCGGCGACCGACCCGGGGACGCCGACGGCGAGGTAGGTGTCCGTGCTGGCGCCGGGGACCGGCTCGCCGGCCGCATCCAGATACATGTCGCGCGTGGCCGCCTTCGGGGCACGCTCGCGGAAATCCAGGAAGGTGGATGTTCCATCCGCAAGGCGGATCGTCATGAAGCCGCCACCGCCGAGATTGCCTGCCGTGGGATAGACGACCGCCAGGGCATATCCGACGGCAATGGCCGCATCCACTGCATTGCCACCCTGCCGCAGCACGTCCACGCCAACCTGCGATGCGAGGTGCTGGGCTGTCACGACCATGCCGTTATCCCCCTCGACCGGTGCCGGCGACGCGGCGCGGGACGGCCATGGGCCGGTGATGGCGATGCCGATCGCCGAGACGAGAATAAGCGTCCTGAGTTCTGCAGGCATTCTATACCCCCCCGTTTCGGCCACCATCCACCGGTTGCAGATCGGAGGCGAGGCGGCAGGGCTTGTCAAGCGTCGGTCCGCGTACGGCACGCCCTTATGCGATCCTTATGGCGGCGGCGACGGTTCCGGATCGAAAACTTATGCGCCTTGGCTCACATGGATTGCGGCCCTGAAAGGAGGGGCCCGCAATGTTGGACCTTCTCTATCTTGGCATCGGCATCGGCGCCTTCGTCGTGCTTGCGGCCTATGCCCGCGCGCTGGCATCGCAATGACCGGCTTCGACTTCTTCGTCGGCGGCATCACCACCGTCTTCGTGGCGGCCTATCTCGGCTACGTGCTGATGCGGCCCGAGCGTTTCTGATCCAACCCCCTCTGTGCGGAAAGCCAAACCATGACGCTTGTCGGTTGGGCGCAGATCATCGCCATCCTTGTCCTGTGCGTGATCTCGGCCCTTTTTCTCGGTCGCTTCATGGCCCGTGTCTTCGCGGGCGAGCGTACCCTCCTGTCACCCATCATCGCGCCGCTGGAAAGGATGATTTATCGCCTGGCCGGCATAGATCCGACCAGGGAGCAGGGCTGGCTCGCCTTCGCCCTGTCGATGATCGCCTTCAACCTCGTCGGGTTTATCGCCCTGTATGCGCTGCTGCGCCTGCAAGGCGCGCTGCCGTTGAACCCTTCCGGTTTTCCGGGGCTGGACGCGGACCTTGCCTTCAATACCGCGGTGTCCTTCGTCACCAATACCAACTGGCAGTCCTATTCGGGCGAAGCCACGATGAGCGACCTCAGCCAGATGGCCGGGCTGACGGTCCAGAATTTCCTGTCGGCCGCGACGGGGATCGCGCTGGCGCTCGCCCTGGTGCGGAGCTTTGCACGCGGCAGCGTCTCGACCGTCGGCAATTTCCATGTCGACGTCGTGCGCGCGGTCCTCTACGTGCTGCTGCCGCTGGCCATCATGACGGCGGCGGTGCAGGTCTACCTCGGCACACCGCAGACGCTTGCGGGTGCGGTGTCCGCCACGACACTGGAGGGCGGAACGCAGGTCATCGCGCGGGGCCCGGTCGCCTCGCAGCTCGCCATAAAACAGCTCGGTACCAATGGCGGCGGCTTCTTCAACGCGAACGCCGCGCACCCGTTCGAAAATCCGTCGCCTCTGACCAATGTCCTGACCATCTGGCAGATGCTCGTCGTTTCGTTGGGCCTCGTCTTCGCCTTCGGACGCATGATCGACGACAAGCGGCAGGCGCGTGTGCTCGTCTGCGTCATGGGTTTTCTCCTCTTCGCCGGGGTCGGTATCGCCTATTGGGCGGAAAGTGCCGGAACGCCCATGCTTGCCGCGGCCGGACTGGACCCGGCGGGCGGCAACATGGAAGGCAAGGAAGTGCGCTTCGGCATTGCGGCTTCTGCGCTTTTCGCCGCCGTCACCACGGGCCTTTCGGACGGCGCCGTCAATGCCATGCACGATTCGTTCACGCCCATCGGCGGAATGGTGCCCATGGCGCTGATCATGCTGGGCGAGATCCTGCCGGGGGGTGTCGGTTCCGGCCTCTACGGCATGCTGGTCATGGCCATCATCGCGGTCTTCATCGCCGGCCTCATGGTGGGCCGCACGCCGGAATATCTCGGCAAGAAGATCGATGCCGGAGACATGAAGCTGGCCGTCCTTGCCATCATCGTGCTGCCGGCGACGATGCTGGGCTTTGCGGCCGTGGCGGCCGTAACGCCCACGGCGCTGGCGACGCTCAACAATGGCGGCCCCCATGGCCTGTCCGAAATCTACTACGCCTACGCCTCCGCCGCGGGCAACAACGGCTCCGCCTTTGCCGGGCTCGGCGCCGATAACCCGTGGTGGAACACCACCCTGGCGCTGTCCATGCTTCTCGGCCGGTTCGCCTATGTCGTGCCGGTCATCGCCCTGGCAGGGCGGCTTGCGGCAAAGCCGAAGCTGGCTCCTTCACCCGGCACGTTTCCAACTCATGGCATCCTGTTTGCCGGCCTTCTGGCAGGCGTCATCCTCATCCTCGGCGGTTTGCAGTTCTTCCCCGCGCTGGCGCTCGGTCCGATTGCCGAACAGGTCCAGATGACGGTCGGAAAGACCTTCTGACAGATGCGCACGGAGCACCCGACAATGCTTTCAAGAGATCGCATATCCATCATCCAGCCGGACCTTCTGACCCAGGCGGCGCTGGAAGCGCTGCGCAAGCTGAACCCGGCCGAGTTGATCCGCAACCCCGTCATCTTCGTCACCGAGGTCGTCGCCTTCGCGGTGACGCTGCTTCTCGTCCGCGACGTGGCCACCGGCAATGCCGTCGCCTTCACCGGCCAGATCGCCGCCTGGCTGTGGTTCACGGTTCTGTTCGCCAATTTTGCCGAGGCCGTGGCCGAAGGGCGCGGTCGCGCGCAGGCCGACAGCCTGCGTCGCTCGCGGACCGATACGATGGCCCGGCGCCTTGCCGACGCTGCCGACAGAGCGACTTTCGATACGGTTTCGGCGCTCGACCTGAAGGTCGGCGATCATGTCCTCGTCGAGGCCGGCGAACTGGTGCCCGGAGACGGCGAGATCGTCGAGGGCATCGCCTCCGTCAACGAGGCGGCGGTGACGGGGGAGTCCGCCCCCGTCATCCGCGAGTCCGGCGGCGATCGCTCGGCCGTGACCGGCGGCACCAGCGTGGTATCCGACTGGATCGTGGTTCGTATCACCGCTGCACCCGGCTCTTCGTTCCTGGACCGGATGATCGCTCTGGTCGAAGGCGCGGAGCGCCAGAAGACGCCGAATGAGCTGGCGCTGACGATCCTTCTGGTCGGCATGACGCTGATTTTCCTTGTGGCTGTCGTAACCCTGGCGGGGTTTGCCTCCTATTCCGGCGTCCTCGTTTCCGTTCCGGTTCTGGTGGCATTGCTGGTCACGCTGATCCCGACCACCATCGGCGGCCTCCTGTCGGCCATCGGGATCGCGGGCATGGACCGGCTGCTGCGGCACAACGTCCTGGCCATGTCCGGCAAGGCCGTGGAAGCGTCCGGCGACGTCGACACCCTGCTTCTCGACAAGACGGGGACGATCACCTTCGGCAACCGTATGGCGACCGAATTCGTGTCCATGGGCGGCGCATCGCCGCGCGAGGCGGCACGGATCGCCAGCCTTGCCAGCCTTGCGGACGAAACGCCGGAAGGGCGCTCGATCCTGGCACTGGCACGCGAGGCGCACGACATCGCAACCGACCGCCCGGACGATCCGTCGATCCGCTTCGTGCCCTTCAGCGCAGCGACCCGCCTTTCCGGCGTGGATATGGGCGTGCGGCGCATCCGCAAGGGTGCCGTCGATGCCATCCGCGCCTTCGTCGCTCAGGAGGACGGGGCCATGCCCGCTCCCGATGGCTTCGACGCGGCAGTGGAGCGGATCGCGCGCTCCGGCGGCACGCCGCTGGCGCTGGCCGAAGGGCCGCGCATCGTCGGCGTCATACACCTGAAGGACGTGGTCAAGCCCGGCATCAAGGAGCGGTTTGCCGAGCTTCGCCGCATGGGCATCCGCACGGTCATGGTGACGGGCGACAACCCGGTCACCGCGGCTGCAATCGCCTCGGAGGCCGGCGTCGACGATTTCATTGCCGAGGCCACGCCGCAGGACAAGCTGGCTTATATCCGGGCGGAGCAAGGGCAGGGGCGCCTCGTCGCCATGTGCGGCGACGGCACCAACGATGCGCCGGCGCTGGCGCAGTCGGATGTCGGCGTGGCCATGCAGACGGGCACGCAGGCAGCGCGCGAGGCCGGCAACATGGTGGACCTGGACTCCGACCCCACCAAGCTGATCGAGATCGTGGGCATCGGCAAACAACTCCTGATGACGCGCGGTGCCTTGACGACGTTTTCGATCGCCAACGATGTCGCGAAGTATTTCGCCATCATTCCGGCCCTCTTCGTGGCGGCGATCCCCGAACTCGGGGTGCTGAACGTCATGGGGCTGGCGTCACCGCAGAGTGCCATCCTGTCGGCCGTGATCTTCAACGCGCTGATCATCATGGCGCTGATCCCGCTTGCATTGCGCGGCGTGGCGTATCGTGCCGCAGGCGCTTCCTCCGCACTGGCCCGCAACCTGGTCATCTACGGCCTGGGAGGCCTCGTGACGCCCTTCATCGGGATCAAACTCATCGACATGGCCGTTTCGGCCATCGGCATGGCATAAGGAGGCCAGGGCCATGATCACGCAACTTCGCAGCGCAGCGACGCTCGTCGCGGTGTTTACCCTGATGCTCGGGCTTGCCTACCCCCTCGCCATGACTGGCTTTGCCGGGGCAGTCTTTCCGGAGCAGGCGGCCGGCAGCCTGGTGGAGCGCGACGGCCGTATCGTCGGCTCTGCCCTGGTCGGACAAGCGTTCAGCGGCCCGGGCTATCTGCATCCGCGGCCGTCGGCGGCCGGCGGCGGCTACGACGCCTCGGCCTCCGGCGGCAGCAATCTCGGCCCTGCCAGCGCGCGCCTGCAGGAAAGGCTCGGCGCCGACAGCGCGGCGCTGCAGGCGCAGTACGGGGTATCGACCATCCCGGCCGATGCCGCGACGACTTCGGCAAGCGGGCTCGACCCGCATGTCTCGCCGCAATACGCACGTATGCAGGCGGCGCGCATTGCCGAGGCGCGGGGCATGGAGCGCACAGACGTGCTACGGCTGATCGACCGCGCGCAGGAGGGCCGCACCCTCGGCTTTCTGGGAGAGCCGCGCGTGAACGTGCTATCGGTCAACCTGGCTTTGGACGAAATGGCGGCAGGCCGCGATGGTGGATGAGGACGGGCCCAGGGTATCGGCCGACGCGTTGTTGGCCGATGCCGAGCGCGAGGGGCGCGGCCGGTTGCGCATCTTTCTTGGCGCCGCCCCCGGCGTCGGCAAGACCTATGCGATGCTGCAGGCGGCACGCGCCGCCGTGGCTGCCGGGCGCGATGTCGCCATCGGTGTGGTCGAGACGCATGGCAGGCCCGAGACCGAGGCTCTGCTGGCGGGGCTGGAGATCATCCCGCGCAAGGGCATCGCCTATCGCGGGCGGCTGATACCCGAATTCGACCTGGATGCCGCACTGAAACGCCGGCCGCAACTGTTGCTGGTCGACGAGTATGCGCATTCCAACGTGCCGGGCAGCCGCCATCCGAAGCGCTGGCGCGATTTACAGGACTGCCTGAAGGCCGGTATCGACGTCTGGACGACGATGAATGTCCAGCACGTCGAAAGCCTGAACGATGTCGTCCAGCGCATCACCGGGGTTCGCGTGCGGGAGACGGTGCCCGACAGCCGCATAGAGGCGGTGGACGAGATCGTGCTGGTTGATCTTCCCTCGGACGAGCTGATCCGGCGGCTAGGCGAGGGCAAGGTCTATGTGGAGGATACGGCAACCCGCGCCAAGCAGAGCTTCTTCCGGCCGAACAATCTGACGGCGCTGCGCGAACTGGCGTTGCGGCAGGTTGCCTCGCGCGTCGACAGCGACCTGATCGAGCGTATGCAGGGAAGCGCCATCGAAGGGCCCTGGCCGGCCGGTGAGCGCCTGCTGGTGGCGATCGGCGGCGACGGCGCGGCCGAGGGGCTGGTGCGCGAGGCAAAGCGGCTTGCCGATCTTCTCGGGGCACACTGGTTTGCCGTCACCATCGACCGGCCCGGCCACCAATGGAGCGACGAGCAGCGCCGCTGCATAGACGGGGCCATGAAGCTGGCAGGAGACCTTGGGGCCCAGACGATGAACCTTGTCGGCACCGATCTTCCCGGCACGATCCTGAAATTCGCGCGGGTGCAGAATGTCACCCAGATCGTCGTTGGCAAGGCGCGCCGGCCCGGCATTGCCGCGCTGTTGCCACGGGCAACCCTGGCGCAAGCGCTCGTCGGGCGGGCCGAGGGCATTGCCGTCCACGTATTGACGAGCGCGCCGACAGCCTCCGTACCCCGCCGCCTCGTTAGACCAGGCCTTGGACCTTCGGGCGGCTATCTGGTCGCCGCGGCCTGCGTGCTGCTGGCAACGCTGGCAGGCGTCGGCGTCGGCCATGTCGTGGATCTGCCGAACCTGTCGATGCTGTATCTTCTGGCCGTCGTCATTCCGGCCATCCGCCACGGTGTCCTTCCGGCGATCTTCGCCTCGTTGCTGTCGTTCCTGGCCTACAATCTCGTCTTCATCCAGCCGACCGGAACGCTGACGATCGCGCGCCCGCACGAGTTTCTGGCGCTGGCGATCTTCCTGATCATCGCCGTCAGCATGGCGACGCTGGCCGGCCGCCTGCGCGAGCAGAACCGCTCTGCCGTGCGGCGCACGCGGGCGGCGCGACGGCTGTACCAGGTTACGCGGCGGCTTTCCGCGCTGCCCGACCCGGAATCGGTGGGTGAGGCCGCCGTCTACGAGGTTCATGCGGCACTGGAGCGTACAACCATCCTGCTTGGGCCGGACGATAATGGCGGCATTTCCATTGTCGCCGCCTGGCCGCCGGAAGACAGGTTGGACATGCCGTCCAAAATGGCCGCTTTATGGGCCTTCGAGCATGATGAGCCGGCGGGATCGGGCACCGAGACCTTGCCCGGATGCAACTGGCTCTTCCATCCGCTCAACGCCGATGGCCGGCGTGTCGGCGTTCTTGGCATCGAACACGACCCTGCGACAGCGCCTTTGGATGGGGAGGGGCAGATCCTCCTGCAGACGCTGGGCGAGCAGGTGGCCGCCGCCCTGCACCGGGCGCGGCTATCGACCGAGATCCGCGATGCGAAGGCAGAGGCCGAGACGGAGCGTATCCGCAATACGCTGCTGGCCTCGATCAGCCATGATTTCCGCACTCCGCTCTCGTCGATCCTTGGATCGGCGACCAGCCTTCTGGACTACGGAAGCCATATGGATGGCGCAACGCAGGCGGACCTTCTTGGCCAGATCCGGGATGAGGCCGGCCATCTGGATGGCATGGTGCGCAACCTTCTTGCAATCACGCGGCTGGAGGCAGGTTCGCTCGATCTTCGCCGGGACTGGGTAGATATCGCCGATATCCTCAACCGGGCGGTTGCCGCCGCGCGCAGGCGCGGCGCTGTGCAGACCATGCTGGTTTGCGTGCCGCCCGGCCTGCCACTGGCCTACGCAGACCAGAGCCTGCTCGAACAGGCGGTGGGAAATGTCCTCGGCAACGCCTTGCGCCATGCCGGCGAAAGGGCGCAGATCGTCCTTCAGGCGGCACAGGAGGGGCGCGATGTCGTCATGTCCGTTACCGACGATGGACCAGGCATAGCGCCGGACATGGCCGAGCGAATCTTCGACAAATTCGTCAGCGGCGGCGCGACGCGCACCGCCGACGGCAGCGAAAGCGCGGGGCTGGGCCTTGCCATCGCACGCGGCGTGATGCAGGCGCACGGCGGCAACGCCACGTTGGCGCCGGCCGCCGCCGGTACCACGGGGGCGCGCTTCATACTGCGCATGCCCATCGACGAAAGGGTGCCCACGCCATGAGCCGCGTCAAGATCCTGCTGGTCGACGATGAGCCGGCCATCCATCGCTTCCTGCAGCCGACCCTGACGGCCGCCGGCTACGATGTCGTTGCCGCGACCACCGGCCGCCAGGCGATCCTTCTGGCGGCCACGCAGCACCCCGACATGATCGTTCTGGATCTGGGGCTGCCCGACATGGATGGGAAATCCGTGATCGCACAGTTGCGCGGCTGGACGACCCTGCCCATCGTCATCCTGTCTGCGCGCGACCGCGAGGCCGAGAAGATCGAGGCATTGGACCTCGGGGCCGACGATTTCGTCAACAAGCCGTTCGGGATCGGCGAGCTCATGGCGCGTATCCGGACGGCGCTGCGACATAGCGCGACGCGTCCGGAGGAAGCGCCGCTCCTGAAGCTCGACGATCTCGTCGTCGATCTGCCGCGCCATCGGGTGACCAGCATGGGAGCGGAGGTGAAGCTGACCCCGCGCGAGTTCGCTTTGCTGGCCTACCTCGTGCGGCATGCGGGCAAGGTGCTGACGCATCGGCAGATATTGAAGCATGTGTGGGGTGTCGCACACGAGAGCGACGTGCAGTATCTGCGCGTCTATATCGGTCAGTTGCGCGCCAAGCTGGAGGCCGATCCGGCAACCCCATCCATCATCATGACGGAGCCGGGTGTGGGCTACAGGGTGGCCGAGCCGAAGCCGAGCCACCCTTGATACTACCGCGTCAGGCGGTGGCGCGACTGGCCTGCATCGGCGCACCGCGATTGGCGAACATGGCCGCAAGGACGACGGCGAGCCAGGCTGCCGCAAGAACCCACCAAATGCCGCCGGAGATGAGGGCCATGCCGACAAGGCCCGCCTGCAAGGTATAATAGGACATCGGTATCAGCGTCATGCGGATGATGTCGCCCTCCCGGTCCGTCAGGCCCACCACGGCGCTGGCCGCGACCACATTGTGCACGCAGATCATGTTGCCGGCCGCGCCGCCCACCGCCTGCAGCGTGACGACCGCGATGGTGCCGAGGCCGGTCAGGCCGATCTGCTCCGCCGCCGAGAACTGGAACAGCGAGAACATCATGTTGGACACGGTGTTGGAGCCGGCGATGAACGCGCCCATCGCGCCGATCAGCGGTGCGAAGAGCGGCCAGAGAGAGCCGGTGACGGTGGCGATGGTTTCCGCCAGCACCAGTGGCATCGATTGAAGGTCTCCCCGGCCGGTGCTCAGGAACACCTGCACCATCGGAACGGCGATCAGCAGCGCCGGAGCTGCCGCAACCATGGTGCGCGCCGAATTGCTCCACGCCCGGCCATACGCCTTGCTGCTCATGCCGAAGATGAAGAAGGCGATAAGCGACGTCAGGATCATGATCGATCCCGGCGAATACAGAAGCTGAGCGCTGGCATCGATGCCCGAGCCTAAGATGTCGGTGAGGGAAAGGGTTGCCGCCGCCGATGTCAGAGCCTCCTTCAGCGGGGCGATGGTGCGCGTGGCAACCAGCAGCGCGGCGATGACCACATAGGGCGACCATGCCCGCAACAGGCCGATCTGTGCGCCCTCGCCACTTTTGGCGGTTCCCAGCTCGGACGGTGTCATGGAGCCGAACCAGCTTTCGTTCCACCCTGCGCGCTTGGGAAACTCGAAGGTGGTCTTCGGCAGCAGGAAGCCGCGCCGGGCGGCGGGGATGACGATCAGGAGGCCAAGAAGGCCACCCAGGAGCGACGGGAATTCCGGCCCCAGCAGCAGCGCGACAAGATAATAGGGCACCGCAAAGGCGAAGCCGCCGAACAGGGCGAAGGGCCAGATGGCGAAACCTTCGCGGAAGGATCGGTTTTCGCCGAAGAAGCGCGTCATCATGCCCACCATGATCAGCGGGATGATGAACCCGACCAGCGCATGGACCAACGCCACATTGGCCGCCACCTGCACGATGTATTCCGGCAGGCCCATGGGGGCGATGCTGGCAGCGACGCCTTCGTTGTTGGCCAGCCCCGTATGAACGCCGACCAACATAGGGGTGCCGACCGCACCGAAGGATACCGGCGTCGACTGGATGATGAGCGTGACCAGAACCGCCGCCATCGCGGGGAAGCCGATGGCCACCAACAGGGGCGCTGCCACGGCGGCCGGCGTACCGAAGCCGGAGGCGCCTTCGATCATGGAACCGAACAGCCAGGCGATGATGACCGCCTGAACCCTCCTGTCGGGCGATAGATCGGTAAAGCCCTGCCGGATCGCGCGGACCGCGCCGCTTTCCTGCACGGTCTGCAGCACGAGGATGGCGCCGAAGATGATGAACAGCAGCGTCAGCGCGGTGACGAGGCCGTTCACGGTTGCGCCGCCGACGACGGAAAAGTCGAGCCCCCATACCGCAACCGCCAGAACGACGGTCACCAGATATGCGACCAGCATCGACAGCTTCGCCGAGCGCCGCATGATGACAAGCAGAACGAGAACGATGGCGATCGGCAGAAGCGCCATGATGAATAACGCGGATTGCGGCAACAGAATCCCCTCCCAGGACTGAAATGCTGAGCAATCCTTGCAGATTCCGATTACCGATCCGAACTTTCCCGGCTCACATTTACTTGAGGATGTCGTGTATGGGGCATGATCCGATCTTCCAGCGGAAGATCTTGACGGTCCAGTACACCGTCCAAGGCGTCTTCCCCCTCCAGGCCATCGATGCTGCTGCCGGACATATAGGCTGCCCGACCCAACAAATGTCCCGCCACCGGCACGGTCAGGAGAAGGAAAGCGATGATAAACAGGCCGATGAGGGTCGGGCCCAGGCTCTGCAGAGAACACATGGCCCCAAGGACGGTGAAGATCGCGCCCACCGTGCCGGCCTTCGTCGCGGCATGCATGCGCTGGAACGGATCGCGGAACCGGATAAGCCCAAGCGCCGCGCCGAAGATGAAGACGACCCCTACGAGCTTGAAAAGGAGAGCGGCCAGCAGCAATGCGGTTTCCATCAGCGCCTCCGTTCCAGAAAGGCGGCGAAGGCGCATGTCGCCACGAAGGAGATCAGCGCCACGCCCACGGCCACGTCGAGGAACTCGCGCCGGCCCGCCATGCTGGCGGTCAGGGCGGCTATTGCTATGGCGATGCCCGTCAGCATGTCGACGGCGATGAACCGGTCGGCGAAGCCGGGCCCGCGCGCCATACGCCAGAACGTCATTGCCAGCGGCACGACGAGGGTGGCGATCAGGACGCTATCGACGATGCCGAGAATCTGGTCGAACTGCTCGATCATGGCTCCATCCTCCGTATCCGGTCCTCGAAGGTCGTAACGATCGCGCTGACGACGCTTTCCGGATCGGGCGCGTCGAGGGCATGGACGTAGATCCATTGCCGATCGTCGCTGACATGCAGCGAACAGGTGCCCGGGGTAAGGGTGATCATGTTGGCCAGCGTGGCGATGCCGAGTTCCGTTTTCAGCGTGACGGGCACCGCCACGATGGCCGAGCGCGTTTCCGGAACGCGGGCGAAGGCGGCGCGCGCCACCGCCCAGGACGAGCTGATCAGTTCGCGGAAGAAGATCACGAACAGAACCGTACCGGCGCCGGCGCGCGCGATCATGGAATTCGCCATCAGCCGAGCCTCATCCGCAAGACCGCCTCGATATAGGGTGTCGGATCGGCAAGCTGTTGCCCGGCAGCCTGCGCATAGGCCACGAAGGGCTGCGCGAACAGGCCGATGGCGACTGTAAGACACGCCAGAAGGCCGATCGCGCCATAGAATACCGGCGGAATCGTCCGCCTGCGCCTGTGCCATTCCGGCGCGGGTTTCCAGAAGCCCTCCGCCCAGATCTTGCTCATGGAATAGAGGGTCAGCAGTCCGACGAAGAGCGCCAGTCCGGCGAGCCACCACGCGCCGGCATCGAAGCTGGCGTCGATGACCATGAACTTCGCCCAGAAGCCGGACAAAGGCGGGATGCCGCCCAGTGACAATGCAGGGATCAGGAAGAGGACTGCCAGCAACGGGTGGCTCTTCAAGAGGCCGCCGCCTTTGCGCAGGTCGAAACTGCCGGAACCGCGATGGATCGCCCCGGCGATCAGGAACAGGTTGGCCTTAACGATGATGTGATGGACGATGTAGAAGATCCCGCCGGCCAGGGCCGCGGGGGTAGCAAGCGCCAGGCCAAGCAGCATGTAGCCGATCTGGCTGACGATGTGGAAGGCCAGGATGCGCCGCACATCCCACTGCACCGCTGCGCCGAACACGCCGAACAGCATGGTGCCGGCCGCGATGACGGCCATGACCGGTGCGAGCCCCGAAATTTCCATGGGCAGGATCAGCGTGAAGACGCGGAAGCAGGCATAGACGCCGACCTTGGTGAGCAGACCGGCGAAGATCGCCGCCACGGTGACGGAAGCCGTATGGTAGGACGCCGGCAGCCAGAAGAAGAGCGGAAAATAGCCGGCCTTGATGCCGAAGCCGCAGAACAGGAGAACGCCGACGATGACGAGCGTCAGCGATGGCTCCGTTTCCCGCAGGCGCAGGGCGATGTCGGCCATGTTGAGCGAGCCGGCGACACCGTAGAGCATTCCGACGGCCAGCAGGAACAGGAGCGTCGAGAAGAGGTTCAGCACAGCATACTTGAACACCCCGTCCAGTTGCGCCCGTGTGCGGCCGATGGCGAGAAGGCCCATCGCGGTGATGAGCATGATCTCGAACCAGACATAGAGGTTGAAGATGTCCCCGGTCAGGAACGCGCCGTTGACCCCCGCCAGCATGCCGTGGAACAGCGGATGAAATCCGGCGCGCTCCTCCCTCCGGCGGATATCGGCCGTGCCGAAGATCATCGTTGCCAGCGCCATCAGCCCGGTGATTGCGGCCATGGCCGCCGCAAGCCGGTCGGCCACGAAGGTGATGCCGAAGGGCGCCGCCCAGGCGCCGAACTGTACAGCGACGACGCCGTCGGCGTCGACGTGCCGAAGAAGATACAGGCCGGCGGCGAAGGTGAGCAGCGCGCCGGAGTACGAGATGGCCCGCTGGACCTTCCCGAAGTTCCAGAGCAGCGCCGTAGGCCCGGCGGTGGCGATGGGAGCCAGAACCGGCCACAGGACGGCATTCGCCATCAGCCAGTCGCTCATGTGCGGTTGCCCTTGTCTGCAAAGGGATTGCCGAGGCCTTCCGCGTCGGTGAGATCGTCGGTATCGACCGTCCCGATGGACCGGAAAAGTTGCAACGCCAATGCCGAGGCAAAGGCCGTCAGGGCGAAGCCGATGACGATGGCCGTCAGGATTAGCGCTTGCGGCAGGGGATTGGCAGCGTCGAGCCCGAGTTCGGAGATGTCGGCCGGAATGACGGGCGGCAGGGCGCTGGCTATGCGTCCGCTGTAAAGGATCGCGAGATTGACCGCCGCCGACAGGATTGCGACGCCGATGATGATGCGGATGACATGGCGCGACAAGAGCATGTACACCCCGCAGCCTGCCAGCGTGGAAATCGCCAGGGCGTAAGTGAGGTTCATACTTCCGTTTCCTCGTAAAAGCGCAGAACCATGGCCATGACGCCGCCGATGACGACGAGATAGACCCCGATATCGAAGATCAGCGCCGTACCGGTATGAAAGCCACCGAGATGGAGCCACCAATGCGTCAGGAACGACCGGTCGGTGAAGAGGCCTGGCAATCCGCTGGCGACTGCCATGACCAGGCCGCAGCCTGACAGGGCTATGGGATGGAAATACAGCGCCTGGCGCGCGGACTCGGCGCCGTTGGCCAGCGCCAGCACGGCAAATCCCGACGCGGCGATCAACCCGCCGACGAAGCCGCCACCGGGAAAGTTGTGTCCGCGGTAGAGAATGAACAGCGAAACGCCGAACATGATGGTGAAAAGGATGCGCGACAGCGCCGACAGGATGAGCGAGTTCATGTGGGACGCTTTCCACCCGCACGAACGCGCAGCATGCCCCATACGCCGGCGGCGGCGAAGCAGATGACGGCGATCTCGCCCATCGTGTCGAGTGCCCGGAAGTCGACCAGGATCACGTTGACGACGTTGCGGCCATAAGCCTCTACATAGGAGGTTTGCCCGTAGAACTGCGACAGGGTGGTGTCCAGCGGTGCGCCCGTCATGGCGATGAGGCCCGCGAAGACCAGGCCGGCGAACGCGATGGACAGGACCGCGTCCAGGCGGCGCTCGGCCATCGTGCGGGAGGCGGCCGTGCGCGCCGGCATGCGAAGCAGCAGCGCGGTCAGGATCAGCACCAGGAGTACCTCCACCGAAAACTGCGTGAGAGCGAGGTCCGGTGCGCCGTTCATCAGGAAGATCAGCGCCGATCCGAAGCCGATCATGCCCATGGACACGACCGACGCCATCAGCGAACGAACTTTGGCGGCGACGACTCCGCCGGCCACCATCAACACCAGGACTGCCGCCGGTGCGACACGAAACCCATCCAGCGAAAGGTCCGGCTGCCCAACGGAGCCGGTGAGCGCAAGCGTGCTGACGGCGATAGCCAGAACGGCGGTCACGACGATGGCGGTATAGCGATGCTGGTCGCCGTTCTGGAGGATGCGGGTGCAAGCGCTGGCCAGCGCCAGCGTACCGTCGAAAACCTTGTTGTAGCCGGCATCGCCCAGAAGCGTCGCCAGAAAGCGGCTGTGGCCGATGGTGCGCAGCGCCAGCGGCCACGCGAGAAACAGGGCCACTCCCAGCGCCACCACGACAAGGCTGAGCATCAGCATCGGCGTGAGGCCATGCCAAAGATAGAGCGGGACATCGACGGGCGCACCGGTGATGGCGGTTGCCGCCGCGTTGGTCAACGGCGTGGCGAAGCCCGGAAACAGGCCCAATATGACGCCTGCGATGCCCAGTATCAGCGGGCCCGCGACAAGGCCGGGCGACTCCGCGTGATGGATCTTCGACGGCGTGCCGGAACCCATGAAGAACGGGCGCAGGGCAGCCGTCATGCCGATCATGACAAAGGCGGCGTTGCCCGCCACCACGGCAGCCAGAAGCACCATACCGGCGCCATCGTCCAGCATCGCCTCGAAGATCGTTTCCTTGGCGATGAAGGCGAACAGCGGCGGCAGACCGGCTATTGCCACAGCGGCCAGCAAGCAGGCGGTTGCCGTCAGCGGCAGGCCCTTGCCCAGCCGGTGCATGGCCAGTACGTCCGGTTGGTGCGTGGCGTGGATGGCGGTGCCCGCGCAGAAAAACAGGGCTGCCTTGTAGAGGGCATGGGCGAGGATGAAGGTGACCACCGCGACGCTGGCGGCGTCGCCTCCAAGGCCGATCAGAAGGACCAGCAAGCCGAGCGAGCCGACGGTGGATTGCGCAAGGATCGCCTTGAAGCCGCCCTGCATCGATGCGCGCAGGCCGGCGACGAGAAGCGTCAGAGCGCCGAAGAACACGAGCAGCGGGCCGAAGGCCGGCATGGACGACAAGGGCGCATCCAACCGCGCCAGCAGATAGACGCCCAGCTTGACCATGGTGGCCGAGTGCAGGAAAGCGGAGGCTGGCGTTGGCGCGGCCATGGCGTTGGGCAGCCAGAAGTGGAAGGGGAACTGCGCCGACTTGGTGAAGGTGCCGACCAGCACGAGAACCAGGATGGCCGAGGCCAGGGGCGACGCCGCCAGCTCCGGCCCCCGCGAGGCGATCTGCGACAACGACCAAGTGTCGAGTTCGAGTCCGATCAGGAGGATGCCGCCGAACAGCGCGAGCCCGCCGCCGGCCGTCACGATCAGGGATTGCAGCGCCGCCTTGCGCGCATCCTTCTTGCTCGAGTCGAAGCCGATGATCAGGTAGGAAAAGAGGCTCGTCAGTTCCCAGAACACATAAAGGCCGATGAGATTGTCGGACCAGACGGTCCCAAGCATCGCCCCCATGAACAGCAGTATGAGCGCGATGAACGCGGCGCGGCGCCTGGCCGGGGCATCGCCGAAATAAGCATTTGCGTAGAGGACGACCAGTGTGCCGATACCGGTCACGAGAAGGGTGAACAAGAGCGAGAATCCGTCCAGCCTGAATGCCAGATCGACACCCAGCGACGGCACCCAGGCGAACGTTTCGATGATCTCGAAGCCGCTGCCGATGCCGGACAGGTAGGTGCAAGACCAAAGGAAGAGCGCGAGCGGAATCAGCGCCGCCACGACGCCGAACCGCGCCGGCACGAGAGCAAGCAGCCAGAAGCTTGCACCTGCAAGGGCAAACAACAGGAATAAGTTCAGTGCCACGCCGATCAGTATACCTCGTCCCCTATGACACGGGACGTAGCGTTTTGATCAACCGCGCGTCAATGCATTCACTAAAACTCTATGCCTGCGCCGGCTCGTGGATGGGGCAGCGATTGTATTTCTGGCGGAAATCCGACGAATGGCGATACGTATCCCGTCTCGCGCGGTTGATATTGCCAAGGGGCCGGTGGGCGGACAGGCCCGTCCACACGCTGAAGCGCATCCCGGAATCCACCGAGGCCACCTTTTCGTCCGACCAGGTGTCCTGCGGACCTGCCTCTATCCGGGCGACCGTGACGAAGGGGGCGTCGTCCTCCGCCCACGCCTTTGTCGGATCCTCGACCGGCTGTTTTTCGAGGTCGCGGCAAAGCTGCACCCGAAACTCCCACACAGGCGCGCGCGTCATCATATCCGCCTGAACGGTCTCCCGGATGGCGTCTGGCCGAGCGTCCGTGTCGATTATGTTTCCCTTCAGCTCCAGAAGGTCGTCGGAAACCGGCGCAAGGCTGAACTTGGCGATGTAGTCGCCATATCGGAACGGCGTGACGCTGTAGTAAGTCTCCCCTAGGGGGTCGACATTCGGCGCACCGCCCAGCGAATCGATCGCCGAGCTCCCCACACCCACGGCTTTCAATGCGGCGCTGACGCCGCGCAATATCGCGGACACGGTCTTCTTGGTGCCGTCCAGCCTGTCGGTGGTCAGGGCAAGCCCCTTCAGGCTGCGAAGGAACTGGCTGGCGGTCTTCGCCTGGAAGACCTTGCCGTTGACCATGACGAAATCCTGCGTCTCGCCTTCCGCACCCGGCAGGCGCTCGCCCTTCACACCGACGACCTTCAACGCCAGACCCCGCGGCAGGGAGATGGCGTCGTCCAGTATGTCGCCGGCATTGGTGGATAGCCGCATGAGAACAGGATACGTCCCGGATGTGGAGAAAAGCCCCTGCGCCAGCTCCGGCGCCAGGCCACCCGGCACGGTCATCCGCCCTCCGATGATGCCATGGGATTTAGCATGCACCGCACGGACCGCGCGTCCATAGTCGGTCGCCGTGGTCTCCAGAACATGATCGAATGTTTTGTTGATGGATGCGACCGTCTCATCCTCTCCCTCGAGGATGTCCTCGACATCGTCCCGGTATGCGACGGGCGGAGAAAGGGCCATGGATGCCTCCTGTTCGACACGGTTCCAAAACAGGCGGCCGTCGACATTCGTTCCGCCGCCGACGCTGAACCACTGGTGTCAATCGCGAGTAGAATCACGTTAGTGTCAGGGGAGGGTCGATGCGGAGGGGCGCTACCGATGATTGACGATTCCGGCGACAGGCGGCCGCTGGCTTCACGGCAGACGGCATGGGCCGGTTCGCTCGCCCGGCTGCTTCTGAAGACACCGGTCACGCCGAATACGATCTCCGTGGCAGGAATGGGCTTCGCGCTGATCGGCGGTGTCGCCCTGTCGCTTGCACCGCTGCATGCCTGGCTGTTCCTGCTGGCTGCCTTGATGGTCCAGTTGCGCCTGCTCTGCAATCTCATGGACGGCATGGTGGCGGTAGAGGGCGGCCGGCACTCTCCGTCCGGGGCCCTCTACAATGAGGCACCGGACAGGCTGGAGGATGCCGCATTCCTGATCGGCTGCGGCTATGCGGCGCTAATGCCGGAGCTCGGCTACCTCGCAGCACTGGGCGCGGTCGGCACGGCCTATATCCGGGCCTTCGGAGCCTCGCTCGGTTTCGGGCAGGACTATCGTGGACCGATGGCCAAGCAGCATCGCATGGCCGCGCTGACGGCTGGATGCGTCATCGGTTTCTTCGAGATCAGCTTCGCAGGGACCCTTTATGCCGTCCAGATCGCACTCGTGGTGATCCTGTTCGGGACGGCCGTCACCTGTATCCGACGGCTGCACCGGATATCGGCGCTGCTGCACGAGCAGCCACGGTGATCGGGGCCCTCGTCGTCGGACTGGCGCGCTTTCTGGTGGGCGGGCGGCCGGAATGGGTGGGCTCCCTGCCATCGGGCCGCTCGCGCATCTACTTCGCGAACCATGGCAGCCATCTCGATACGGTGCTTCTATGGGCGGCTATCCCGGAACACTACCGGCCGCGTACCCATCCTGTCGCGGCGGCCGATTACTGGGGGCGTAATCGCCTGACGCGCTTCATCTCGCTGGGCGTTCTCGGCTCGGTGCTGGTGGACAGGCGTGGGGGTGCCGATGTCCTGGCTCCGCTGGAGGCGGAACTTGCCAAAGGCGACTCGCTCATTCTCTTTCCAGAGGGGACGCGCGGTGCGGAACGCCTGCCCGGACCGTTCAAAAGCGGCCTTTACCGACTGGCACAGGCTTATCCGGAGGCGGAACTGATACCCGTCTATCTGGAGAACCTCTCCCGCGCCTTTCCGCGCGGCGCGTTCCTGCCGGTCCCCATCTCATGCCGGGTCCGGTTCGGCGCACCGCTGGACCGCATCGCCAACGAAGACAAGGACGCGTTCCTGGAACGTGCACGCGGCGCCGTCGTGGCGCTGGCGGAGGACAGGTGATGGACAGGACGCTTCTCTGGCTGCTTTGCGGCCTCGTCATCCTCCTGGCGGTGGCAACGGTGGTGGGGCGGATGCTGGCGCGGCGTGCCAGCGGGGCAAGCGCCATCGCCACGATGGACAATCTCAACAAGCGCATCCGCGCCTGGTGGCTGATGGTCGCCGTTCTGGCCATCGCGTTCTTCTTCGGCAAGGCGGTCACGCTGGTGCTGTTCGCGCTGACGTCCTTCTATTGCCTGCGCGAGTTCATCTCGCTCACGCCGACACGGCCGGCCGACCATGCGGCGCTGGCGGCGGCCTTCTACGTGTTCCTGCCGCTGCAATACATCCTGATCGGGATCGACTGGCAGACGCTCTTTTCCATCGCCATTCCGGTCTACGCCTTTCTGGCCCTGCCGGCGCTGGCCGTGCTGCGGCACGAGACGGACGGCTTTCTGGAGCGCAGCGCCAAGGTGCAATGGGCCCTGATGCTGACCGTCTATTGCATCAGCCATGCGCCGGCGCTGCTGTTGCTGAAGATTCCCGGGTTCGAAGGGCGCAACGTGCTCCTGCTCTTCTTCCTGATCTTCGTGGTCCAGGCGAGCGACGTGCTGCAATACGTGTTCGGCAAGCTGTTCGGCCGCCATCCGATCGCGCCGGTCGTCAGCCCCAACAAGACCTGGGAAGGCTTTGTCGGGGGCGGTGCCACCGCCACGCTTCTGGGTGCCTGCCTGTGGTGGGCGACGCCGTTCACCCCGCTGCAGGCGGCGGGTCTGGCTCTGGCCATCGTATTGGCCGGCTTCTGCGGCGGGCTGGTGCTGTCGGCCGTCAAGCGGTCCATGGGGGCGAAGGACTGGGGCACGATGATCTCGGGCCATGGCGGGGCGCTGGACCGGATGGACTCCGTAACCTACGCCGCGCCCCTGTTCTTCCATCTCGTCAACTTCTACTTCGTGCCGTAGCGCGTTCCGGACGAACGGCCCCTTGCGTTTGAACGCCGATCCTCAATCCCAACTGAGCGCGCCACCATTCTGGTATTCGATGACGCGGGTCTCGAAGAAGTTCTTTTCCTTGCCGAGGTCCATCGCCTCGCTCATCCAGGGGAACGGGTTTTCGGTCGGTGCAAACACCGCCTCCAGGCCCAATTGCGCGCAGCGCCGATTGGCGATGAAGCGCATGTAGCTTTCGCACTGGCCCGAATTCAGCCCCAGCATGCCGCGCGGCATGGTATCGCGGCCGTAGGCGGCTTCCAGTTCGGCGCCGCCGCGGATCATCCCGCGCACTTCCTCCTGGAAGGAATCCGTCCAGAGATGCGGGTTCTCGACCTTGATCTGGTTGATGACGTCGACACCGAAATTCAGGTGCAGGCTCTCGTCGCGCAGGATGTATTGATACTGCTCCGCGATGCCCACCATCTTGCCCCGGCGCCCCAGCGACAGGATCTGCGCGAAGCCGGTATAGAACCACATCCCCTCGAAGACGACGTAGAAGGCCACCAGATCGCGCAGCAGGGCGCGGTCGTTGTCCTCGGTGCCGGTGCGGAAGGCCGGGTCCTCGAGGCTCTGCGTATAGGCCAGCGCCCACGCCGCCTTGTCGGTGATGGAGGGCACCTCGCGGTACATGTTGAACAACTCGCCCTCGTCGAGGCCGAGGCTTTCGACGATGTACTGGAAGGTATGGGTGTGGATCGCTTCCTCGAAGGACTGCCGCAGCAGGTACTGCCGGCATTCCGGATTGGTCAGGTGGCGATAGATGGCGAGGACGATGTTGTTGGCGACCAGCGACTCGGATGCGGCGAAAAATCCGAGATTGCGCTTGATCATCCGCCGCTCGTCGTCGGTCAGCCCGTCGGCCGACTTCCATAGCGCGATGTCCGCCTGCATGGACACTTCCGTCGGCATCCAATGGTTGTTGCAGGCCGCCAGATACTTCTCCCAGGCCCACCGGTATTTCATCGGCAGCAACTGGTTGACGTCGGCACGGGCATTGATCATCCGCTTTTCGTCGACGGCGACACGGCCACCCGTGCGGTCGATCTGGCCAAGGCCGGTGGCGGACTCGGCCGTAGCGGAGTCCGTTCGTTCGATAAGGTCGAGCATTAGTTTGTTATCCCAAGTCTTTGGCGAATAATGGTTACTGGCAGGCTTCGCAATCCGGATCGTCGATGGCGCAGGCCATCGGCGCGGACACCGCCACCGCATTCAGCTTTCCGTCGCTGCGTGTCAGCGTCGATTTCTCGACATGGCTGGCGGAGCGTGTGCGCAGGTAGTAGGTCGTCTTGAGGCCGGACCTCCAGGCCGAGCGGTAGAGGGCATCCAGCGCCTTGCCCGACGGGTTCGCCAGATAGAGGTTCAGCGACTGCGCCTGGTCCAGCCATTTCTGGCGGCAGGCCGCGGCCGCCACGAGCCAACGGCTTTCGATCTCGAAGGCCGTGGCATACAGGTGCCGGAGGTCGTCTGGCACGCGGTCGATGGGCCCGAGCGAGCCGTCGTAATATTTCAGGTCCGAGATCATGACGTCGTCCCACAGGCCACGGGCCTTCAGGTCGCGGACGAGATAGGGGTTCACCACCGTGAAATCGCCCGACATGTTCGCCTTGACGAACAGGTTCTGGTAGGTCGGCTCGATCGACTGCGAGACGCCACAGATATTGGAAATCGTGGCCGTGGGCGCGATGGCCATGCAATTGGAGTTGCGCATGCCCTGGGCGCGAACCCTCTGGCGCAGGGCATCCCAGTCCAGCCGTGCGGAACCGTCGAAGGCCGCGCCGCGCGCCTCGCCGAGAAGGCCGAGCGAGTCGATGGGCAGGATGCCCTGCGACCAGAGCGAGCCCTCGTAGCTTTCGTAGCGCCCCCGCTCGGCGGCCAGGTCGCTGGAGGCGGCGATGGCGTGCCAGGAGATCAGTTCCATGCTCTCGTCGGCAAACCGCACCGCCGCCTTGCTGGCATAGGGAATGCGCAACGCCTGCAACGCATCCTGGAAACCCATGAGGCCGAGGCCGACAGGGCGGTGCCGCAGGTTCGAGCGGCGTGCTTCCGGAATGGTGTAGAAGTTGATGTCGATCACATTGTCCAGCATCCGCATCGCCGTGCGCACCGTGTCGGCGACACGGTCCGCATCGAGCCCGTCGTCGGACAGGTGCGCGACGAGGTTGACCGAGCCGAGGTTGCAGACCGCCACTTCGTCGGCGGATGTGTTGAGGGTAATCTCCGTGCACAGGTTGGACGAATGGATGGTACCGGCATGGCGTTGCGGCGAGCGGATGTTGCACGCGTCCTTGAAGGTGATCCAGGGATGCCCCGTCTCGAACAGCATGGTCAGCATCCGCCGCCACAGATCGACGGCACGGACCTTGCGATGCACACGCACGCGGCCGCCTGCGGCATCCCGTTCAGCGGCCTCGTAGGCCGCCTTGAAGTCCGCGCCGTACAGATCGTGCAGGTGCGGCACCTCGTCCGGGGAAAACAAGGTCCATTCAGCGTCAGCCTCGACTCGCTCCATGAACAGGTCGGGCACCCAGTTGGCGGTATTCATATCGTGTGTCCGGCGGCGGTCGTCGCCGGTGTTCTTCCGCAGGTCGAGGAATTCCTCGATGTCGACATGCCATGTTTCCAGATAGGCGCAGACCGCGCCCTTGCGCTTGCCGCCCTGGTTGACGGCGATAGCGGTATCGTTGGCCACCTTCAGGAAAGGCACCACGCCCTGGCTTTTGCCGTTGGTGCCGCGGATATGCGCACCAAGACCCCGCACCGGCGTCCAGTCGTTGCCGAGGCCGCCGGAATACTTGGCCAGAAGGGCGTTATCCCGCACCGACTTGAAGATCTGGCTGAGATCGTCACCGATGGTGGTGAGGAAACAGGACGACAATTGCGGGCGCGGCGTGCCCGAATTGAACAGCGTCGGCGTCGACGCCATGAAGCGGAAGCTGGACAGAAGCTCGTAGAACTCGATGGCGCGCGCTTCCCGGTCCGTTTCGCGGACTGAAAGGCCCATGGCCACCCGCATGAAGAAGGCCTGCGGCAGCTCGAAGCGGGTACCGTTGCTGTGCAGGAGATACCGGTCGTACAGGGTCTGCAGCCCAAGAAACTGGAACTGCCGGTCGCGTTCCGGCTTCAGGGACGCACCGAGAACGGCGATATCGAAGCGCGCGAGCTCGGGGTCGATGAGCTGTTCCGCGACACCGCGGGCGAGGTAGCGCGAAAAGTAATCCGTATAGGCGTCCTGCATGTCGGCGGCAGTGGCGTTGGTCGGCACGCCCCTGACGAAGCTGAGCGCCTCGGCCCGGAGCTTGTCCATCAACAGGCGTGCGCTGGCGAAGGCATAGTCCGGATCGGTCTCGACAAGCGCCCGCGCCGCCAGGATCGGGGCGTCGGACAGCTCCTCGCGCGAGATGCCATCGTAAAGGTTGCGTTTGGTTTCGCGGACGATCAGCGCCGCATCCGCACCGGGCAACCCATCGACCGCCTCGGCCACGACGGCCGCCAGGCGGTCCATGTCGAGCGGCGTGGCGCCGCCATCCGGCTCGCGCACCACGATCGCCGGTGCGGCAGGCGCGGCCTGCGTTTCCAACCGCGCCCTGGCGCGCTCCTCCCGGTACAGGACATAGGCGCGGGCCACCTTGTGATGGCCGCCGCGCATCAGCGCCAGCTCGACCTGGTCCTGCACGTCCTCGATATGGATGACA
This sequence comes from Aureimonas sp. OT7, assembly GCF_014844055.1. Taxonomy (NCBI): domain Bacteria; kingdom Pseudomonadati; phylum Pseudomonadota; class Alphaproteobacteria; order Hyphomicrobiales; family Aurantimonadaceae; genus Aureimonas; species Aureimonas sp. OT7. The sequence continues at coordinate 2,385,952 of NZ_CP062167.1, forward strand.
TGGTCACGGCCGGCGCGGCGCTGCACGGCCGAGGCAACCTGATCCGTCAGATCGTCGACGATGTCGTGCACGCGCGACGAACCGGCGGCCTCCCGGCCCTCGACGGCCAGGAAAGCCTTGGTGACGGCGATGCTGATCTTGCCGGCATCGAAGACGTCGCTCTGGCCGTTGCGCTTGACGACGCGCAGGGGACTGGCCTGCGCCTCCGAGGCCGGACGGACTGTCGGGAATTCTGCGGAAAGTGACATCGGCTGTTCCTGTCGAAGAGGATGGACAGGCCAGGCGGACACGTGCTGCATACCGGCGCCGCGAGACGCCGGGCAAGCTACACGATCCGCCGGGACACCCCGCCCAGGGAAAGGTTCATCGACACGGCAGGTCTCCTGGCTCACGGGTCGTCGCCGGCACCCGGCCTTCCCGGAGCCAGGCTCCAGTGGCGCGATTGGGTGCGGGCTACCCGTCTACAGTTGCGGGGACAGCTTCGGACTAACCATTTGAGCGGCGAACCGAATTCCCTCTTAGCTTCCATATCTTGTGTCTATGGAAGACCGTGACCACAACAGATTGTTTTACGCGGTCGCGGGTGTCAACCCGCCTTCGTCGGTTTTCCACCGCGCCGAAGCGTTCGGGAAAATTCTCGATTGTGGTTCAGCCCGTGCTGCGGCATTCAGGGCATCGTTGCAACAAACACCTGGTTCCGATGCCCATTTCCCAAAAGCAGTTCTATGCCCGCACATTCGCTTTCCTGGCGGCCGCGCTGCTTCTGCTTCTGGCGATCGTTGGCGGTTCGATGTATTTGACCCGGCTGACCCAGCAGAATTTCGATAAAGTCGTCATGACACGCGCGGTGCGGAGCGCGGCAGCTGACCTTTTGTCCCGCATCGTCGATGCCGAAACCGGCCAGCGCGGATATCTCCTGACACGTGACCAGCGTTACCTCGAGCCGTATCGCGAGCAGATCGGGTCCATCGCGCCCAGGGTCGAACGGCTGCAGGTGGCGATGGACGAGATGATGGGCGGCCGCGCGGACTTGTCGGAACTGAGCCAGCGTGTGACGGCCAAGACGGCGGAACTGGATTCCACCGTTTCGCTTGCGCTCAGCGGCCAGTATGACGCGGCCGTCGCAGAGGTGGCCGGCGGCGCCGGGCTCGCCCTCATGGACGAGATCCGAGGCCAGCTCGGCATGATTCTCGACCAGGCGGAAGCGCAATTGCAGGCCGGCATAGAGCGGCAGGAGAACATCGGGTCCACCTTGCGCCACGTCACGGTGATCGGCGCCATCGCCATCATCCTGATGGCCGCCGCCGCCGCCTGGACCATCCTGCGCTATACGCGGGAAGTCGCCGAGGCCCGCGCCGAAATCGAGGCCGCAAACACGGCTCTGGAAGCCCGCGTCCAAGAGCGCACCACCGACCTCATCAAGGCGAACGAGGAGATTCAGCGCTTCGCCTACATTGTGACGCATGATCTGCGCGCGCCGCTTGTGAACATCATGGGCTTCACCAGCGAACTGGAGGCGACGTTTTCGCCGGTGCGGGACTACATGGCCAGCCTGCCGCCAAGCGAGGAACCGCTGCGCCGCCATGCCGAGGAGGCGATCAACCAGGAGGTTCCCGAGGCCATCTCATTCATCCGCTCGTCGACCCGCAAGATGGACGGCCTCATCAACGCCATCCTGAAGATATCGCGGGAAGGGCGGCGCAGCCTGAAGCCGGAAAGGGTGGACCTTCGAGCCCTGGTGGAGACGGCGACGAATGCCGTGCACCATCAGGGTGCCGAGAACAACGGTGAGATCGAAACCGATGTCAAGGCGACGTCCATCGTCACCGACCGCCTGTCGCTTGATCAGATGCTGGGGAATCTGCTTGATAACGCAATCAAGTACCGCGAGCCGTCGCGTCCCTTGCGGATATCCGTCCGTACACGGAATGATTCCTACGGCCGCGTCGTCATTGAGGTCGAGGACAATGGACGGGGCATTTCGCCGGCTGACAATGAACGGGTGTTCGAGCTCTTCCGACGGTCGGGAAAACAGGATACTGCGGGTGAGGGGATCGGGTTGGCGCATGTGCGGACGCTGGCCCGCAACCTGGGCGGCGACATCGGCCTCAAATCTGAACTCGGCAAGGGCTCGACCTTCACGCTCGTCCTGCCGGCCAATCTTTTGAACGTGAAGCGGAGCATTGAATCGTGAGCAGGACCGCAAAGCCTGTCCAGATCGTCATGATCGAGGACGACGAGGGCCACGCACGGCTGATCGAAAAGAACATCCGTCGTGCCGGCGTCAACAACGAGATCCTGCCCTTCGGCAACGGCACGGACGCGTTGGCGTTCCTGTTCGGTGCGGATGGCTCGGGCGAGGACAGTGCCGGACGGCACCTCCTGATCCTTCTCGACCTGAACCTGCCGGACATGGGCGGGGTGGACATCCTGGAGAAAGTGAAGGCCAACCCGCATACCAAGCTCTCGCCCGTCATCGTCCTGACGACGACCGACGACAGCCGCGAGATCCAGCGCTGCTATGATCTCGGCGCCAATGTCTACATCACCAAGCCGGTGGACTACGAAGGCTTCGCCAATGCCATCCGGCAGCTTGGCCTGTTCTTCTCGGTGATGCAGGTGCCGGAAACGGAATGACGATGGCCGGGGGCGCGATCCAGCCGGGCGCAGCCGGTGTCACAGTTCTGTACGTCGACGACGACGTCGTGGCCGGCCGCCTTGCCCAGCGCATGTTGAGCCGCCATGGCATATCAGTGGTGCATGCGCCCGATGCCGTCACCGGCCTGCAACTCCTCAACGATCGCGACTTTTCCGCGGTCATCCTGGATCACGACCTCGGCTCCGGGTCCGGCCTCGATATCCTGAGCGACATGAGCGCCATGGAGAACGCGCCGCCGGCAGTCTACGTGACGGCATCGACCGAGTTGTCCATCGCCGTGGACGCGCTGAAGGCCGGTGCGGTGGACTACGTCGTCAAGACGGTCGGGTCGGAGTTCGAGCTGCTGCTGGCCAACGCCATCCGCGCCTCGGTTGAAAAGGCGACGTTGCGGCGCGCCAAGGAAAGGGCGGAGCAGGAGGTGCGCGAGGCCCGCGACCGCGCCGTGGCCATGCTGGCCGAGGTGAACCACCGGGTGGCGAACAGCCTGGCGCTCGTCGGGTCTCTCGTTCGCATGCAATCGAACGGCACCGAGGATCCCGCAATCCGCGAGGCATTGACCGAGGTGCAGGCGCGTATCACCGCGATCGCCAATCTGCACCGCAGCCTCTATACGTCCGAGGATGTCCGCAGTGTCGATCTGAAGACCTATCTGGGCCGGCTGGTGGGGGAGCTGACCCTGTCCATGGCCGACGACCTGCACAAGATGCCAATCCGCTTCGAGGCCGACCAGGTGACGGTTTCACCGGACAAGGCCGTCTCGATCGGCGTCATCGCGACTGAACTGGTGACGAACGCGATCAAATACGCGTATCCTGACAAGAAGGGCGATATCCGGGTAAGACTGGCAGAGACGGCCGAGGGGATGGCCGAACTGTCGGTCGAGGATGACGGGATCGGGTGGCGTGGCGAAGGACAGATCCAGGGCACCGGCCTCGGCGCACGGATCATCGTGGCGCTGACGCGCAGCCTCGACAGCAAGCTGGTCTACGCCGAAGTCGGCACCGGCACGCGCGCGGTCGTCGCCTTCGATACGATGCAAGACGAACCGAAAGGCTGACGCCCGCCGACGATACGAGGGGACGACACACGTGCAGACCTTCCGTCACAGTCCGACGCGCCTGGCGGCGCTGTTTAGCATGATGGTACTGGCGGGCTGCGCCGGGGCGCCCGTTGGCGTTCTTGCACCCATTGCCGCAAACCCCGCCGATTACGGCGCGACCAGGGTGGACATGCTGGTGGCCACCACGCGAGAGGCGGTCGAAGACCCGGCCTTTCTCTTTTCCGGCGAGCGCGGACCCGATCTCAGCCTCACCGACATGGACATCTCCATCCCGCCGGATAACCGCAGGCGTATCGGCGAGGTGCAATGGCCGCGTCGCCTGCCTCCCAATCCGGCGACGGACTTTGCGATCGTCAGGGCGGAGCCGCTTACCGTCGGCCAGAGCCGCGCATGGATGCACGAGAATCTGGGGCCCACCCGGCACGTCATGGTCTTCGTGCACGGGTTCAACAATCGCTTCGAGGATTCAGTCTACCGCTACGCCCAGATCGTCCACGATTCCAGATCGCAGGTAACGCCCGTTCTTTTCACATGGCCGTCCCGCGCCAGCGTCTTCGGCTACAATTACGACAAGGAGAGCACCAACTATTCCCGCGACGCGCTCGAGCAGCTGATGAAGGCCCTGTCGGACGACAGCCATGTCGGCGAAATCACCGTCATGGCGCATTCCATGGGAACATGGCTGGCCGTCGAGGCGCTTCGCCAGATGGCCATCCGCGATGGCCGGATCGCGCCGAAGATCCGGAACGTCATCCTTGCCTCGCCGGACATCGATATCGACGTCTTCCGCAAGCAGTGGGCGCAGTTCGGCGACCACCGCCCGAAATTCACGGTCTTCGTCTCGACGGACGACAAGGCGCTCGCCGTCAGCCGGATCATCTCGGGCAATCGCGGACGGCTGGGCGCAGTAAACCCGGCGGAGGAACCCTACCGAACGGAGTTCGAGCTGGCCGGCATCGACGTCTACGACCTGACCGGGCAAGGATCGGCGGACTTCCTCAACCATTCGCGCTTCGCCCAGAGCCCGCAGGTGGTGCAACTGATCGGCCAGCGGCTCGTCAACGGTCAGACGGTAACGGATTCGCGCGTTGGCGTCGGCGAAGCGATCGGAGCGGTGGCGGTCGGCGCTACACAAGCCGTGGGGCAGACCGCGTCGGCCGCGATCAGCGTTCCGATCGCGGTGGTCGATCCGACCACGCGCCGCAACCTCGGCGACCAGTTCGATGCCGCGGCGCAGGCAACGGGCGGCACCCTCGATGCCGCCCGCCCGGACCTGCGCTGACGCTGCATCACCATGGGCGCATCCGCCATAAAACGCCGTCGCGCCGCACGATACCGTGGTAGAGCGCGGCGGCCACATGGACGAGGATGAACGCCACCAGCACGATCCAGGCCGAGACGTGAACGGACTCCGCCACGCCTGAAATGGCGTCCGAGCGGGGTACGAGGGAAGGGATGCCCAAGGCGTCCAGCACCTCGACTGGGTAGCCGCCTGCCTTGACGTAAGTGTAGCCGCTGAGACCCATGATGACGAGCAGGGTATAGAGTGCGCCGTGGCTGGCACGGGCCGCGGCCACCTGCCATGCCGGCATGGAGGCGGGCAGTGGCGGCGCGGGGCGGGCAACCCGATAGGCCAGCCGGGCTGCCACCAGCAGCAGGATCAGCACACCGGTATTCTTGTGAAAGAGGTACAGCATGTCGCGAAGGCTTCGCGACACGTCGTCGCCGGCCATGGTAAGCCCTGCGGGGATCATGGCAAAGACAAGCAGGGCCACCAGCCAGTGCAGCAGGCGCGCCGGGCCCCGATAGGACGATCCGCCGTCATCCATCGCCCTTGCCTCCCTGCAAGTCCCATCGACGTCACTGGCTGCGGCAGATGGTCCGCGCATTCGCCGATGGCGTCAAGTGCTTGACAAGGCACGGCTTCCACGATGAGCCTTATGCGATGGACGATGCCACGCAGAACGGCGGTACGAAAATCGCATACCGCCATGCGGGGGCGCGGGCCGTGCTTGTCCGCTTCCTGCAGGCCAGCCTTCCGCTGCTGGCCCTTGCGCTGTTTCTGGCGGACCTGCTGACGCCGAGCCGACCCGGCATGGTAACGCTGATCGTCATCGTGCTTCACGGCGCCGCCACGGCAATTGCAGGATACGGCGTCTGGTCCGCCTATCCCCACGACCGGCTGGGCCGCGCCAATCTGGTGACGCAATTGCGGGCGGCGATGGCCGTTTCGCTTTCTGCCGGCCTTGTCCATCCGTTTGCGGATCATGCAGCATGGATGGCCGTGACGATTGCGACCGCCAGCCTGCTTCTGGACGGTGTCGACGGATGGCTGGCGCGCCGCGACGGCCTGGTTTCCAGCTTCGGCGCACGCTACGACATGGAGGTCGACAGCTTTCTAGCCCTGATGCTTGCCCTGGTGGCCTGGCGCTCTGCCGGCTGGGGTGCGGAGGTGCTGCTGCTGGGGTTGCCACGCTATGGCTTCATGCTGGCCGCGGCCCTTTTGCCCTTTCTGCGGGGCCCATTGCCCCACAGCGTTCGGCGCAAGGCCTGCTGCGTCCTGCAGATCGCTGTGCTGATCGTCCTGATCGTGCCCTTGCCCATAGGCGACGTCGCCGGCGGGTTGGCGCTGCTGGCCGGTGGATGCCTTTATGCGTCGTTCGCCGTCGATATCGTCCATCTTTGGCGTCGTCGCGCCTGATGGCTCTTTACGCGGTCTGGTTCATTCTCGCGCTCTGCCTTGTTCTCGTGCCATCACGCACCGGGCGCCGCGCGGCTGCGCCCGCCATCGCCTTCGTGCTTCTGGTTCTGCTCGGTTTCCACCTTGCGGACCTTGCGATAGGGGCGGCCTATGGGCGCGCCTTCAACCCGTTCGTTGATGGGCATCTGGCAGAGGCCGGTGCGCGCCTTCTTGCCGGAATGCTCGGGCTTCCGCTCCTTCTGGTGGTCATTCTGGCCGGCATCGTTGCCCCCGTCTCGGTATTCCTGCTTCTGTGGGCCGTTCTGTCGGCAGCGACGCGTTATGCGGCACCCACCCGCCGCGTGCGTGCATGGGCGGCGCTGGCGGCCCTTGCCGCCACCCTTGCCCTGTTCCTGATGCCCGGGGGCGCGGCTGCGATCGGAACAAGGCTGGCCGAGCTATCGGCTTTCCGCGCCGAGATGGCAGCTTTCGACGCTGCTTCGCGGGATACAGGGCAGTTCGACACGGCTGCGCTGAGCGGGTTGGAGCGGCGCGACGTCATTCTGGTGCTCGTGGAAAGCTATGGGCGCGCCAGCTTCGACAACCCGCGCTACGCCGGTGCCCATGATGGTATCCGCGCCGCCGCGCAGGCTGCGGGAGAGGCGGCCGACATCGCGATGATGTCCGGTTGGCTGACCGCGCCCATATCCGGCGGCCAAAGCTGGCTTGCCCATGCGACACTGGCATTCGGGCTGCGCATCGGCGACCAATGGCGCTACGAGCGGCTTCTTGCCGGTGACCGGCAATCTCTTCTCCAGATCGCCGCACAGGCCGCGTATCATACGGCAGCCTACATGCCGGCAATTACCATGCCATGGCCCGAAAGCCGGCGCATCGGCTTCGACCGCCTGTTCGCAAGCAGCGACCTCGGCTACGAGGGGCAGAGCTTCAACTGGGTGACCATGCCGGATCAGTTCACCCTGGAGGCGTTCGAGCGTATTTCAGGCGGGCTGCCGGAGCCGCGCTTCAGCCAGATCGTGCTGATCTCTTCGCATGCGCCGTTTACCCCCATAGCCCCCATCCTGCCGCGCGAGGATATCGGCGATGGACGCATATTCGATCGATGGGCCAATTCCGGCGATCCACCCGATATCGTCTGGCGGGACCCGGAGCGTGTCCGCGACCAGTACCGCGACGCGCTCGGCTATTCCCTGTCCGTCGCTTTCGCGTTCGCGACGCGCCAGGCGCAGCAGGGCAGGCTGGTGATCGTGGTGGGGGACCATGCGCCTGCCGGCTTTATTTCGCAGATCGACTCGATGGACGTGCCGATGCACGTCTTTGGCCCGGATCATCTGCTTGCGCGGATGAGCGAGTGGCGTTGGGCACCGGGCCTGAGGCCCGACGCAGCGCAAACGGCGTGGCCGATGGAGGCGTTTCGCGATCGGTTCGTCGCGACCTTCGGTATGCAGAAAGGGGCATCCTGATGGCATCGCACAAGCTTGCCTTCGCCATACCGGGCGGGCTGGAACAGCGCACCGGCGGGACGATCTACGACCTGCGTGTCGTCGAGGCGCTGTCGAGGCAGGGCTGGGATGCGCGGGCCATCGCACTACCGGGCGCCTTCCCCAATCCGTCCGCAACACGGATGCGCGAGGCGATATCGCTGCTGAGTGCCGTGCCGGGCGATGAGGCGCTGATCGTCGATGGCCTCGCCTTCGGGTCTCTGAATACGGCCGAGTTGGCGCGGCTGAACCGGCCTGTGATTGCCATGGTGCATCATCCCATCGGGCTGGAGGCGGGTTTGCCGCCCGACCTTGCCTGCATGCTGATTGCGCGGGAGCGCGCCAATCTGCAACACGCGCGGCATGTCATCGTGCCGAGCGCGCATACGGCAGATATGCTGCGTCGGCAGTTCGACGTTCATGCAGACAGGGTAACCATTGCGCGGCCCGGATTCGATAACGCGGCTTCTGGCGGGCGAAGTGCGGCGCATTCCCCGCTGATCCTCTCGGTCGGCATTCTTGCCCGGCGCAAGGGGCACGACGTTCTACTGGCCGCGCTTGGCGCGCTGACCGACCTCGACTGGCAGGCCGTGCTTGCCGGACGTGCGCACGATCCCGAAACGGCGACCGAGCTTCAGGCCCTGCTTAGCGCGTTCGGACTTGCGGGCCGGGTGCGCATCGCCGGGGAGGTTCCCGATGATGAACTGGCCGGCCTGTACGGCGCGGCGTCCATTTTTGCGCTGGCCACGCGCTATGAGGGCTACGGCATCGTCTTCGGAGAGGCGATGCGTTCCGGCCTGCCCATCGTGTCGTGCCATGTCGGCGCGGTACCCGAAACCGTGCCGAAGGGGGCCGGCCTTCTGGTGCCGCCGGACGACCCACCTGCCTTTGCTGCAGCCTTGCGCCTGTTGCTCGAGAACGGGCCGCTGCGTCAAGACATGGCCGGTGCCGCGCATTGCCACGGCGCGGCCCTGACCGGCTGGGACGAAACCGCGCGCATCGTTGCGGGTGTCGTTGCACAAATGGACAAATCCTGACCCTCAGGCTGCGAAACGCCGCGCGCCCGCAACGCACAGCACGACGCCGATGGTGGCCAGCCACATGGCCGGGCTTACGGCTTCACCCAGCAGCAGGCCGGCCAGCGCCAACCCCATGAAGGGCTGCAGAAGCTGCAACTGCCCGACAGCGGCGACGCCGCCTTGTGCAAGGCCGCGATACCAGAAGACGAAACCGATCAGCATCGAGAACAGCGAAACATAGCCAAGGCTTGTCCAGGCCGCTGGCGATATGTCGGCAAGGCTGGCCGGCCACCGCATCGCCGTTGCCATCAGCATCGGCGGCAGCGCCACAACCAGCGCCCATGAGATGACCTGCCAGCCGCCCATGCGGCGGGCCAACCGGGCCCCTTCGGCATAGCCGAGCGCGCACAGAACGACCGCCGCGACCATGTAGCCATCGGCACGGGACAGCTCTGCCGCGCCGTGCATGAGGGCGAACCCGGCAACGAAAGCACTGCCGAGGCATGCGAAGAGCCAATAGGCCGGCTTTGGCATCTCGCCCGCCCGGAACACCGCGAAGATCGAGGTGGCGAGCGGCAGCAACCCGATGAAGACGATGGAATGGGCCGACGTCACCGTGCCGAGCGCCAGTGCGGTCAAAAGCGGAAAGCCGGCAACGACACCCAAGGCCACGATGACGAGCGAGGCGATGTCGCTCTTCTGCGGTGCGCGTGCCCGGGACAGTATCAGCAGGGCACAGGCGAGAAGCCCGGCGATGGACGCGCGCGCCGTGGTCAAAAACAGAGGGTCGAAGGCCGTTACCGCAATGCGCGTAGCGGGCAGCGAGCCGGAAAAGATGGCAACCCCGATGAAGCCGTTGACGAGGCCCTGTAACCGATCTCCGTGCATGAGCACCTCCTTCCTGCCGTTCGTCCCGCAATAGCGGGGCTGGCACAGGCGGCACAGACACAATACGGTACGGTTTGACAGAACTGTATTGGTTTCAAGGGCAACACAGATGGTGCGTGGGCAGACGGCGAAGGTGATGGATGCGGTGCGCGCGCGCATCGAGGGACGCAGCCTTGCACCGGGCGCCCGTCTGCCATCGGTGCGGGCGGAGGCGAGGGCATCCGGCGTCTCCGTTTCGACTGTCGTGGAGGCGTATGAGAGGCTGGTCGCGGAAGGGCTTATCCGGTCCCGGCCGGGTTCAGGCTTCTATGTGTCGGCATCTGCCGCGCCTCTGATGCTGAAGGCTGTCGCGCCACGCCGGGACAGGGCGATCGACCCCTTCTGGATATCGCGCCAGTCGCTGGAGGCGGCACCCGGAACGTCGATGCCGGGGTGCGGATGGTTGCCTGCGGACTGGATGTTCGAAGGCGGGTTGCGCCGTGCCTTGCGCAAGGTCGCACGCGGTAATGCCGTGGAGCTGGCCGATTATGGCTCGCCGCTTGGCCTCGAGCCGTTGCGCGCGCTGCTGGCGCGGCGTCTGCTTGCGCTTTCGATCCCGGCCGCGACCGACCGGATCATGCTGACGGAGTCCGGCACGCAGGCGATCGACCTCGTCTGCCGCCTGTTGATCGAACCCGGCGACGCAGTTCTGGTGGACGATCCCTGCTACTTCAATTTCCACGCTCTGCTGCGGGCGCATCGCGCGCGCATCGTCGGCGTGCCATATGGCCCGGATGGGCCGGATACCGCGGCGATGGAGACGATTATCGCGCAGGAGCGGCCGCGCCTCTACATCACCAATTCGGCGATCCATAATCCGACCGGCGCAACCCTTTCCCCTGCCACGGCGCACAAGGTTCTGTCGCTTGCCGACAAAGCCCGGATGACGATCGTGGAAGACGACATCTTCGGCGATTTCGAACAGGAGCCGGCAACGCGGCTTGCCGCGCTGGACGGACTGGACCGCGTCATCTGCATCGGCAGTTTTTCCAAGAGCGTGTCGGCTTCGGTCCGCTGCGGCTATGTCGCGGCGCGGCCCGACTGGCTGGACGGCCTGATCGACATGAAGATCGCCACCAGCTTCGGCGGCGGACGGATGGCCGCCGCATTGCTTTACGAGACCCTGTCCGATGGCGCCTACCGGCGCCACATGGAAGAGGTGCGCCGCAAGCTCGGCCGCGCCATGGACCGGACCATCGCGCGGTTGGAGCGGCTGGGGTTCACCTTGGAGCTGCGCCCCAGAGCAGGGATGTTCGTCTGGTGCCGGCTGCCGCATGGGGCAGATGCCGGGCACATCGCCGCGCACTGCCTGGGCGATGGTGTCGTTCTGGCCCCCGGCAACGCATTCAGCCTCACCGGGGCAGCATCGCAGTTCATGCGGTTCAACGTCGCCCAATGTGGCGACGACAGCATATTCGCCAGCCTGGAGCGGGCGTTGCGCTGACCTATTCGGGGTCGGGCGCGCTGGCATACAGCGCCGTGGCCGGCGCGCTGGTCAGAAGCTGGTACGCCTCGAACTGGGCCAGCACATCGGCCTGTATCTCCTCCCGCCGGAAGCCCATGACGTCGTAGCCACGACTGTTATCGGAGAAGAAGGTGCGGGCAAGCCAGACCTGCGAGCGCTTCCGCTCCGGCCGTGTCACCTCGGCAGCCGAGAAGGCGACGGCCAGATGCGTTTCCGGATGGACGCCGTACTGGAAATTGCGCGTCGCGCTGGACGTGACCGTCAGCATGACGCCGCCATCGTCGGGCGAGCGGATGACATCGGCATCGACCCCGCGCACGTTGAGCGCATTCTTGACATCCTGAAGAGCCGGCTCGACCGTCTTGTCGATGAAGCGCAACACGTCGTCCCGGGTCGGGTCTGTCAGCATCCACTGCAGGCGCTCCTGCCAGTTCATGCTGCGTGCCGGGATGGCCGGCCGCGCATGCTTGCGCATGGTCGCGCGGGCGACATCCGCCTTCATGCCCTTGAGCAGGCCGAAAGAGAGCAGCAGGAGGATGATGGCAAAGGGCAGCGCGCTGATGAGCGTCATCGTCTGCAGGGCCGTCAGCCCGCCGGCCAGCAGCAGCAGGGCGGCGACCAGCCCCTCCAGCCCGCACCAGTAGATGCGCTGCCAGACCGGCGTTTCTTCGGTGCCGCCCGACGCGATCGTATCCACCACCATCGATCCGGAGTCCGACGAGGTCACGAAGAAGACGGCGACGAGGATGATACCGAGCGTCGAGGTCAGGGCCGTGAGGGGCAGGTACTCGAAGAACTGGAACAGCGCCACCGAGATATCTGCGCCAACCGCTGCTGAAATGGCGCCGTTTGCCACCCCCATGTCGAGGCTTATCGCGGTGTTGCCGAAGACGGCCATCCAGAAGAAGGTGAAGGCCGAGGGGACGAAAAGAACGCCGACGACGAATTCGCGCACTGTCCGCCCGCGTGAGATGCGGGCGATGAACATGCCGACGAAAGGCGACCAGGAAATCCACCAGGCCCAGTAGAACAGGGTCCAGTTGCTGACCCAGTCTCGCGGCTCGTAGGCGTAGAGCGTGAAGGTACGCTCCAGGATCGTATCGAGATAGGTGCCGATATTCTGCACGAAGGCGCGGAAGATGAATTCCGTCGGGCCCATCACCAGCACGAAGAGCATCAGGATGATGGCAAGGATCAGATTGCCTTCCGACAGTCGGCGGATGCCGACATCGAGGCCGGAGACCACGGACAGCGTCGCCATGGCGGTGACGACGACGATCAGGATAACCTGGATCGTCGCGGTCTGCGGCACACCGAGAAGGTAGTTCAGGCCCGCATTGATCTGCAGCACGCCAAGCCCCAGCGAGGTGGCGATGCCGAACAGGGTGCCGCAGATTGCGAAGATATCGACGGCATGGCCCAGCGGTCCGTTGATCCGCTCCTGCAGCAGCGGATAGAAACCGGAGCGGATGGTCAGCGGCAGGTTGTAGCGAAACGAGAAGTAGGCCAGCGACAGACCGACGACGGCGTAGATGGACCAGGCATGCACGCCCCAGTGAAAGTAGGTGATTGCCATCGCCTGACGGGCTGCCTGGAAGGTGCCGGGCGAGGCTTCCGGCGGCACGGAATAGTGCAGGATCGGCTCCGCCACCGCATAGAACATCAGTCCTATGCCCATGCCGGCGGCAAACAGCATCGCAAGCCAGGTCAGATAGGGATAATCCGGGTCGGCATCGTCACTGCCCAGCTTCAGGTCGCCATAGCGGCTGATGGCAAGGTAGAGCGCAAAGAACAGGAAGATGCCGACGGACAGGAGGTAGAACCAGCCGAACGTGTCCAGCACCCAGGCTTGCGCTGTCTTGAAGATCCTGTCCGCGTCTGTCGGGAAGACGATGCCGATCATCACCATGACGATGATAATCGCGCTTGAAATGAAGAAGACGGGTTTGTTGATGGTTGTCGTCTGGGCGCTCATGCCGATGCGGAAATCCTGTATTCGGGCCAATGCCAATTGCGGCGAAATGGGGGCCGGCCAGACGACACCTAGGGCATAATGATAGAGGACAAGTGTGCGCCGCATGACGCGGCCCGCGAAAGCCGCATCAACCCGTCCAGTTGACGTGCTTTGCCAGAAGGGTCGTCGCCAGCTCGGACCGGCCCGTTCGCAGTGCGTTCAGGATCGCCTTATGGTCCCGGTCGGTCGGGGCCTCCCACTCTGCCCGCCAGCCGGAAAACAGAAACCGCGCGCTGGCGGCCTGCAGGTCGTCGATGGAGCGTAGAAGGCGGGGCATGCCGCACGGCTCTATCAGCGTGCGGTGGAAGCGGCGGTTACACTCCTCCCACACATGGACGTCGCCCGCGGCCTCCGCTGCCTGGTTTATCTCTTCGGCCCGATCCAGGATGGCTCGGGTCAGATGGGGGATCGCGTGCCGCAGGGCCAGCGCCTCCAGCGCAGCGCGCATTTCGGCCACTTCGCGCACCTCGGCCCGCGTGAAGCCGGCGACGCGCACGCCGCGCCGCGGCACGCTTGCCACAAGGCCCCGCGCTTCCAGCCGCCGGAACGCCTCCCGCACCGGCACATGGCTGGCCGAGAATTCTTCGGCCACATGCTCCTGCCGCAGCTTTTCGCCGGCGTTCAGCACACCGGCGACGATGCGCTCGGCCAGCGTCCGCTCGATGCGTGCGGCTATGGTTTCACCGGTACGAGTCGTCATGCTTTGTAGATAAATGTCGCCAATGCGGTTGTCACCTCGGCGGCACTCAAATAGGGCATCCACTTTACGTTGTGCCCGCAGTGGATCGGGCCACTGGCTTACAGGAGTTGGAATGGAAGGATTCGAGCAAACGTTGGGGGCGGGCACTCTCTTGTCCATCGCGGCAGGGGCGATCGCGCTGCTGCTCGTCCTGATCATACGGTTCAATATTCACGCCTTCATCGCGCTGGTCCTCGTCAGTCTGCTGACGGCACTGGTTGCCGGCATTCCGACCGCCGCCATCGTCCAGACGCTGACTGCGGCCTTCGGGTCGACCCTTGGCGGGGTGGCGCTGCTGGTCGCACTGGGCGCCATGCTTGGGCGTCTCCTGGAAATTTCCGGCGGCGCGGAATCGCTGGCCAACGCGCTGGTGGCAAAGTTCGGCGAGAAGCGCGCGCCGCTCGCGCTTGGCATCGCATCCCTGATCTTCGGTTTTCCGATCTTCTTCGATGCCGGGCTTGTCGTCATGCTGCCCGTCGTCTTCACGATTGCCCGCCGTCTCGGCGGCGGCCTGCTGCTCTACGGCATGCCGGTGGCGGCGGCCTTCTCGGTGATGCACGTCTTCGTGCCGCCGCATCCCGGGCCCGTCGCGGCATCCGAGCTGCTGGGTGCGGACGTCGGCATGCTGATCGTGGTCGGACTGCTGGTTGCCGTGCCGATCTGGATCGTCGCGGGCCAGATCTTCGGTCAATGGATCGGCCGTCGTATCGTGCTGCCCGTGCCGGACATCCTGTCCGGCGGCCCGCGCGAAGACAGCGCCGACCCGGCGCCGAAGCCCTCGACCGTAATCCTGCTTCTGCTGTTGCCGCTGCTGCTGATCTTCCTGAATACCGGTCTCGACTATGCGCGTGCCGCAGGTTGGGTCGACGGGGAGGCCGCCTGGTTCGCGCTGGCGCGCACCATCGGGGCGACGCCCGTCGCGCTGCTGATCTCCGTTCTTGTCGCCGTCTACGTCATCGGCATCCGGCGTGGGCAGGACGGCAAGAAGATCGAGGGTATCCTCGATTCGGCCCTGGGCCCGGTCTGCTCGATCATCCTGATCACCGGCGCGGGCGGCATGTTCGGCGGCGTGCTGCGCGCGTCGGGCATCGGCGACGCGCTTGCCTCGGCGCTGGACGGCATCGGCATGCCGTTGTTCGTGGCCGGCTTCATCATCTCGACGGCGCTTCGGATCGCGCAGGGGTCGGCAACGGTTGCGCTGATCACCTCTGCGGGCCTTGTCCAGCCTGCCGTGGCCGCCGCAGGCTATGGCAATGTCGAACTGGCAGCCTTCGTCCTGTCCCTGGCGGCCGGGTCGGTCATGCTCAGCCATGTCAACGATTCCGGCTTCTGGCTGGTGGGCCGATTCTTCGGAATGGACGTCAAGACGACGCTGAAGACCTGGACCGTGATGCAGACGATCGTCGGCCTGATGGGCTTTGCCATCGCCGGGCTGATCTTCTGGATCGCCTGATTTTTAAGGAGCGGCCGGGTCTGCCGGCCGCTCCATATCACTTGCCGCTTGTCGATCGGCGGCCTCGCGGGCATCGACAGGGCATGAGCGATCCATCCATCGGCCTTGTCCTTGCCGCCACCTTCCTGATCGCGGGGCTGGTGACAGGCGCGACCGGCGTTTTCGTCATTCCGGCGGTTCCGCGTCTGCAGGCGCTCGGCTTCGAGCGGGACGATCTGGTGCAGGCGCTTTGCCTGTCATTTACCGTTGCGACCGTCGCTCGGGCGCTTGGGATCGGCATGCATGGCGGATTGGAGTTCGGCAACATCGGCCTGTCGGTGCCGGCGGTGCTGCCTGCGTTGGCCGGCATGGCGCTCGGACAGGCATTGCGCAAGCGGATCAGCCCCACGGCATTTCGACGCGGATTCCTGGTCTGTTTTCTGCTGCGGGGCAGCGAGATGCTTGTGCGAGGCATCTAGTCCTGAAGGCGAAGCAACCTTCGTCGCTTCGCCCAGCCGGCCGAGCCGACTGACGCTTGTGCCTCGCAGAGGCGCCATCAGTGGACTTGACGTCGGCAGATGCCTCAGCTCAGCGCACCACCATCAACGGTCAGAATCGTGCCGGTGATCTGCCGCGCGGCGGGTGAGGCCAGGAAAGCAACTGCCGCTCCCACATCCTCGGGCTGGCCAAAACGGCCGAGCGGCATCAGCGAGCGCTGGAAGTCGGCGGATTCGCCGTCCTCCGGGTTCATCTCGGTGTTGGTCGAGCCCGGTTGCACCGTGTTCACGGTGATGTCGCGTGGCCCCAGCTCCTGTGCCAGCCCACGCGTGAGCGACTGGATCGCCGACTTTGTCATGTAGTAGACCGTGCCAGGAGATCCGACGATCCGCTCCGCCCCGGCCGAGCCGATATTGATGATCCTGCCGCCGGCGGGCAGATGCGGGATCGCGGCCTTCGATGCCAGGATCGGCCCACGCACGTTGACGGCCAATTGCGCGTCGATATCCTCGACCGGGTAATCGGCGATCGGGCTGAAGCGCGCGATGGCGGCGTTGTTGACCAGAATGTCCAGCCCGCCCAGCTTTTCTGCCGCCTCGTCCACGGCGCGCTGGATCGCGGCAGGGTCGCCGCTATCCGCCTTTATTGCAACGGCCTTGCCACCCTTGCGGGCAACGGCCTCCACCACCTGTGCCGCACGTTCTACCGAGTGCTCATAGGTGATGGCGACAGCCGCGCCTTTTTCCGCAAGCGCCAATGCGATCGCCGCGCCAATGCCGCGTGATCCGCCTGTCACCAATGCACGCTTGCCAGCCAAGTCTGTCATCTTCGTAGCCTTTATGTATCAATCGATACAAAAATAATTGGGATGTTGCTAATGCCTGTCAATAGATTATATATCGATTGATGCAAAAAAAGCCGACAGCGACGAAAGATGTTGGCTGCCCAAGCCGTGTGCGCGGTCGCCCGCGCGCGTTCGACCGCAAGGCAGCGCTGGATGCCGCAACAAGACTGTTCTGGAAGAAAGGCTATTCCGCCACGTCGATAGCCGATCTTACCACGGCAATGGGCATTGGCTCGCCCAGCCTCTATGCTGCGTTCGGCTCGAAGGAGCAGTTGTACGCCGAGACACTCGACCATTATCGCCAAGAGAACGAGGCGACGGTGTGGGGTGGCTTCCTTGCATCGGACACCGCACGCGGTGCCGTCCAGGCTTTCCTGATGGACTCTGCCGCCGGGCTCAGCCAGGCCGTAGCCGGCTGCATGGTGACGCTGTCGTCGGTTGGCTGCGAGGGAAATGCGGAGCTTGGCGCATTGGTCCTGGCAGCCCGCAATACCGCGCTCGAACGGTTGGAGGCGCGGCTGCGGCGCGGCGTAGAGGATGGAGAGATTCCGGACACGGTCGACGTCCACGGGCTCGCCCGCTTCGTCCAGAGCGTTCAGAACGGCATGTCTGTGCTTGCCCGCGACGGAATAACCCGCGCCGAACTGGAACGCATCGCCGAGACCGCAATGTTGGGCTGGGACGCTCGCGTTGGCAGCTAGAATCTGGAGATACTGCCCGCCCGGCTGATCTGCGAGACTTCAGATGAATGGTGCGGGTGGTCGGGGTCGAACCGACACTCCTTTCGGAACCGGATTTTGAGTCCGGCGCGTCTACCAATTCCACCACACCCGCACGGTGTGCCTTGCCGGATATGCAATCGATTCCGGCAGGGACATGCCCCTATACGATAGCTTCGTGCGCATTTCCAGATGCCGCTTTGCAGGATAAGCGCGGCGTCAAATGGTTTCGGGTTGGCGCAGGAGCGTCAAGGCATCGACGAACCGGTCGACGCCGGCGGCAAGCGGCCCGCTATTGTCGATACGCACATGAAGCCGGGCAGAGGCCGGGACATCCAACGGCACCGCCCGTGCCAGCCGCGCATCCACCTGCTCCTCCGTTTCGCGCCCGCGCGCCAGAAGTCGGGCGCGCAGGATGTCGCCAGGCGCCGTGATCTCGATGACGGCCAGGCACGGAAACAGCTTCGAGGCGGGGGCCAGCGCCCGGCGCGACAGGTTGGCGACCGCGATGCCACCGGCAAGCGTATGCGCCAGTGCCGAGGCGGGCAGCGCGTAGGAAAGATCGTGCGCGCTCCAGGACAGGCAGAACTGGCCCGTCGCGTCCGCTGCCCGGAACGCGTCCGGCGTCATTGCTTCGTTGTCTTCGCCCGGTCCTTCTGTCCGCGTGATGACGCGCCGGACGAACATGATGTCATGGGCTCCGCCCGTCCTTGCGGCAACCGCCGCCAGGACGGTGTCCTTGCCGGCCCCGCTGGGGCCCACCACGGCGACGAGGCAGCCTTTCGGATCACGCAACGCGCATGCCCTCCCGCCAGACCCCGGCGACGATGGGAGGCTCGCCCTGCATGGTGCGTATGCGGACCATATCCGCCCGAAGGCCAGGCGCCAGGCGTCCCCGGTCGGCCATGCCCGCCGCCTTGGCCGGGGTATCGGTGACGAGGGCGATGGCATCTGGCAGGCTCATGATATCGTCGTCGGCAAGAAGGAACGCGGCCTGCAGCAGGCTGAAGGGGACGTAGTCCGACGACAATATGTCGAGATGGCCGCTCTCCACCAGATCACGTGCCGATATATTGCCGGAATGGGAGCGTCCACGCACGACGTTGGGTGCCCCCATCAGGACGCTCATACCGGCCTCATGCGACAGACGGGCGGCCTCGCGCGTCGTCGGGAATTCGGCAAGCTGGATACCCAGTTCGACACCCTCCGCCACATGCTCGGCCGTTGCGTCGTCATGCGATGCGATTGGAATGGCCCGCTCGCGACAGCGCTCGGCCAGGCTGCGGCGGTTGGGTGCGGAATAGGCGGCGGACTCCGCCAGCCGCCGCTCGCAGAAGCGATGGAAGTCGGCATCGCTCATGCGGCGCTTGCCCTGGTAATAGGTCTTGTACGCATCCAGGCTGACGAATTGCCGCTGCAACGGGGCGTGATCCATCAGCGAGGCCAGACGGACACGGCCGTTGCCGGCAATGGCATCGAACTCGTCCACGACATCCGGCACGGATACCTCGCAACGCAGATGGATATAGTGGTCTGCCCGCAGGCGACCGGCGTCCATCGCCGCATCGATGGCACCGGCCATCTCGCGCGCGTCCTCGCCCTTCAGTTCGGTATCGCCGTCGAGGCCGACGCGCAATGCATCGAAGACGGTGGTTATCCCCGAAGCGGCGATCTGCGCGTCATGCGCCTGCAGCGCCGCCATGATGTTCCAGCGCACCTTGGGTCGCGGCACGAAATGGCTTTCGACATGGTCGGTATGCAGCTCGACGCAGCCCGCAACCAGCGTGTCGCCGCCCAGATCCTCTCCGTGGACGGCACCTTCCGAGATGTCGGCGATGCGACCGTCGCGAATTTGGATCGCGCCATGCACGATCCGGTCTCGAAGGACGATCCGCGCATTGCGCATCACTGTTTCATGGGTCACGGAACAAACTCCGGCTGGGGCGCGCGGACGGCGAGGGGGCAGCGTGCGGCCACGGTGAAGGGGGCGCCCGGATAGGGCTCGATGAACAGGGCCAGCGCGTCGAATGTCAGCCTGTCGCGCAGGAAGGGAGCGAAGCGTCGCTTCAGATGCATGAGCAAAGGCGTGCTTTCTGCGCCAAGCGGCCCCGTCAGCGTCATGTGGAAATGGAAATCGTCCAGCACATGCGGGTAGCCGAACCTGTCGAGGTTTGTGCGCTGGCGTTCGGTCAGCCGGCCGGGCAGGCGCTTCTGCCGCTCGTCTTCCGTCATCGGCGCACGAAACGGATCGAAATGGCGTACCGTGTCGGTGGCGAGCGCATCGAGGGCGGCGTCCGCGGCAGCCGGCACCAGGGCAAGGAACCCGCCCGGCATTGCCTTGACCTCCAGCGGCGGCAGGGGGAAGGCGGCGCGTCCGGATGCGAAGTCGGCGAGCGCGTTGGCGAGCATGCCGAGATCGCGTCCCGCCGCAAGGCGAAAGGGCGCCTTGATCGTCGCGTGGAAGCCGTATCGCGCCGGCGCCGCAACCGTTGGGTCGATCCCGACATCGGGCGCGCGGGAGGGGCCGCCGGTGTACGGATTGCGCCCGAGCCATTCCGCCGCGGCGAGCGTGAGGGGGGAATCCGCCGCGGGCGTGTAGTAGAGAGCGGCCCGCATCAGATCACCATCCGGCGCAGGCGCTGCGAGATGAGGTCCATGATCGACACGGTGACGACGACGATGATCAGGATGGCCGCCGTTTCGGCGTAATAGAACCCGCGCACGACCTCGAACAGGACCTGTCCTATTCCGCCGGCTCCGATGAGGCCGAGCACGGTTGCGGAGCGGATATTGGATTCCAGCCGATACAACGAGAACGACATCCACAGCGGCAACACCTGCGGAATGACGCCGAAGATCACTTCCTGCACGCGGCTTGCACCGGTGGTGCGGATTGCCTCTATCGGGCGCGGGTCCACAGCCTCGACCGCTTCGGAAAACAGCTTGGCGAGAACGCCGGTCGTGTGGACGAAAAGGGCCATGACGCCGGCGAAGGGGCCGAGGCCGACGGCAACCACGAACAGGACGGCGAAGACCACCTCGTGGATGGCGCGGCACAGGTCCATCAGGCGTCGCGTCGGCTGCAGTACCCACCACGGCACCATGTTGTGGGCCGAGAGGATACCGAGCGGTATGGAAAATACGACGGCAAGGAACGTGCCCCAGATCGCGATCTGGATGGTGACGAGCATCTCCTCGAGATAGAAGCGCCAATCGGCGAAATTCGGCGACAGGAAGCCGTGAAGATACTCCGCCATGTTGCCGGCATCGGTGAAGAGATAGGGCCAGCGCTCCATCTCGGCGGGGCCCCAGCTCCAGGCGAGGGCCGCGACCACGCCGGCGGCAAGCGCCGGCATCTGCCAGCGGGCGCCTTTGGCCATCTGCGCCGGGGATACGGCCCGGGTCCCTGTCATGTTCGCGCTTTCGCTCATCTTCGATCCTTTCCGCGGGCGGCGACGGCGCGTCGCCGCCCGCTTCGGCTTGAAACCGGTCAGCCCTGCGGCGCGGCGGCCAGCTTTTCCTCGAAGGTCTTCTTCATCGATTCCAGCTCGGCGATGCGGGCGGCGCGCGCTTCTTCCGACAGGCTGGTGTCGGAGCGCGCCTGGCCGATGGCCTTCTCCGCTTCCATTACGCGGATCGGCAGCAACTGGTCGTCGGTGGATGCGCGGAACGGGGCCCATTGCAGCCCGGCGAGCACGGCGCGCTCGTGGGCGACGTCACCGGTGGACTGGTCGGTGCCGTAGGTGAGCATGAAGTCGCGCACCTTCTGCTTGGTCTCGTCGGACAGGTCCTTGCGCCAGACCAGCGGATCGGACGGGATGAGAGGCGAGCGCCAGATTTCGCGGATATTGGCGAAGGAATCCGGGGAATTCGCCTCGATCAGGGCCATGGATTCGGTGTTGTTGGCAGCGGCGTCCAGTTGGCCCTTGGCCACGGCCATCGCATTCGTCTCATGGTTCGCGTTCGTCACGTTGCGGAAGCAGGATTTCGGGTCGATGTCGCGCGCCGAGAAGACGAAGGTCATCGGCACGAGGAAGCCGGAGGTGGAGTTGGGATCGCCAAGTCCGAAATTGACGCTCTGGTCGCATTTCAGGAGGTCGTCCACCGACTGGATGGGCGAATCCTTGGGTACGATGATGACCGACCAGTAGCCGGGATCGCCGTTTTCCGCGACGGTCTGGGCGAAGACCTCGCCGTCGGCGCGGTCCACCGCCTCCATGGCGGATTTGTTGCCGTACCAGGCCATCTGCACCTTGCCGAAGCGCATGCCCTCGATGACGCCGGCATAGTCGGAAGCGAAGAACGGCTTGATCGTCAGGCCGGTCTTCTCGGCCATGTCGTCCAGGAAGGGCTCCCAGTTCGTGCGCAGATTCTGCTGCGACTCGGTGGAGATGATGCCGAAATTGATATCTTCGGCCAGCGCGCTGGTGCCCGCCATGAGGGCGAGCGAAAGGCCCGCAATGCTTTTCATGATCGCGTTCATCTGATTGCTCCAGTTGTATCTTTGTCAGGCGGGTTCGGGGACGCGCCTTGCGTTGCGCCATTGGGCCGGGGTGGGCCGTGGGGCGCGTGCGGACTCTGCCGGGCTGTCCGGCAGGACCAGCTCTTCCGAGGCAGCGCCGTAAAGCTCTGCCAGGAAGGCATTGGAAAGCGCGGTGGACGGGCCGTCATAGACGATGGCCCCGTCGCGCATCGTGATGGTGCGGGGGCAGTAACGCCGCGCGTATTCCACCTGATGCAGCGAGACGAGGACGGTGATCCCCTCGCGCGCGTTGATGTCGGCCAGGACGTCCATCACGCGGCGCGCGGAAGATGGGTCGAGCGCGGAGATCGGCTCGTCGGCGATCAGGATGCGCGCGCCCTGCATGAGGGTTCGGGCGATGGCGGCGCGCTGCTGCTGCCCCCCCGACAGGGTGGAGGCGCGCTGCCGGCCCAGATGTCCGATATGCACCCGCTCCAACGCGCTTCGACCCAATGCGCGCTCCGCCTTGTCGAACAGGCCGAGCGTCCCGCGCCAGCGCGGAATACGCCCGAGGCAGCCGATGAGTACGTTCGTCAGCACCGACAGGCGGCCGACGAGGTTGAATTGCTGGAAGATCACCGAGATATCGCCGCGCATGTTGCGCGACTGCGTGGACAATCGTCCGCCCTGCTGCGTCGTCCTGCCGAAGACGGTAATCCGGCTTTCGGCGCCATCACCCTTTTCAAGCCCGGCGATATGGCGGATCAGCGTGCTCTTGCCCGATCCGGAAGCGCCGATCAGGGCAACCATTTCGCCGGGCGCGATCGCCAGGGAAACGGTATCCAGAGCCTGCGTCGTGCCGAATCGCTTGGACAGGCGCGCGACTTCGATTGCGTGCATGGAAGAATCCTCTTGCTACGGCAGGGAAACTGAGGGTTGAGGATCAGGCGGTGATGACGGCGGGATGAACATTCGATGACATGGCCTGGCCGGTCGAAAGCGGCGACGTCCGCGCCGAAAAGCCGGACACGTCGACGATGCGCGTGGCCACTGCATCGCGGACCGGCCGGTCGTGGAAAATGCCCAGTATGGCGACGCCACTTCGCATTTTCTCCACGATCATGTCGGTGACGACATCGCGGTTGGCCGCATCCAGCGATGCCGTCGGCTCATCCAGCAGCAGCACGGGGTGGTCGGTGATGAAACCCCGGGCGATATTGACGCGCTGCTTCTCGCCACCGGAGAACGTGGCTGGCGGCAGGTCGTACAGGGCGTCCGGCAGGTTCAGCCGCCGCAGCATGGTACGGGCCCGGCCGCGGGCCTCCTCGACCAAAACCCCACGTGCAACCAGAGGTTCGGCGACGACATCGACGGCCCCGATACGCGGCAGGGCCCGCAGGAACTGGCTGACATATCCGATCGCGTCGCGGCGGGCGGCCATGATGGCGCGCGGATCGCCCTGCGCAATGTCCACGACGCCATGCGAGGTTGCGAGGCGGATGGAGCCGGTATCGACGGCGTAATTGCCGTACACCATCCGCAGGATCGACGACTTTCCGATGCCGGAAGGGCCGCCCAGGACGACGCATTCTCCGGCCGAAACGTCGAATCCGACATTGGCGACGACCGGCAGCACGATGCCGCCGCGCAGATGCATCACGAAGCTCTTGCCGACGCCGCGGACGCTGAGGGCGGGTTGCTGGAGAGACATGGGTCAGCTTTCCAATACGGAGGACACGAGAAGCTGCGTGTAAGGATGGCGGGGATCGTCGAGCACCCGGTCCGTCAACCCGGACTCGACGATCCGTCCGTCCTTCATCACCAGCATGCGCTGCGACAGGAGACGGGCGACCGCCAGATCGTGGGTGACGATGATGACGGCGAGGCCCAGTTCGGCCACCAGTTGCCGCAGAAGGTCCAGCACCCGGGCCTGTACGGAAACGTCGAGCCCGCCTGTCGGCTCATCCATGAAGACGAGGCGCGGATGGGTGACGAGGTTGCGGGCGATCTGCAGCCGCTGTCGCATGCCGCCCGAAAAGGCGGACGGCCGGTCGTCCATCCGCGAGGCGTCGATCTCGACACGCCCGAGCCAGTCCTCGGCGGTGCTGCGCAGTTGCCCGTAATGGCGATGGCCGACAGCCATGAGGCGCTCCCCGACATTGGCGCCGGCCGATACCGCCATGCGCAGCCCTTCTGCGGGGTTCTGGTGGACGAATCCCCAGTCCGTGCGCATCAGCAGGCGGCGCTCCGCCTCTGAAAGGCTCTCGATGTCGGCAAGGCGTCCGTCGCGCAGGCGGTAGAAGACCTTGCCCGCGCTGCGCGGCATGCGTGCAGAGATGCAGTTGAGCAGCGTCGTCTTGCCGGAGCCCGATTCCCCCACGATCGCAAGGACCTCGCCCGGCCAAAGGTCGAAATCGATATCGGTGCAGCCGATGAAACTGCCGTATCTTCGCTCGAGTCCGCGCACGGACAGGATGGGTTCCTCGGTCATTCGGCAGCCTCCGCGATACCGTTGGCCGGCCCGACATGGCCCGCTGCGATCCGGCTTTCGCAATGGTCGGTATCCGAGCAGACGAACATCCGCCCACCCGTATCGCTGGTCAGGATCTCGTCGAGATACACGCCGGTTGCGCCGCACAGCGCACATCCGCCGGCGAATTTCTGGACGGTGAAGGGGTGGTCCTCGAAGTCGAGGCTGCGGACGCGCGTGAACGGCGGCAGCGCATAGATGCGCTTCTCGCGTCCCGCGCCGAACAGTTGGAGCGCCGGTGACATGTGCATTTTGGGATTATCGAATTTCGGGATGGGCGAGGGGTCCATCACGTAGCGCCCCTCGACATGAACGGGGTAGGCATAGGTGGTGGCGATATCGCCGTGGCGGGCGATATCCTCGTACAGCTTCACATGCATGAGGCCGTATTCTTCCAGGGCATGAAGCTTGCGTGTTTCGGTTTCCCGAGGCTCGAGAAAGCGCAACGGTTCGGGAATGGGCACCTGGTAGACGATCGTCTGCCCGGCCTTCAGCGGCGCCTCGGGTATGCGGTGACGCGTCTGGATTATGGACGCCTCCGCGGTGCGCGTCGTGGTGGCGACGCCGGCGGTGCGCTCGAAGAAGGCACGTATGGAGACGGCGTTGGTGGTGTCGTCGGCACCCTGGTCGATGACCTTCAGCCGATCGTCCGGACCCAGGATCGCCGCCGTCACCTGCACGCCGCCGGTGCCCCAGCCGTAGGGCATCGGCATTTCTCGCGCGGCGAACGGTACCTGGTAGCCGGGAATGGCGATGGCCTTCAGCAGGGCGCGGCGGATCATCCGCTTCGTCTGCTCGTCCAGATAGGCGAAGTTGTATTGCGGCAGCACGCTCATTCCGCGGCCTCCCGATCCTGTTCCCGAAGGCGGCGCAGAAGTTCCAGCTCGGCCTGGAAGTCGACGTAATGGGGTAGCTTGAGATGTTCGACGAAGCCGGTCGCCTGGATGTTGTCCAGGTGCTCCATCACGAACTCCTCGTCCTGCGCCGGGGCCTTGCGGTCTTCCTCGAACTCATCCGCGCGCAAGGCGCGGTCCACAAGGCTCATGGACATGGCCTTGCGCTCCGACTGGCCGAAGGCGAGACCATATCCCCGCGTGAAGCGCGGCTTCCCGCCATCGGCGCCCTTGAACTGCGACACCATCTGGCATTCGGTCACACGAACCTCACCGATTGCGACGGCGAAACCAAATTCCGGCAAATCCACCTCGACGGTCGCGAAGCCGATGCGCACCTCGCCTACGAAGGGGTGCGTGCGGCCATAGCCGCGTTGCGTGGAGTAGCCGAGAGCGAGCAGGAACCCTTCGTCGCCCCGCGCCAGTGCCTGCAGGCGCCGGTCCCGCGTCAGGGGAAACGCCATCGCCTCGCGGGTGATGTCGCCGGGCGCCGCGTCGCCCGGCGGCCCGTCCGGCTCGATCAATCCGTCGGCGCCGAGAAGGTCGGTAACGCGCGAGAACGTCTCGTCATCGTTGGGCTGGCGCGTTTCCGGGGGCGGCACGGGTGCATCGGATGCCATCTCCGGATCGATCAAGCGATGGGTGTAGTCGAAGGTCGGGCCCAATATCTGTCCGCCCGGAATATCCTTGAAGGTGGCGGATACGCGGCGTTCTATGCGCATGGACGCAGTATCGAGTGGACATGCTGCGGCGAGGCGCGGCAGCGTCGTGCGATAGGCGCGCATGAGGAAGATCGCCTCGATCAGGTCGCCGCGCGATTGCCGCACGGCCATCGCCGCCAACTCGGGGTCGTAGAGCGAGCCTTCGGCCATGACCCTGTCGACGGCGAGCGACAACTGGCCTGCGATCTGCTCCAACGTCAGGGCAGGTATGCCGGCATCGCCGCGCCGACGCGCAGCCATCAGCCGGTGGGCGTTGCGGATGGAGGCTTCGCCTCCCTTGACGGCGACGTACATCAGGCCACCTCGCGGATACGGGTTGTGCGGGGCAGGGCCATGGCTTGCGACCCACAGACGAGGATGAGATCGAAGCCCAGTGGAAACAGGCTGCGATTGGCCGCCATTGCGGCAACGAAGCCGGGCGGCAGCCCGGCGATGCGCACACGCCGGCTCGTTTCGATGCCGGGTCCCGCGAGGTCCAGCGTGGCGCCCTCGTCGAAAGCCTCGACGGCCAGGAGCACGGTGGACGAACGGTCCGGATAGTCCGCCGTGCCGATGGCGAAGTCGCCGAACGAAAAGGTCAGGCCGCAGGGAAAGCAGGCAAAGCTGGCCATGGCCGCAGTCGACGCAAGCGGTGCCCCGGTGTGGAAGGCCAGCCATGCTGCGGCGTCAGCCTGGATGTCGGCGTGGAAGAAGACCGGCGTTTCATGGTCGCACAGAGTTGCCAGCAGCGCCGCCATGGCAGGTGGAAGGCCCGGCCCATAGGCCATCCCATCCAGGCAAACGCCGGTCCCCGGCTGGGCGAAAGCATCCATGATGCGCCGGAAAACCGATTGCGCGTCATAAACCGGACTACGAAAGCCGCCATCGTGGATAGTGTCGGCAAGGGGCGTCATTCGTCGTCTCCGCGAACCATTGTGAAGAAATCGACCCGGGTCGCCTCCGCCTCCGACCGCTCGTTGCGCACAAGGGCCCGGCGCGCGTCGATGGCGGGATCTATCAATCGGGCCTCGACGGCCTCACGATAGGCGTGCGTCTGCCAGAGGGCGTCCACATGCGCCGCCCTCGTGCTGCGCTCCGCATGCCGGCCCAGCAGCATGGAATGCCCGACCGTTCCGTCCGCCAGGCGCACCGAAGCACGGGTGACGCTGGCTTCGCCGAGGTTGAAAGCGGCGCCGGCGCCACCGATCCGCCCACGCAGCATCACCGAGCCGATCTCCGGCCCGCGCAGCGTCTGCGCGCATGGCATGTCGGCCGACAGCGCCTCATAGAGCTGGTCGAACCGATCGGGCGGACAAAGGGCGATCGCATCCAGCGCGCGCTTTCTCCGGCTTGTCTCGTCACTCTGCATGTCCATTCTCCAAACATGTCTACTTGTGTATACAAGTGACACTCTGTATCTTCTGAATACGCCATGGCCGATGACGGCTTGATGACACCGGAGGTTTTGTTTGGAGCGGCAGGATGGATTGGCGCGCTGGCGCTGGGTCGCCGACCGGATCGAAGAGGCGATCCGCAATGGGGAGTTCGCCGGGAAGCTTCCGGGCGAGGTTGCCCTGGCCGAAAAATACGGCGTCAACCGCCACACCGTACGACGGGGCATCGCCGCTCTCGGCCAGGCCGGCTGGCTTCGGACCGAGCGCGGCAAGGGCACCAGCGTCGTGCGTCTGGAAGAGGCGAAAATCCCCTATCCGATCGGCACGCGAACGCGCTTCTCGGAGAATATGGGGCGGTTGTCACGCAAGGTCGGGGGTCGGCTGATTCGCGCGGAAAGGGTGCAGGACGCGTCTTTGGCCGCAGTGCTCGGCTTGCCGCCATCGGCGGTCCTGCATCGCCTGGAATGCCTGTCGGTGGTGGATGGCGTGCCGCTTTCCCTGGCGACGAACTGGTTGTCGGCCAAGGACTATCCCGGCATCGTGCACGCTTACGCCGAAAGCGGCTCCATCACGCAGGCCCTGTCGAGCGAAGGGCTGGTCGACTATGTGCGTTCGGAGACACGCGTTACCGCCGAGCCGGCCGGACCGGACGACGGGGAATTGCTGCACTGCGCATCGCAGGCAATACTCCTGATTACCCGTTCGATCGACTCGACGCCGGAGGGCAAGCCGGTCCAGATCGTTCGTACCCGTTTTCCGGCCGACCGCATGGAACTCGTTTTCGGCCCATCCTAAGCTTTTTTCCGCAGCGCGAGGAAACCCCATGAGCTTCGATCTCGTCATCCGCAACGCAACCCTGCCGGACGGACGGCGCGGCATCGACATCGCGGTCCGCAATGGTCGGATCGAGGCCGTCGAAGCAGGCGTGGACGGCGAGGCGGGGGAGGTGGTCGATGCGGGAGGACATCTGGTCTCGCCGCCCTTCGTGGACATCCATTTCCACATGGACGCGACGTTGTCGCTTGGCATTCCGCGCCTGAACCGCAGCGGGACGCTTCTGGAAGGCATCCAGCTATGGGGGGAGTTGAAGCCGCTGTTGACCAGGGACGCGGTCGTGGAGCGGGCCATGCGCTATTGCGATCTTGCGGTTTCGCAGGGGCTGCTTGCGGTCCGCAGCCATGTCGACGTGTGCGATGACAGGCTGGTCGGTGTGGAGGCGCTGCTCGAAGTCAGGGATGCGGTCCGCGACTATCTGGACCTGCAACTCGTGGCTTTTCCCCAGGACGGCCTGTTCCGCAATCCGAATGCGGAAGCAAACCTGTTGCGTGCGCTGGACATGGGCGTGGACGTCGTTGGCGGCATCCCGCATTTCGAGCGGACCATGGAGGCCGGCGCCCGGTCGGTCACGCGGCTCTGCGAGATCGCCGCGGAGCGGGGCCTGATGGTGGACCTGCATTGCGACGAGACGGACGACCCGATGTCCCGTCATATCGAGACGCTGGCGGCCGAGACCGTGCGCCTCGGACTCCAGGGCAGGGTGGCCGGTTCGCACCTGACCTCCATGCATTCGATGGACAATTACTACGCCTCCAAACTGCTTCCCTTGATCGCGGAGGCGCAAATCCATTGCGTGCCGAACCCGGTAGCCAATATCGTGCTGCAAGGCCGGCACGACACCTATCCGAAGCGACGGGGCATGATGCGCGTGCCGGAGTTGTGGGCGCTGGGCGTCAATGTCGCTTTCGGACAGGATAGCTGCATGGACCCATGGTACTCGATGGGCAATGCCGACATGCTGGATGTCGCGCATATGGCGGTCCATACCGGGCACCTGACCAGCCGCGACGCCGTCACGAGGTGCTTCGATGCGGTGACACGCGCCGGGGCAGCCGCCTTCGGGCTGGAATCCTACGGGCTGGAGAAGGGGTGCCACGCCGATCTGGTGATGCTGGATGCGGCGGACGCCATAGAGGCGGTGCGCCTTCGCAGCCCGCGACTGCGCGTTTACCGGCGGGGCAGGCTGGTCAGCCGGGCCGAGCCGCGCCGCGCCGAGTTGAGCCTGCCGGGCCGACCCGCCATAGTGGCGCCCTCCGCCTACGCACCGCCGCTGGGCTGAGCGTTCAAGCGTTCAATTGCCACAAGGCGCCATTAAGCAGGCTGGCAAAGGCCACCCACGCGACATACGGCACGAAGCACCAGGCGGCACGGCGCTCCACCGTCCACGCACGGACGGTGAAGGCCCCGGCTGCGGCCAGCATGCCAAGGGCAATCCCGAGAGCCGGCCCCAAAAGGTTTGCGCCGAAGAAGACCGGTGTCCATACGAAGTTCAGGCCCATCTGCAGGAACCATAGCGTCAGCGCCGGTCGATCCCGCTTGCGCCAGACGAGCCATCCGGCGATGCCGATGAGGACATAGAGCAATGTCCAGACCGGTGCGAAAATCCAGTTGGGTGGGTTGAACCACGGCTTCTGAAGGCCCTCATACCACGCGCCGGGAACGTTGTTCGCGCCGATCAGGAGCCCGCCGCCCACGGCGATCAGCAGGAAGATACAAAGGGAAACGTATCTGGGAGTCATCGGCCACCTAACTCTGTGCAACCCGGAATATCGCTGTGTCGTTTGTTCGGGACCAGGAAGAAAGAGGCGCTCCCGTGACGAATTGCAAGATCGCCGACAGGCCGCTTCTCGTCCTGCTTCACGCCTTCGGCTCGAGTCGCAATGCGTGGAACGAGATCGCACCGCATTTCGAAGAGGTATTCGATGTCTTCGCGCCCGACCTGCCGGGCTTCGGAAGCGCGGCCGACCAGGGCGCGCGCAGCGTCGAAGACACTGTCACCGCGCTGGCCGGTGAGATCGCCGACCGTGTGGGCCCCAAAGGATGGATCGCAGCCGGGCACAGCATGGGCGGCAAGTTTGCCACCATCCTCGCATCCGGAAGGACAGGCGGGCTGTCGCCGGCACGCGGCGTTCTGCTTCTGGCAGGGTCGCCCCCCTCGCCGGAGCCGATGGGCGAAGACAGGAGGGCCGAAATGATCGGCTGGGCCCGGGATGGACGGATCGACGAAAGCGAAGCCTCCGCGTTCGTTTCGGCCAATACCGGCTCGCCCTTGCCGACCGAGGCGGCAAGGCTTGCCGTGGCGGACGTCATGGCAAGCTCGGCCGACGCATGGACGGCATGGCTGGAAACCGGCAGCAGGGAGGACTGGTCGGGAAGGGTCGGCGGGCTCGATATGCCCTGCGCGATCCTCGTCGGCTCTGAAGATGGCGATCTCGGTGAAGCCGGCCAGAGGGCGACGAACATGACCGTCTATGACGATGCCGAACTGTCGGTAGAGGCGGGCTGCGGCCATCTGCTGCCGCTTGAACGGCCCGCCGCCGTGGTGGCCGCCCTGTCGGCACTTCAGCGCCGCGCCGACATGGCGGGGGCCCCGATCGCATCGGACGGGTCCGTCGGCGCCCGTTCAGCATAGCGCTGCGCCATCCAGGCACAGGCGAAGAGCTGGATCTGATGGAAGAGCATCAGCGGCAGGACCATCATGGCGAGGGCAGGGCCCGGCATGAGGATACCGGCCATCGGAATGCCGGTCGCCATGCTTTTCTTGGAGCCGCAGAAGACGATGGCGATCTCGTCCGCGCGGCTGAAGCCGAGCTTCCGGCTTGTCCAGGTGGTGGCCAGAAGGACGATCAGCAGGATGACGCAGGACGCCAGCACCGTCAGCGCGAGGTCCGACCAGCCGATGCTGGACCAGACACCTGCGTTCATGCCCTCGCTGAAGGCGGCATAGACGACCAGCAGGATCGACAGGCGATCGACGAAGGCCGTCAGCGGCCTGTGGCGCGTCAGGAAGGCGCCGATCAGCGGACGCATCGCCTGCCCGGCGGCAAACGGCGCCAGGATCTGCAGGGCGATCTTCTGGATCTGGTCGAGGCCGAAGCCCAATCCGCTGGAGTGCATCAATGCCATGACCAGAAGCGGCGTCACGACCACTCCAACGAGGTTGGAGAGGGACGCGCTCGTCAGCGCGGCCGGGACATTGCCCCCGGCTATGGAGGTGAAGGCGATGGAGGATTGTACGGTCGAGGGCAGCAGCGTCAGGAACAGGATGCCCGCCACCAGCGGATCGGACATCACCGGCCTCAGCACCAGGACGGCGAGGAGGCCGAGAAGCGGAAAGACCGCGAAGGTGAACAGGAAGACGAGCCCCTGGAGGCGCCAGTGAAGCAGTCCCTGCCATACGGCCTTCGGCGAAAGCCGTGCGCCGTACAGGAAGAACAAGAGGGCGATGGCGCCGTAGACGACCCACTCGAACATCTCCGCCGCCTGGCCCCGCGCGGGAAAAACGACGGCAATGGCCACCGCGCCCAGAAGAAGAAGTGTCTGACGATCGATGGGTAGGCGCAGGCGCATGATGGTCCAGCCGTTCGTGAGATTGATAGCAGGTGTAACGATAGTTACGCCCAATGGCCATGCGATCACGTTTCCGTCAAGGGTCCATGTCCGACGCGGCGGTGCAGCGCGGCATCGTTGGTCGCCTAAACAACGATCTTGTCGCGCCCGGACCAATTGGTTACCGAATTTACCGGGGAACACGACATGCGCTCCACGATCCCGGCAGGCCGGCTTGAGCAGGGAGTACTGCATTGAGAGGCATTGCAGAACGCGTCCACGCACGTGTGACCGTTCCGATGGTCCAGTGGTTCCTGAAGCCCGATACCTCGACCGACGCGTCCATCGTCGACGATCTTCTGCGCTCGACGTCCGGCGGGGTGGCCGTCGTGATGTTCGGCTGCGTCTGCCTGACGCTGCAGGTGGCGATCTACGCGTTTCACCGCCCGGCGCAGGCCATGGCTTTGCTGCTGCTGGTCATGGCCGCGTCCTCGGCGCGCATGCTGGGCCTGCATCGTGCGCGCAACGGCATGGCCGCATCCGGTATCGTCGTCTTGACGGGGATCGCCTGGGCATCGACCGTCGGGCTCGTCTGCGCGCTCTGCATGCTTACGGGTGAGATCGTGCTGACGACGGTCGCGGCACTCACCATGACGGGATTTGCCTTTACGTCGGCCTATAACAATGCCGGCATACCGCGGCTGGCCCGCGCGCAGGTGCTGATCGTCAGCGTGCCGTTCCTGCTGGCCAGCGTGTTTACCGGCATCCCCGAAATGCCGGTCATCCTGGCCCTCGGCCCGATCTGGATTCTGGGCATCATGTATCTCGTGAATGGCATTCACAGGAGCGTCGCGGCAACCATCACCACGCAGAAGCACAATGCCTTTCTTGCCATGAACGACGACCTGACGGGACTGGCGAACCGGCTGTCCATTCTCCGCGCCCTCGAGGACATGGCGCGGGATGCGATGGCCGATGGCCTGCAGGAACGTCCGTACGTGCTGTATCTCGATCTCGACGATTTCAAGCCGATCAACGACAGGTTCGGGCACCAGATGGGGGACCTGGTGCTGCGCACGGTCGCCGGCCGGCTGCGCGATGCCGTCGGCGCATCCGGCCGCATCGGCCGCGTCGGCGGCGACGAATTCGTCGTCGCCCTGACGCCGGCAACCGCCTGCCAGGCCGCGGAGGTTGCGGCGCGGCTGGGCGAGGCCGCCCGACTTCCCGTCGATCTCGGCGGTGGACGCGTCGTGCGGATCGGCGCGACCATCGGCGGGGCATCGGTCGGCAGCGCCGGCGTCGATGCCGCCCTGGCGCGGGCGGATGCACGGCTTTACGAGGGAAAGCGTCAGGGCGGCGGCGTCAGCCGGTTCGATTGACGGCAACGCGCGCGGCGAATTCGGCGATGAAACCGGCCATGAACTCCTCCGCAAGGGGCGCAAGCGCGGTGAATGACGGGGTGATGATCGCCCATTCGAACAGGATGGCCGGGCGGAACGGCCGCACGACCAGCCGTTCCCCGGCATAGTGATCGGCGGTGAACGGGTCCACCAGGGTACAGCCGATGCCCTCGGCCGCCATGCGGCACGCCATCATCGTCAATGGCGATTCGACCCGGATCCGGGGCTGGACGCGATGGGCGGCGAACACGCTGGAGATCGTATGCTCGATCAGCGATGGCGCTGCCAACGTGATGAAGTCCTGCTCATGCAGGTCGGTCGCATGGATCTCGTGCCTGGACGCCAGCGGATGGGCGCGGGGCAGGGCGACGACTGCCTTGAAGGGGGCAAGTGGCGTCGTCTTGACCGCGGTGCTCTGGAACTGCTCGTGGACGATGGCGAGATCGCATTGGCCGGACGACACCCAATCGAGCGCCAGCGGTGAAGTCGGACCCAGCACGGTGATTTCCAGCGTTGGCCGCGCGGCCAGGAACCGCGCTGCGAAGGCCGGCAGGAAGTCGACCGCCAGCGCCGGCAGGCCGGCGATGCGCAGCCGGCCAACCCGACGCTCGCGCAGATCCGCCGCCTGCCGCTCGATCCGCTCCAGGCCCTGAAACGATCGCTCCACCTCGCGATACAGCGTGATCGCATCGCTGGTCGGGACCAGCTTGCCGCCCCGCCGCTCGAACAGGGTTAGCTGCAACCGGTATTCGATGTCCTGGATCAGGCGCGTCACGGCGGGCTGCGTCAGGGACATCAGTTGCGCGGCGCCGGTTGCGGAGCCGGCCAGTATGACCGCGCGAAACGCCTCGACCTGCCTATGAGTGATCATAACATTTGCACATGGAACGGCCCGAAAATCTGATCTGACGTATAGAGCCTAATTTTAGAACGTTGCCAAGTGACGTAATTCTGAACAGGACGCAACAATGAGCAAACGAGCGCGTACGACCCTCTTCGCCTCCGTGGCGATTTCCTGCATGACGATGGCCGGCGCTGCCGGCGCGCAGGAAAAAGTGCTGTATGTGGCTGCCTATGGCGGCTCGTACGAGCAGACCTTGCGAGAGAAGGTGTTCCCGAAGTTCCAGGCCGAGCACAACGTTCGGATCGAGTATCTGGCCGGAAACTCCACCGATACGCTCGCGCGCCTCGTCGCCATGCGCTCCAACCCGCAGGTGGACGTCGCCATCATGGACGACGGGCCGATGTACCAGGCGCTCGCGCTTGGCCTGTGCCGCGATCTCGACGATGCGCCGATCTTCGCCGATCTCTTCGATACGGCCAAGGTCGAGGGCAACCAGGCCACCGGTATCGGCGTCGTTGCCACCGGGTTCATGTACAACAAGGACTACTTCGCCGAGCAGGGCTGGGAGGCTCCGACCTCGTGGGCGGACCTGCGCGATCCCAAATATGCGGGCAAGCTCGTCGTGCCGCCGCTGTCCAACACCTATGGGCTGCACGCGCTGGTGATGCAGGCCGAGCTCGACGGTGGTGACGAGCGCAATATCGACCCGGGCTTCGCCGCTTTCGCCGACACCATCGACAGCAACGTCCTCGCTTACGAGCCGTCTCCCGGCCAGATGACGGCGCTGTTCCAGAGCGGGCAGGCCGTCCTGTCGGTCTGGGGCTCGGCGCGCATCAACTCGCTCGCCAACACCGGCTTCCCGGTCGAGATGGTCTATCCGAAGGAAGGGGCCGTCGCGCTGGGCATCCTGGCCTGCCCCGTTGCCGGCAAGAACCAGCCGGAAGCCCAGGCGCTGATCGAGTACATGCTCTCTCCCGAGGTGCAGCAGGAAATCGCACGCGACTACGGCTACGGCCCGGTCAACAAGAACGCCAGGCTGACCGACGAGGAAGCCGCCGGAATCCCCTACGGGCCGGAGCAGGTCGGCAAGCTGCGGGTCATCGACTGGCCGTACGTCAACCCGGTTCGCGAAGAGTGGAATACGCGCTGGACGCGTGAGGTCGAAGGCTGAGCAATGAGCTTCCTTGTCCTGGAAAGGCTGACGAAGATCTATGACGGCGTGACTGCCGTGGACGGAATTTCGCTCAGCGTCGAACGCGGCGAGTTCGTATCGCTGCTGGGGCCGTCCGGCTGCGGCAAGACGACCACGTTGCAGATGATCGCCGGCTTCGTCGACGTGACATCCGGGCGCATCATGCTGGAGGGGCGGGACCTGTCGCAGGTTCCGCCCGACCGGCGCGGCCTTGGCATCGTCTTCCAAAGCTATGCGCTGTTTCCCCATATGACCGTTGCCGACAATGTCGGATTCGGACTGGAGATGCGCAAGGTGGGCCGGGCCGAGCGCGACCGCAAGGTGGCGGCGGCGCTGGATCTCGTCGGACTTTCGGGCTTTGCGGAGCGCTATCCGCGCCGCATGTCCGGCGGCCAGCAGCAGCGCGTCGCGCTGGCGCGGGCCCTGGTGATCGAGCCGAGCCTCCTGCTTCTCGACGAACCCCTGTCGAATCTCGACGCCAAGCTGCGCGAGGAGATGCAGAGCGAGTTGCGCGACATCCAGGAGCGCACCGGCCTGACGACCATCCTCGTGACGCATGACCAGAACGAGGCAATGGCGCTGTCCGATCGCGTCGTCGTGCTGAACAAGGGACGGATCGAGCAGGTCGGCGCTCCGGAAGCCGCCTACCAGGTGCCGGAAACGCGCTTCGTCGCCAGCTTCCTCGGCCGCACGAACACGCTCGAAGGGCATTCCAACGGAACCTCGATTTCGCTGAAGGATCAGAACTGGCCGGTGGCGCGGCCCGAACTGACGGGCAAGGTGCTGATTACCGTACGGCCCGAGCGGATTGCCTTCAGCGATGGGCGGGGGCTGCGGGGCGTGGTGCGCAAGCGCGTATTCCAGGGCAGCCAATGGGCTTTCGAGATCGACAGCGAGGCCGGCGACGTGGCGGTGATCGCGCCCAATGGCGGCGGTGCATTGCCTGCGGTTTCCGAGACCGTACGCCTGACATGGGCCGAAGGCGACATGCGGGTGCTGCCCCTCCACGAGGGTGACGCACGATGAGCGGCGCCGCGACATTGCGGGCGCCGGCCACCGGCGCTGCCGCCCGCAGACGGCGCAGCTTCGCTCCGCTGTTGCTGAGCCTGCCGGCTCTTGCGGTGGTCGGCACGCTGATCATCGTACCGCTGGCCATGACGGCGATGCTGTCGCTGCATTCCTTCGGCATGTATACGGGCGTGACGGACGACGTCTCGCTGGCCAATTACATCGAGATCTTCGGCGACCCGTATTTCCACGACATCTTCCTGCGGACCTTGCGCATCTCGGCCTTCGTTACGCTGCTGGCCATGCTGATGGGCGCACCGGAGGCCTATATCCTGCATCGCATGCGGGCGCCCTGGCGCAGCCTTTTCCTGCTGGTGATGCTGGGCCCGCTTCTCATTTCGGTCGTCGCGCGCACGCTGGGCTGGGCGATGCTGCTCGGCTCCAACGGCATCATCAACCAGGGCCTGATGGGCATCGGCCTTCTGAGCACCCCCATCCAGTTCATGTATACCGAAACCGGCGTCATCATCGCGCTGGCGCACGTGATGCTGCCCTTCATGGTGATTTCGGTCTGGGCCTCGCTCCAGAAGCTCGACCCGCAGGTCGAGAATGCCGCCGTTTCGCTGGGGGCAAGGCCCGGCACCGTCATCCGGCGCGTGGTGCTGCCACAGATCATGCCGGGCATACTGTCGGGGTGCATCATCGTCTTCGCGCTGGCGGCATCGGCCTTCGCGACACCGGCCATCATCGGCGGCAGGCGGCTCAAGGTAGCGGCGACGCTGGCCTATGACGAGTTCCTCTCGACGCTCAACTGGCCGCTCGGCGCGGCCATCGCGATGCTGCTTCTGGTCGCCATCATCATCATCATCGTCGGTTGCAACCGGCTCGTCGAAAGACGCTATGCTGAGGTGTTCGAATGAGACGCAACGGCTTCCTGGCGCTCGCCTTCCATACTTTCGTCGTCGTCTTCACGCTGGCGCCCATCGTCACCGTCTGCATCGTCGCCTTCACGCCGAACGGCTACCTGTCGCTACCGACGTCCGGGTTTTCCCTGCGCTGGTTCCGCGCCATCGCGGATCGACCGGAATTCATCCGCTCGTTCGTGGACAGCCTGTGGCTGGCTGCCGTGGCCTCGACATTGGCGGTCGTGCTGGCGGTGCCGGCGGCCCTTGCCATCGCACGGCATCGGTTTTTCGGCCGGGCCGCGCTGTTGAACCTCTTCCAGTCGCCGCTCATGATACCGCATCTGGTGCTCGGCATCGCCTTCCTGCGCTTCTTTACGGAAACAGGGCTCGGCGTATCGTCCGCGACGCTCGTGGCAGGCCATCTGGTCGTGGTGTTCCCGTTCGCGCTGCGCCTGGTGCTGACGGCGTCGGTCGGTATCGACCGCCTGGTGGAGAACGCGGCGGTCTCGCTCGGCGCGTCGCGCTGGACGACGTTCCGCCGCATCACGCTGCCGCTGATCCTGCCGGGCGTCATCTCGGGCTGGATGCTGTCTTTCATCCAGAGCTTCGACGAGGTGACGATGAGCGTCTTCATCTCGACGCCGCAGACGACGACGCTGCCGGTCCGCCTGTTCCTGTACATACAGGACAATATCGACCCGCTGGTCGCATCCGTATCGGCCATCCTCATCGCGCTGACGGTGGTGGTGATGGTTGTCCTGGATCGCATTTTCGGAATGGAACGGTTGCTTGTCGGCCCCGGCCGGAGCTGACCGCAGGAGGCAATAGTGAACATGGATAGCCAATACGACTTCGCCGTGATCGGCGGGGGGCTGGTCGGTGCTGCCTGCGCCTATGGGCTTCAAAGGCAGGGCCTGAAGGTTCTGATGCTGGACGAGGGGGATGTGGCGCGCCGTGCCTCACGCGGGAATTTCGCGCTCGTCTGGGTGCAGAGCAAGGGGCTGGGAATGCCGGCCTATGCGCGCTGGACGCGCCAGTCCTCCGATCTCTATCCCGGCTTCGCGGAGCGGGTGAGCGAGGAGGGCGGTTTCGACATCGCCTATCGCAGGCCCGGCGGATACCATCTTTGCCTGTCACAGGACGAGTTGGACCGCCGCGCCGAGAATATCCGTCGCCTGCACAACCAGGCCGATGCCGTGCCCTACAGGATCGACGTCCTGGACGGCGACGAGATCCGCCGCCGGTTGCCCGAGGTCGGGCCGGAGGTTGCCGGAGGCACCTATTGCGCGCTCGACGGAGACGTCAACTCGCTGAAGCTCCTGCGTTCGCTCCATAGTGCCTTCGTGCGTCTTGGCGGAACCTACAAGGCGGACTCCCTGGTCGAGCGGATCGAGCCGGGGGCAGACGGTTTCGGCCTTGCCACGGGCAGGGACCGCTTCGGCGCCGCGCGCATTCTTCTGGCGGCCGGGCTCGACAATCCACGCCTTGGCGCAATGGTCGGCATGGATCTGCCGCTACGCCCCCTGCGGGGGCAGGTGATCGTGACCGAGAAGACGGAACCCTTCCTCGACATGCCCCTTTCGACGGTCCGCCAGACCGACGAAGGCGGCGTCATG
This sequence comes from Aureimonas sp. OT7, assembly GCF_014844055.1. Taxonomy (NCBI): domain Bacteria; kingdom Pseudomonadati; phylum Pseudomonadota; class Alphaproteobacteria; order Hyphomicrobiales; family Aurantimonadaceae; genus Aureimonas; species Aureimonas sp. OT7. The sequence goes on from NZ_CP062167.1 coordinate 2,424,841, forward strand.
ATCGGCGACAGCCAGGAAGAGGCGTCCGATTACAACGTCATGCGGCCGGGCATCCACGCCGTGATGGCCGACCGGGCCATCCGCATGTTTCCGCGGCTCGCAGGGCTGAACGTCGTGCGGACATGGTCGGCCCTGCGGGTCATGAGCCCGGACGGCTTCCCGATCTACGAACAGTCGGCCAGCCACCCGGGCGCATTCGCCGCCGCCTGCCACAGCGGCGTCACTTTGGCCGCGGCCCACGCCGACGTGCTTGCCCCGGCTCTGGCCGGTGGGCGGCTGGGCGAGGCTTTCGAGGATTTCGGTATCAGGAGGTTCCATGTTCAAGCGGCTTGAGGACATCGGCGTGGAAGGCGTGGCCTTCACCATCGATGGCAAGCGCCATACCGGCCGGCGGGGCGATACCGTGGCCGCCGCGCTGCTTGCGGCCGGTGTCGAAACCTGCCGCACCAGCGCGGTGGGCGGCGTTCCGCGTGCGCCCTACTGCATGATGGGAGTGTGCTTCGAATGCCTCGTCACCATCGACGGGGTCGGCAACCGGCAGGGGTGCCTGGTGCCCCTGGCAGAGGGCATGCGCGTGGAAACGCAGATCGGACACGGCAAGCGGGAGTTGGGACGATGACACCATTGGGCGACGTCGCGGCCCTTGCCGACAGCTACGACCTGGTCGTCATCGGGGCCGGCCCGGCAGGCATGGCCGCCGCGACGCTGGCCGCCGCCAAGGGCGCCTCGACGCTTCTTGTCGACGAAAACCCGGCGCCGGGCGGCCAGATCTATCGCGGCATCACGAATACGCCGCTTCAGGTCAAGGCGGTTCTGGGCGCCGACTACTGGCGCGGAGAGGCAATCGCCACGGCCTTCCGCGACAGCGACGCCGCCTATCTGCCGTCCGCGACGGTGTGGCAGGCGGCACAGGGTTTCGAGCTCGGCATTTCCGCCCATGGCAAAACGCGCTTGATCCATGCCCGCCGGGTGATTGGCGCGACAGGGGCCCTCGAGCGCCCGTTCCCCATTCCGGGTTGGACGCTGCCCGGCGTCATGACGGCGGGCGCGGCGCAAACCCTTCTCAAGGCGAGCGGGATCGCCATGGAGGGCCGCGTGGTGCTGGCCGGCAGTGGCCCGCTGCTGCGGCTGATAGCGGCGCAGTATCTGGCCGCGGGCAGCCGCATCGACACAATCCTCGACACCACTCCGCGGGGCAACTGGCGCAATGCGCTGGGCGGCCTCTCCGGGTTCGCGACGTCGCCTTACCTGCGCAAGGGCCTCGGCCTGCTGATGAAGGTACGCCGTTCGGTCAGGGTCGTCTCAGGCGTGACGGCCCTTGCGGCAGAGGGCGATGCGCGGCTGGAAGCGGTCCGCTACACGAGTGGCGGCCGGGAAACGGTGCTTCCCGTGGATCACCTCCTGCTGCATCAGGGTGTCGTGCCCAATGTCAATCTGGCCAGCTCCATGGGCTGCGAGATCCTTTGGGACGATGTGCAGGCGGCATTCCGCCCCCGGGTGGACGGCTTCGGCGAGACGAGCGTCGAGGGCTTCGCCATTGCCGGCGATGGTGCGGGCATCGCCGGGGCGGAAGCCGCCGCCGAGCGCGGCCGCCTTGCCGCATTGGGGGCGCTGGCCGCCCTCGGCCGTATCTCAACCGGGCAGCGCGACGAGGCCGCGGCGCCGATCCGCGCCGTGCTGAACTGCTACGACAAGGGCCGTGGATTCCTCGACGCGCTCTATCGGCCCGCCCCGCAGTTCCGGGTGGCGGCGGACGATGCCATCGCCTGTCGCTGCGAGGAGGTGACGGGCGGGCAGGTGCGAGATGCCGTGACCCAGCTTGGCGTCACCGGCCCCAACCAGCTCAAATCCTTCCTGCGGTGCGGCATGGGGCCGTGCCAGGGGCGGCTCTGCGGCCTGACCATAACGGAGACCATCGCCGAGGCACGGGGCGTCTCGCCCGAGGCCGTTGGCTACTACCGTTTGCGGGCACCCATCAAGCCGATCACGCTGGCCGAGCTTGCCTCGCTCGACAAGGCGGATGAGGAAGTCCGCATGGTGGCGCGTGGCTGAGGCCCGAACGATCGGTGACGTGATCGTTGCCGGCGGCGGGCTGCATGGCTGTTCGGCAGCCCTGCAGCTCAGCATGCGCGGGGTCCGCGTGACCGTGGTGGAGAAAGACTATCCCGGCCGCCATGCTTCCGGCGTCAATGCCGGGGGCGTGCGGCGGCTTGGCCGGGCCTTGCCTGAAATTCCGCTGAGCCTGCGGGCCATGGAGATGTGGCACGACATCGAAACGCTCGTCGACGATGACTGCGGCTTCGAATCCGAAGGGCAGGTCAAGGTGGCCGAAGGCGAGGCGGACATGGAAACCTGCCGCGCCAGGCGTGAAACCCTCGTGGCGGAGGGCTTTACGCATGAAGAGGTGATCGACCGCCAAGAGCTGCGGGCCCTCGTGCCGCACATCGCCGAGCATTGCATCGGCGGTCTGGTCAGTCGTGGCGACGGGGCCGCGCTGCCGTTCCGCACGGTGCTGGCTTTCCGCAACAAGGCGAAGGCGCTGGGGGCGCGCTTCATCGAGGGCGAGCGCGTCGTTTCCCTTGTTCGCACGGGCACTGTGTGGACCGCGACGACCGATGCGGGAACGCGGCTCCAGGCACCGGTGGTGGTCAATGCCGCCGGGGCCTGGGCGGGGCACCTGGCGGAGATGGCCGGCGACCGCGCACCCGTGGAAGCCGTCGCCCCCATGCTGATGATCACAGAGCGCCGGCCTCCCTTCCTCAGGCCCGTCGTCGGCGCCACCTCCCGGACCCTGTCCTTCAAGCAGTTCGCCAATGGCACGGTGCTGATCGGCGGTGGTTACCTCGGACGTCCGGACCCGGACACCAACCGCACCGAACTGGACTATCGCAAGCTGGCGGAAAACGCCCGCACCGTCCGCGACCTCTTTCCCATCATGCGCGACGCCCGCATCGTGCGCACATGGGCGGGCATCGAGGCGCGGATGCCCGACGGCATCCCCGTCATTGGCGCATCGGCCGCGGCGGAAGGCCTGTTCCATTCGTTCGGCTATTCCCTGCACGGCTTTCAACTCGGGCCGGTGACCGGGGTGGTGCTGGCCGACCTGATCCAGAACGGCCAGTCGAACCTGCCGATCGCCGCGTTCTCGATCTCCCGTTTCGCCGCGTAGCGTTCGCGTTACGTAAACCTGAAAAACCATTCCAGACAAGGAGTTATATTGGTATGGTAAAGCGTGGCCTTCAAACCCCGATCATGCATCGCTTCGTCGAGCATAACGGCATCATCGCCTTTGGCGGTCTCATCGCCGACGATCTGTCGCAGACGATGGGCGGCCAGACCGCACAGATATGCCAGAAGCTCGACAAGCTGCTTGCCGAGGCCGGCACCGACAAGAGCAAGCTCATTTCCGCCATGCTGTATGTGACGGACATGGGCCAGAAGGCCGAGATGAACCAGGCATGGACGTCTTGGATCGAGGCGGCCGACCTGCCCACCCGCGCTACGATCGGCGTTGCCGACCTTGGCAAGAACGTCCTGATCGAGGTGGTGGTGACGGCTGCCGCCTGATCGGCGTCAGCCGCGACGGCGCGACGGCATGTCCAGAACGTGCGGGTAGAGTTCCTCGCGGAACACGGTTTCCAGCCGTCGCAACTCCGAGACGACATCCGGGTGGGCATCCACCCGGATGTCCCAAAGGGGATATTCCTCGGCACCGACGATATAGACGTTCGCCGACCTTTCTCCTGCCCGGTCGCCGCCTGCAGCCACGCCGGCCGCTATTGCCGCGATCAGGCGGTGCACCAGCTCGGCCCCGGCATCCTGCTCGAAAGCCTGCAGCATGGCCTCCAGCACGGCCGGGCCCACAAGCCTGTTGCCCTGGACGCTGACGTCGCGGTCCGTCCGGTGGCCGGCCCAGGGAAGGCAATCCTCGCCGGTGAAGGCGTGGGCGCGGCCCTCCTTGTCGATGGCGGCAACCTGCCGCTTGTGGCGCTCCGCATCGTCATCCAGCACGGTTTCCACCGTGCCGCGCGCGGAGACGCTGAGGGACAGCAGCTTGACGCCGTCGATGCCGAGATAGGGGTTCACCAGCGCCTGTGTCGCAAAGGCTCCGAAACCGGGAAAGGCGTAGGACAGAAACTTGCCCACCGCCGGCATCTCGGTTGCCGCCGCCACGCCGAACTGTTTGGTCCGTGGGCATCTGGCGGCGATGGACAGGGTCATTGATCGGCTCCATGTGGGTCACGACGGGGTGACGCCAGCAGATGGGGCCTTGGGACCCGGCGTCAATGCAGTCCGCCGCTCAGGCGGCGGTGCGGGCGCCCAGCACGCCGAGGGTCGATTGCAGCGATTGCATCTCCATCCGGCGATAAAGCTCCATCTCGTCGAGGACGGGCCGGCCGAGGGCCTTTTCGAACAGGGCCTTGCTGCCGCTGGCGGCGGCGTCCGACTGGGCATCCGTCCCGAGGTTGGACTGGAAGATGCCTGCGGCCGATACGGGAAGGAAATCTTCGTAGACGATGGGGTCGCAGACGGCATGGCCAGCCGACAGAAGGCTTTCGATATCCTTGCCGGTTTGCCCGGCGCGTGCGGCGGCTAGGCCCTTTTCGGTGGGGGAATAGCGAAAGAACGCCAATCCTTCGGACCGCATCGTCCGCCAGTCGTCCGGGAAGGTACTGAAGTGCCGGGCAAGGCGCGCCATGTAGCTCGACGCGCCGGTGCCGGCGGCATCGAGCGAGCCGGACTTGCGCGCATCGGCCAAAAGCGCGTCGTAAAGGGCGCGCCCCTTCGGCGTCAGGGCCGCCCCGCGCTGCTCGATTTCACCGAAACGGGCGGTGTGTCGCCCTGGGACGTGCCCATCCGCTTCGGGAAACAGGATGTCCTCTTCGAGTGCCTTGAAGCTGGTCTGACGCAGGAGGATCGGGCATCGGCGCTGCGGCGGGCCCTCGATCACCGCCTTCGGCGCGATGCCGTGCGCCGGCATCCCGGCCTGCACGGCATCGATATCCAGCGTGCGCGGCGTCAGATGATTGATATGCGGGCCCTTGAAGCAGACGATATCGGCGATCAGGCGATGTTCGGCGGCAAGCTCGGCGTAAGTGGCCGCATCCACCGTCGCCTCGGAATGCCAGCGGAAGGTTTCCAGCGCCTGTGCGATGAAGTGTTCCGCCTGGGCGGGGGTCAGCCCGCCTTGCGCTTCGTGGAGCGATGCCAGCTCCAGCGCCTTCGGAGTGAAAATGCGACGCCTGGCCAGGATGGCGGTAGCCTTTGCGCGCAACGCCCCGTCCTCGATCAGGTCGAGCCGGAGCAGCGAGGTGAAGACGCGGAAAGGGTTTTTCGACAGCGCCGCCTCGTCGATCGGCCGGAAGGCCGTCGAATGGACGGGGATGCCGGCCACGGCAAGGTCGTAGTACCCTACCGGATGCATGCCCATCACCGCGAAAATCCTGCCGATGTCGAAGAGTTCGGCCGCAGTACCGAGGCGGATGGCGCCATGCCGCTCGTCCGACAGACGCTCCAGCTCTCCCGCGCGCGCCAGCCGCGCTGCCAGGTCTGCGTCCGCCTTCAGCACGTCCGAGTTGACCGCGCCCACCAACTGCATGAGCGCACCATATTGCGGCACCTCCTGCCGGTACATGTCGGACATTGCGCGCGAGAAACCGGCGCGGATCTCGTCAGGGGGCACGAAAGGGCCGGATGTCATGGATGGCGGCTCCGTCGAGTGTCGAAAGCGTGGACCGGCTTCTTCGCGCACCCACCCGCGCCCGACAAGCGATGGATGTTCGCCGCGCCATTCCAGCCTGGAATACCGAGGGCGCACCACCCGTTTTGAGTAGGCCTCTGGCGCATTGGACGAATTGATGGTGGCGGGCGCTCCGCACAGGATGGCGGGCCAGAACCGTGCCGGGATCGCCATGAAGACGAAGCCTAAAGTCCTGATCGTCAGTGAGAATGCGTCGATGATGTTCGGCGGCGAGGCATCGCTGCCGTGGCATTACTTCACCCGGCTGCGGGGACGGGGCGTCGATACCTGGCTGGTCGTGCACGAACGGACGCGCGCCGAGCTGGCGCGCCTGGCACCGGAGGCGCTGGACCGCATCCATTTCATACCGGACAACCGCTTCAACATCTTCTGCTGGAAGATGGGGGCGAAGATGCCGGCCCAGCTTGGAGATATCACCTTCGGCTACGCCAGCCGCATCGCCAACCAGATCGAGGCGCGCCGGCTAGTGCGCCGTCTCGTCCGTCAGAATGGCATCTCGGTCGTCCATCAGCCCATTCCCGTGTCCCCGCGCGAGCCGTCGCTGATGGTCGATGTCGGGGCGCCGGTGGTGATGGGGCCGATGAACGGCAACATGTCCTATCCGCCGGCGATGCAGGCGAGGGCCGGGGGCACGGTGCAGAAGATACTGCGCTCGGCGCGCGCCCTTTCCGACCACGTGCACGGCCTGATGCGCGGCAAACGCGAAGCCGCTTTGCTTCTGGTCGCCAACCAGCGTACGCGCATGGGCCTGCCGCCGAAATGCCGTGGCGCGGTGGTGGAGCTGGTGGAAAACGGCATCGACACCGAGCTCTGGCAGCCCGGAAGCGCGCCGGCCTCCGGCGCTTCGGGTGACATGCGCCTTTTGTTTCTTGGCCGGCTGGTGGACTGGAAGGCGGTGGATATCGTCCTGGAGGCGGTCGGGCGCTTGCCGCCGCAGGGCGGCGTGACGCTGGATATCATCGGCGATGGGCCCATGCGCCAGCCTTTGCAGGCGCTGGCGGAGCAACTCGGCCTCGATGGTAAGGTTCGCTTCCACGGCTTCCTGCCGCAGCCCGAATGCGCCGCGGCGATGCGCAATGCGGACGCTCTCGTCCTGCCGAGCCTGTACGAGTGCGGCGGCGCGGTCGTGCTGGAGGCCATGGCCGCGGGCGTCCCGGTGATCGCGACGGCGTGGGGAGGGCCGTTGGATTACCTCGATGCAAGCTGCGGTATCCTGATCGAGCCGACCAGCCGCGACGATCTCGTGGCCGGTTTCGCCACCGCCATCGGGCAACTCGCCTCCGAGCCGGAGCGGCGCGCCGCAATGGGGCAGGCCGGGCGCAACAGGGCGCTGCGCAACTTCGACTGGGATGACAAAATCAGCCGCATGCTGGTGCTTTACGAGGCCGTCGCGGCCGGGCGGCCGTTGACCGACGCGGACGTGGAGCCGACACGGCCTGCGGACAGGCTGGTGCAGCACCAGTTCATGCTCCGGCCGTCGGCGCGCCAGGACTCCTGAAAGGCCGGTCAGCGGTTCCGGCTGCCGTATCCGCCGGCAATGGGCGTGACGACGGTCACCGCCTCGCCGGCTTCCAGAACCGTCTGGTCGCAGGCCTTGAGTACGTCGATGGACCCGTCCAGACGCCGAACCTCGGTCCGCCCGCATTCACCGGCAGCGCCGCCCATGATGCCCTTTGGCGCAATCGAGCGATGCGAGGACAGGATGGCGCAGTCCATGCGTTGCAGGAAGCGGATGGTGCGCGTGGTGCCTTCGCCGGGGTCGAAGGCGCTGTCGCCGCGCGCCCCCCGGCGCAGGCCGAACTGCTCCAGCATCACCGGGTAGCGCATTTCCAGGATCTCCGGGTCGGTCAGGCGGGAGTTGGTCATGTGCACGTGCACGCCCGACGTTCCGGCGAAGCCGCGCCCGTCATTGGTGCGCCCGGCGGGCGAGCCCGAGCAGATCGTCTCGTAATACTGGTACTCGTTATTGCCGAAAGTCAGGTTGTTCATCGTACCCTGGCTGTTGGCGATCGCGTTCAGCGCGCCGAAGATGGCGTTGGTGACGTGCTGGGAGGTCTCGACATTGCCGGCGACAACCGCGCGCGGATAGGCGGGCTTGAGCATCGAGCCCTCCGGCACGATAATGCGGATGGGCCGCAGGCACCCGGCGTTCATCGGGATCGGCGCTTCCACCATGACGCGGAAGCAGTACAGGACGGCGGCGCGTGTGACGGGCTCCGGCGCGTTGAAATTGTTGGCGATGGCCTCCGATGTCCCCGTGAAGTCCACGGTCGCCGTACGCTTGTCGCGATCCACGGTGATCCTGACCTTGATCGTCTGTCCCGTGTCGGTGTCGTAGCTGTATTCGCAATCGTCGAGCCGGCCGATCAGCCGCGCCACCTCTTCGGCGGCGTTGTCCTGTACATGGCCCATATAGGCTTCCACGGCGGGCAGGCCGAACTCGCTCACCATGCGGCGCAATTCCGCCGCGCCACGCTCGTTGGCAGCAATCTGCGCTTTCATGTCGGCGATATTCTGCGCCGGGTTGCGGGCCGGGTAGGGGTGTTCGATCAACAGTTTTCGCAGGCCGTCTTCCTGGAAGACACCATCCGCGACGAGCCGGAAATTGTCGATCAGGACGCCTTCTTCGTCGACGGTCGTGGCCAGCGGCGTCATCGAGCCGGGCGCCGTGCCGCCGACATCGGCGTGGTGGCCGCGCGAGGCGACCCAGAAGATGATCCGCTTGCCGGCGTCGTCGAAGACCGGGCTGACGACGGTAATGTCGGGCAGGTGGGTGCCGCCATTATAAGGCGCGTTGAGCGCGTAGACGTCGCCCGGCCTTATCGAGCCCTCGTTCAGCCGGATCACGGTTTCCACCGAGCGATCCATCGAACCCAGGTGCACGGGCATATGCGGGGCGTTGGCCACGAGCGCGCCGCCGGCATCGAAGACGGCGCAGGAGAAGTCCAGTCGCTCCTTGATGTTCACCGAGTGGGCCGTGTTCTGAAGGGCCACGCCCATCTGCTCGGCGATGGCCATGAAGAAGTTGTTGAACACTTCCAGAAGGATCGGGTCTGCCTGCTCGGTGCCGATGGCACCGGCCCGCACCATCGCCTCGTGCCGCTTCAGCACGATGTGGTCGGCCGCCGTCAGGCGTGCCGTCCAGCCCGGCTCGATCACCACGGTCTGGTTTGGCTCTATGATCAGTGCGGGGCCGCGGACGGCGTCGCCGGCCGCAAGGCCCTCGCGGCGGAAAACGCCGGCGTCGTGCCATGCACCGCCGGAGAAGAACCGGGCGCGCTCGTCGCTCTGCGCCATGCGTTCCCCATCCGACGCCGCCTCGGCGACGGTGTCCTCGGCCTGCCGGTCCCAGCCTTCCACTTCCACGGCCTCGACCGTGACGGGCTTGCCCGGCGTGATGAAGCCGAATTGAGCCTTGTGCATCGACTCGAAGGTTTGCCGGGCGGCGTCCTCGTCGCCATCGAAGGGCACGTCGAGTGTCGTGTCCGTTCCGTCATACCGCAGGTGCAGCTTGGTTCGCGTCTGCGTTGCTTCGGATGGCACGCCCTGTTCGGCAAGCTCGTGGAGGACGGCCGCACGCAACTCGTCCGTCAGGGTGGCGACGGCCTCGCGGCTGGCTGCGCCGAAGGGCCGGACAAGCCCCTGCTGGCGGCTGGCGGTCACCGTGGCAAGGCCCATGCCATAGGCCGAAAGCAAGCCGGACAGGGGATGCAGCAGGATATGCTCCATGCCCAGCGCGTCGGCAACGAGGCAGGCGTGCTGCCCACCCGCGCCGCCGAACGAATTGAGCAGATAGCGCGTCACGTCATAGCCGCGCTGGACGCTGATCTTCTTGATGGCATTGGCCATGTTTTCGACGGCGATGGTCAGGAAGCCTTCCGCCACCTCCTCGGCCGAGCGCCCTTCGCCGGCCGTGGCGGCGATTTCGGCGAACTTCTCGGCGACCGTCTCGCGGTCGAGGGGCTGGTCCTGTCCCGGGCCGAAGATCGAGGGAAAATATCGAGGATTGAGCTTGCCCAGCATCACGTTGGCGTCGGTCACGGTCAACGGGCCGCCGCGCCGATAAGCCGCCGGGCCAGGGTCGGCGCCGGCGGAATCCGGCCCGACGCGGAAGCGCCCCTTTTCGGCATGCAGGATGGAGCCTCCGCCGGCGGCCACCGTATGGATGCGCATCATCGGGGCGCGGATCCGCACTCCGGCGACTTCGGTGTCGAAGGCGCGCTCATACTCGCCGGCCGAATGGGCGACATCGGTCGAGGTGCCGCCCATGTCGAAACCGATGACGCGTGAGAAGCCGGCCTGGCCTGCCGTGCGTACCATGCCGACGACACCGCCCGCCGGTCCGGACAGGATGGCATCCTTGCCGCGAAACCGGTCGGCGGCCGTCAACCCGCCGGACGACATCATGAACTGCAGCGTGGGGCCGGGCTCCCCGGCCGGTGTAGCACCCAGCGTGCGCGCCACGCGGGAGACGTAGCGGCCGAGGATCGGCGAAAGGTAGGCGTCGACGACGGTCGTGTCGCCGCGCCCCACCAGCTTTATGAGCGGCGAAACTTCGTGGCTGACCGACACCTGCGAAAAGCCGAGCGAACGCACGAGCTCGGCCACGGCGATCTCGTGGCGCGGGTTGGTCCAGGCATGCATGAGCACAATGGCGACGGCATCGAAGCCATCCCTGCGCGCGGCCTCCAGCCGAGGGCGCAGGGACTCCAGATCGAGCGGGCGCTCCACCGTGCCATCGGCCAGAAGTCGCTCGTGCACCTCCTCGACGCGCTCATAGAGCTGCTCGGGCAGGATGATTTCCTTGGCGAAGATATCTGGCCGTGCCTGATAGGCGATCCGGAGCTGGTCGCGCAGCCCTTCCGTAATCAGAAGAAGGGTGCGCTCCCCCTTGCGCTCCAGAAGCGCATTCGTGGCGACCGTCGTTCCCATGCGCACCGTGCCGACGGAGCCGGCAGGGATGGGTGCGCCGGCTTCAACGCCGATCAGGCGGCGGATGCCCTCGATGGCCGCGTCCTCGTAGGCTTCGGGATTTTCGGACAAAAGCTTCATCGGGTGGAGTTCGCCCGATGGCGCGCGCCCGATGACGTCGGTGAAGGTGCCTCCGCGGTCGATCCAGAAGTCCCACATGCGCTCAGACATAGTCCCAATCTCCACCTGCCGACATCACGTCGATAATTTGTTGACAAAATGCGGACGTGTAAGTCAAGCTCTGTTTTTAAGCATGCCCATTTGGTAATCGGCGACGTTGCCGGGTGCTCGAACTTTCGGAACAGGGAAGCAACGCATGACCAATCTCATTCGTGTCGGCCTCATCGGCGCCGCCTGCCTGACCCTTGGCGTGGCCTCCGCCCGGGCGGAAAACTGGGATATGCCGACGCCCTACGCGGACGGCATCTTCCATACACAGAACATAGCTGAGTTCGCGGCCGCCGTGGGTGAGGCGACGGGTGGCGACCTCACCATCACGGTCCATTCGGCCAACTCGCTGTTCGGCCATTCCGAGATCCGCGATGCCGTGCGTGACGGGCTGGTACCGATCGGCGAGTTTCTTCTGTCGCGCCTGGCCAACGAGGATCCGATCTTCGCGCTCGACTCCATCCCTTTCCTGGCCTCGTCCTATGAGCAGTCGGAAGCCTTGTGGGCAGCCTCGCGCGAGGCCGTTTCGACCAAGCTGGCAGAGCAGGGGCTGACATTGCTCTACGCCGTACCCTGGCCGGGGCAGAGCCTGTATCTCAAGCAGCAGATCACCGATCCGGCGCAACTTCAGGGCCTTAATTTCCGTGCCTACAACGTTGCCACCGAGCGCCTGGCCACGCTTGTCGGCGCAACGCCGACCCAGGTGGAGGAAACCGACGTGGCCACGGCCTTCTCGACCGGCCGCGTCGAGGCGATGATTACCTCGCCATCCACCGGCGCCAACGCCAAGGCATGGGATTTCGTCAGCAACTTCATCGACGTGCAGGCCTGGCTTCCGAAGAATGTCGTGGTGGTCAACACGGACATGTTCGAATCCCTGCACCAGGAAGACCGCGACGCGCTTCTGCAGGCGGCGGCTGCCGCGGAAACCCGCGGCTGGGAGATGTCCCGGGCCGAAAACGACCAGAAGATCGCCGAACTCGAAGCCGGCGGCATGGTGGTGTCCAAGCCGTCCGAGGCATTGACGGCGAAGCTCCAGGAGGTCGGCGCCACGATGACGGCCGAGTGGGAGCAACAGGCCGGCGACGAGGGCCGCGCCGTGGTCGAGGCAAATCGCAACCGTTGATCTGGCGCGGGGGCTGCTTGCCGGCTGCCCGCACCCTGACCGCTGCTGGAGACGACATCCTCATGCGCAAGGCACTCGACGCCCTCTACGGCGTCTCTCTCGTTGGCGCCTGTCTATCGATGGTGCTGATTGCGGCTCTCGTCTCCATCCAGGTCCTGGGGCGGGTCGTCGACAGGGTTGCCGTGCTGCTCGGGGGCGCGCGATACGGCTTCGCGATCCCTTCGCTGGCCGAAATCGGCGGCTTCCTCTTCGTGGCCGCCGCATTCCTGGCGCTGCCCGCCGCGCTACGCTCGGCGGGGCATGTCCGCGTCACGCTGGCGCTGCGGCTGTTCGGCGACCGTGGAGACAGGGTCATGTCCATCCTGGTTCTCGTCATCGGCCTTGGCCTCGCCGCCTTCGCCGCCTGGGCGATCGGCGTCCAGACCCTCGCTTCCTTCCAGCGCGGTTCGGTTTCCTATGGCCTCGTGGCGATTTCGCTGTGGATCCCACAAGCCGTCATGACGCTGGGCCTGACGATCTTCGTGATCGCCCTTTTGGACGAACTGGTCACGGCCCTGTCCGGCCGGGAGCCAGCCTTCCGAAGGATCGAAAAGGAACGTGAAACGGGCGAGGGGGCACACTGATGGATATCGGGCTTCTTTCGCTCGTTCTCGTCGCCGTCCTGTTCGGCCTGCTTCTCTGCGGGCTCTGGGTCGGCTTCGCACTGATGGCGGTCGGCCTCGTGGCCATGGAGATCGCCTCGTCCGCGCCGGTGGCCTCCGTCTTTGCGCGGCGTGTCTGGGGCTCCATGAACTCGTGGGACCTGACGGCATTGCCGATGTTCATCTGGATGGGGGAGATCCTGTTCCGGTCGCGCCTGTCATCCAACCTGTTCGGTGGGCTCGCGCCCTTCACGCGCCGGCTGCCCGGGGGCCTGCTGCACGTCAACGTCTTCGGCTGCGCGCTCTTCGCCTGCGTTTCCGGCTCCTCCGCAGCCACCACCGCCACCGTCGGGCGCATGTCGCTGCCGGAGCTGAAAAGCCGGGGCTACGATACGTCGCTGGCCATCGGCACCCTTGCAGGGTCGGGCACGTTCGGCTTCCTGATCCCGCCGTCGATCATCATGATCGTCTATGGGGCGGCGACGGAACAAAGCATAGCCCGGCTGTTCCTGGCCGGCATCGGACCGGCCATCCTGCTGGCCATCCTGTTTTCCGGCTTCGTCATGATCTGGGCAAGTCTCAATCGCGACAAGATGCCCCCGCCGGAACCGGCGCCAAGCTGGGCCGAACGGGGGCGGGCGCTGGGCATGCTGCTGCCAACCGTGCTGCTGATCGCCGCGGTCATCGGCTCCATCTATGCCGGCCTGGCCTCGCCGACGGAGGCTGCCGTCATCGGCGTGGTCGGCTCGCTGCTCATTGCCGGCCTGTCGGGTGGGCTCGACAAAGACAGCTTCGTGGCGGCACTAAGGGGCGCGGCGATTACCAGTTGCATGATAGCCTTCATCCTGGCGGGCGCGTCCTTCCTGACGATCGCGATGGGCTTCACCGGAATTCCGCGCAGCCTTGCCAGCATGATCGGCGAGATGGGACTGTCGCCTTATGCGCTGATTGCCGTGCTGCTGGTGTTCTTCATCATCATCGGCTGCTTTCTCGATGGCATTTCCATCGTGGTGCTGACGACATCCGTCATCCTGCCGATGGTCCTTGCCGCCGGGATCGACCCCATCTGGTTCGGCATTTTCCTGGTGCTGGTGGTGGAGATGAGCCAGATAACCCCGCCTGTGGGCTTCAATCTCTTCGTCATACAGTCCATCACCGGGCAGAACATATTCCGCATCGCCTATTATGCGCTGCCCTTCTTTTTCCTTCTGGTGCTGGCAACCGCCATCATCACGATCTTTCCGGGAATTGCGCTATGGCTGCCGGGCACGATGATGAGCAATTGACGGCGAGCGTCGGCATAGGGCCGGTCGTTTCGTCGGCGCATCTGGCGGATTCCGACCTGCCGGCGCTGTCGGAGTTCGAGTTCGCGCTGACCATGTCCAGCCACGCCTTCCAACGCTGGATCGTCCGCTGCACCGCGGCGGCCGGCGGCCCGACAATGTCGCCGATGGAGGTGTTGATCGTTCATCTCGTGCATCATCGCGCCCGGCCCAAGACGCTGGCCGACATCTGCCTTGTGCTGAATATCGAGGATACGCACCTGGCCAGCTACGCAATCAAGAAGCTCGTGGCACATGGGCTGGTGGAGACGGGGCGCGACGGCAAGGAAAAGACCGTCTCGATCACCCGTGAGGGCGCGGAGCTGTGCCGTCGCTACCGCGAGGTGAGGGAGGCGCTCGTCGTGCAGGCGGCGCGCCAGCTCGGTTTCGAGGCGGGCGATCTATCACGCCTGGCGGCGCTGATGCGGGCGCTGTCCGGCGCGTATGACCAGGCGTCGCGCGCGGCGGCATCGTTGTAGGGCATGCCTGTCGCGTCCCTTCTGGCGCGCCACGCGCGATTGGTCCTCGTTGCGGGGCTCGTCATCGGCATCCTTGCCCCGGGCCTGGCCGAGTTGCTGCGCCCGGCTGTGGGCCCGACGGTCATCCTCCTCTTGTTCATCGCAGTGCTTCGCATGGGCCCGCAGGGGGTGTCAGCCGGCCTGCGGGGGCTGCCCGACGCCATCGGCAGAACGCTTGTTTTCCAGCTGGCTCTTCCGGTGGCCGTCGCAGCCTCGTTTGCCGCAGCCGGGGCATTGGCCCATCCGATCGCGATGGGATGCGTGCTGGCGCTCGCCGCGCCGCCGATCACCGGCAGCGCCAACATAACGCTGATGGTGGGTGGAGAGCCCGGTTCCGCGTTGCGGCAACTGGTGGTGGGCACCGTGTTGCTGCCGCTGACCATCGTCCCGGTGTTCCTGATGGTGCCGGCCTTCGGCTCGCCGCAGGCGGTCATGCGCTCCGCCGTCGAGTTGCTGGCGCTGATCGCGCTGGCCGGCGCGGCTGCCCTTGCGCTGCGTCACTTCCGGCTGGTGCGGGGGACGCCGGGCGCACTGCTGGTGATGGACGCCGCCGCGGCCTTTCTGCTGGGGGCGGTCGTAGTGGGGCTTATGTCGGCAATCGGGCCGGCCGTGCTGGATCGGCTGTCCATCTTCGCGGCAACGCTCGGCGCGGCCTTCATCGTCGGCTTCGCGCCGCAGCTGGTGGCCAGCTTGTTGGCAAGCCGGAGCGATCCGGGCGCGGCGACAGCCATCGGCATAACGGCAGGAAACCGCAACATGGCGCTTTTTCTCAGCGTCCTGCCGGCTGCAACGGTGGACGATGTCCTGCTGTTCGTCGGCTGCTTTCAGATCCCGATGTATCTGACACCGTTCATACTGGCGCGGTGGTATGGGCGGATCAACGCGGCGGCGCATCGAGATCGAGGTGCATGAACCGGCTGAAACCGTTGTCCGCATAGGCGCCGAAGGGGCCGCCATCGACGAAGCCGCGCCGGTGATACAGCGCGATGGCCGGCTCGAATGCGGGGCCCATGCCGGTTTCGAGGCTCAGGTGACGCACGCCCTTGGCCTTTGCTGCCTGGATGATCGTATCCAGGATCGCGGCCGCGGCGCCCATGCGCAGAAAGTCCGGGTGCGTACGCATCGATTTGACCTCAGCCGTGCCGCCGCCAAGCAGCTTCAACGCACCGATGGCGGCCACGTGGTCTGCGGACCATGCCGTCCACACGGTGACGTCCGGCGATTGCAGGCCGGAGAGATCGAGCGCGAAAACGGCGTCGGGCGGTGAGCTGGCATGCATTCCGGCAAGATGCAAAGCGAGGAGGCTGCGGGTTTGCTCACCCGTCAAATCGTCGATCCTGATATCGAGCATGGCGACCCGTCCGAGGCGAGAGAGGATATCGTGCAAGGCAAGTCGCATGGAACGATACAGCGTGGCAACGCCACCGCATGCAAAATGGCATAAGATAGATTATGGAACCAAAATAAGTCGGCTGGTATAAGCCGGCTTGTGTCCGGATGCCCCCGCGGCTAGCCTTGCGCCAGCAGCCGGATTCGATTGCCGATGCGCCGTGTGCGCTCACGCCTTTCCAGGCGTTCCACAATCGACAGTTTTCCCGATCCGGGCGCAGCCTGCCAACTCCCGTCGGAGACGACCTTATGCTTCGCCCGTTTCTCGGCTGCGCTGCCGCCGCCTTTTGCCTTACGCTCTCCGGTGGTGTGTCTGCCGTCGCGCAGACACCGCCGACGCTGTACTTTTCCGCCATTCCCGACGATGACGAAACGCGGCTGATGGAGCGCTTCGGCAAGGTAGCGGACTACCTGTCGGAAAAGCTCGACGTGCCGGTGCAGTATATTCCGGTCAAAAGCTATGCGGCCTCGGTCACCGCGTTCCGCAACGACCAGATCCAGCTCGCCTGGTTCGGCGGCCTGTCCGGCGTTCAGGCCCGGCTGGCGGTGCCTGGCTCCCAGGCGCTGGCCCAGGGCAACGAGGACATGAAATTCGTCTCTTATTTCATTGCCAATGAAAGCACCGGGCTGGAACGGTCGGATGACTTTCCGCAAGGCGCAAAAGGCATGAGCTTCACCTTCGGCGCCCAGACCTCGACCTCCGGCCGGTTGTTTCCGGAATTCCATATCCGCCAGGAGACCGGTTCGGCCCCGGAGGAATTTTTCTCCCGCGTCGGGTTTTCCGGCGACCACGGACAAACCCTGCGGCTCGTTTCGACCGGGGCGTTCGATATCGGAGCGTTGAACTACACGGTCTACGATACGGCGGTTGCCGAGAATGCGCCCGAAGTGGTCGGAACCCGCATCATCTGGCAGACGCCACCTTACCCGGATTACAACTGGACGATCCGCGGCGATGTCGACGAACGCTATGGCGAGGGCTTTTCCGACAGGGTCAAGGCCGCGTTGATCGGCATGGACGATCCGGATCTGCTGGCCTCGTTTCCACGGGCGGCCTTTGTGGAAACGTCCAACGAAGCCTATGCTCCCATCGAGGAAACCGCCCGCGCCCTCGGCCTTCTCGACTGACGGCGCGCCGTGCTCCAATTTCATGACGCGACGTTCGGCTATGGTGGCAGGTCCGTTCTGTCGGGAGTGGATTTCGCCCTGTGTCCCGGGGAGCGCGTCGTGCTCCTGGGACGCAGCGGCTCCGGCAAAACGACGCTTCTGAACGCGGTCTATGAAAGGCTCGCCCATCGATTTCCGGAGATTGCGCTGGTGCCTCAGGAGCATGGGCTGGTGCCGCAATTGTCGGTCTTCCACAATGTCTACATGGGCCGGCTGGATCGGCACGGCGCGCTCTACAATCTGGCAAACCTCGCCCTGCCGTTCGCTCGGGAGCGCCGGGCAATGGCCGGTGTGCTTGAAACCGTCGGGCTTACGGGCTTCGAGGGCAAGCCTGTGGGAAGCCTCTCCGGCGGCCAGAAGCAGCGCACCGCCCTTGCGCGCGCCATGCATCGCGGCGGCCCGATCCTGATCGGCGACGAACCGGTTTCGGCGGTGGATGAACACCATGCAGTGGCGCTGGTGGAGGCGTTATGCGGCCGGTTCGAAACGATGGTGCTGGCCCTGCACGATGTTGCGCTGGCGCGTCGGTTCGCCAGCCGGCTCGTCGGCATCCGTGGCGGGCGCATCCAGTTCGACGGGCCGGTCGCCGAGATTACCCCAGAGGCCATCCATGACCTCTATCGCAGCTGAGCGCGTGCGGCGGTTGCGCATCGGGCGGCTCGGCCTGTCCGCCCTGTTCGTCGGCATCGCCATCGTGCTGGCGCCGGCGGCGGATTTCCAGATCGCCGGCCACGACCCGTGGGCCGAACTTGCCCGGATGGGCGCCGGGCTGCTGCATCCGGACTTCTCCGCGCTGGGCGCGCTGTCTTACGCCGCAGCCCTCACCATCGCCTTCGCCATCTGCGGCGTGGCTCTCGGCGCTGCCGCCGGGTTCGCCATGGCGCCTTTCTACGACCGATGGCCGATACGTATGGTCTGCATCGCCATACGCGCCGTCCACGAACTGTTCTGGGCGCTGATGCTGATGCAGATCGTTGGTCTGTCCGCAACGACGGGCATTCTGGCCATCGCCATTCCCTATGCGGGCATCTTCGCCAAGGTCTTCTCGGAATATCTCGATGAAGCCGACCCACGCCCGGCCGCCGCCATGCCCGTGCGGGCCGATACCGTGTCGGTGCACTTCTACGCCCGGCTGCCGCTGGCTGCCCGGGAGTGCCGGACCTACCTTATGTACCGGCTGGAATGCGGATTGCGGTCCAGCGCGGTCCTCGGTTTCATCGGCCTGCCGACACTCGGCTTCCAGCTCGACACCTTTTTCCGTCAGGGCATTTATGGCGCGGTCGCGGCGGTCCTGATGCTGTATTTCGTCGTCATCGGCACGATGCGGCACTGGATGCGCCCCCGCCTCGCCCCCTGGTATCTCGTCGCTTCCATCGCCTTCATGGCCAGCCTGGCGACGCCGCCCATGGCGTCGGGTGCGCTCTGGCGCTTCCTGACCGGCGATATCGTACCGGCGCCCCTGCGTACCGGCGATCTGTCGAGCCCGGATACCTGGGCGCGCCTTGGCGACTGGCTTCACCTGTTGCTTGTCGGGCAGGCCCTGCCCGGCCTTGCCGCGACGATGATCGTGGCGCAGATCGCGCTGGTTGTGGCGGGCATCGTCGCGCTTGTCGGTTTCGGCTTCATCGTCGTTCCCGTGGCCGGCCGTTTCGCGGCGTGGTTCGGACATCTGGGGCTCGTGGTCGGCCGCTCGACGCCGGAATACATGCTCGCCTATATCGCCCTGCAGGTCTTCGGCCCGTCGATGCTGCCGGCGGTCATCGCCCTCGGCCTTCACAATGGCGCCATCATAGCGCATCTGCTGGGGCGGCAGGCCGATGCCATGCATGAGGAGCTGCGCCCCGACGCGCCGCGCGGCATCGTGCTCTATGCCTATGAGCTTCTGCCGCGCGTCTACGGCTCGTTCCTGGCGCTTTGCCTCTATCGATGGGAGATCATCGTGCGGGAATCCGCCATCGTCGGCCTGCTGGGCATCGCGACACTGGGCTTCTATGTGGACATCGCCATCCAGGAGATCCGCATCGACCGCGCGCTGGTGCTGCTGCTGGTCTGCGTGCTGGCAACGCTGGCCATCGACGCCGCCTCACGCCGTCTGCGCGCGGCCACGGGGCTGGATCGCCTGACGACACTCACGCATCGCGCTTCATAATCCATCCCAGGTACCTCGTCATCGCGGTCGAGGCTCTGGATTTCTACAGGGTGTAGTGGCTCGACAGGGCATCGGAGACCCATTAGGAGAGGTGACGCGCGCGCCCACTTTCTTTGGAAAATGCCTTGCCCATGCAATTCGACGATGCCGGACGCAGGCGGCTTGAAGCGCAGGAGCGCCTGAGCGTGATGTTCGACATGGCGCCGAGCTTCATGGCGCTGCTGAGGGGTCCGGAGCACATCTTCGAGATCGCCAACCCGGCCTATCTCGATATCGTGGGCGACCGGCCCATCATCGGGCTGCGCGTGGCTGACGCCCTGCCCGATGCGGCGGCGCAAGGCTATGTCGACCTTCTCGACCGCGTATACGAGACCGGCCTTCCCTACCGTACGTCGGGCTCCCGCTTTCGTCAGCAACGCGGCCCCGACAGCCCGATCGTCGATCTGTACCTCGACTTCGTCTACCAGCCCATGATCGACGAGAACGGTTCGGTAGAGGGGATTTTCGTCGAGGGCTTCGACGTCACCGCCCGCGTCCTCCAGGTAAGGCGGCAGGCCGCATTGATCGAACTGGGAGACCGGATCCGCGACCTCGAGGAGGTGCCGGCCATCGCCCAGGCGGCAGCCGAGATCGTCGCCCGTGTGATCGGCGCTTCACGCGCGGGGTTCGGCACGGTGGACGCTGCGCTGGAAACCGTCCTGATGCATCCCAACTGGTGCGCGGCAGGCGTGCAGCCCGTAATCGGCCTGCATCGGTTCCGCGACTATGGATCCTTCATCGAAGACCTGAAGGCTGGACGCACCGTCATCATCGGGGATGTCGCCAAGGATCCCCGCACCAGCGCCTCCGCCGAGGCGCTGCGGGCCATCGGCATCAGCGCCCTCGTCAACGTTCCGATCCTGGAGCATGGCGTCCTGGAACTGGTCGTCTTCGCCCATTATCCGACGGCGCGAGAGCTTTCGAACGAGGATCTGGATTTCATCCGGCAGGTCGGCGACAGGACGCAGGCCTCCATCAGCCGCGCCGGTGCGCGGCGGCAGCAGGATGTGCTGAACCAGGAGCTCAGCCACCGTCTGAAGAACACGCTGGCCATGGTGCAGGCGATCGCTGCGCGGACGTTGAAAGGTCTGGCGGACGAGCCCGCGGTCGACATCTTCATGCAGCGGCTTCATGCGCTGGCCTCCGCGCACAACGTCCTTCTGCAGCAGAACTGGTCCGGCGCGCCGGTGGCCGATGTCGTGGATGCCGCCCTCGCCGGCATCGAGGCGGTGGACCGCCTGAACATACAGGGGCCGCCGCTGCACTTGGGCGCGCGCGTCGCCCTGTCGATGTCGCTGCTGCTTCATGAACTCGGAACCAACGCGCTGAAATACGGTGCCCTGTCCAACAATGACGGCACAGTGGAGATCCGCTGGTGGACGGAAGTCCGGGGCGACGTCGACACATTCCTCTTCCGCTGGACCGAGACAGGCGGCCCCCGTGTGCTTGCCCGGAGACGGCGCGGGTTCGGTTCCCGCCTGATCGAGATGGGCCTTATGGGCAGTGGCCACGCCGAGATGGATTTCCGGCCCGAGGGTCTCGTCGCCGAGCTGACCGCTCCTCTGGGCCGGATCGGCGACTTTTAGACCGCTCGCCTCAAGGGGTCGTTTGCGGGAGAGCGGCGAATCCTGTGCCAAGCCCGCTTGTAGCTGAATGGCATGGAATCGGCGGAAAGCAAATCTGCGCCGATCAGGCCAGTTCATCGATCAGTCTGTTGGGGATTTCGTTCAGCGCGGTCGGCTTCTCGAATGGCACGTAATGCCCACATCCCGGGATGATGGTCAGGCGCCCATCAGTTGCCAGGCGCGCCTGTTTGCCCATGATAAGAGGACCGGGCGCCACGTCATGATCCCCTGAAATACAGAGGACCGGGCATTTCAAATGCGTCGGAAGATCTTCTCTGGAAGGTTTGGTATGAAAGGCGTCGATGCCCATCGAGATCGCTTTCCAGCCCACGTTCTTTGCCCATAACTTTGCTCGTGCGCGAACTTTGGAAGGCGTAGAGGCAGAGATCAGCGGGTCCCAATATCGTTCCCATGCCGTCTCCGCGCCACTATTGCGAAGCAACTCAAGAGCCTCGGACCGCAGTGCGGGATCGCGACGATGTCCAGCCTTGGCCCCTATCAGCACAAGGGCCGCGATGCGCTCGGGTGCAAGAGCGCCCATTTCCAGGGCGCAGGAACCCCCGACCAAGTTGCCCACCACTATCAACCGATCACCATCGAGATCGCTGAGGATTCTCGAAGCCCATTGGGGCAAGGTTTCGCCGAGACCGTACATCGTGGGGATATGAGTGCGGCCCGGCAGGATGTCCCGCTGCTCTGTCCACATTGATCCACCAAACGGCAGAGCATGCAAAAGCACGAGTTCCAACGGCCTTCCTTTCAGCGGGGTGAGGCCGCCCTTCTCCTGCTGGTTCGATCGGGCCACAGCTATCATCCCACCGCCAAGCCAAGGAAGCGTTTCCCATAAGCCCTGAGTTCGCCCTTGGGTCCGACATATCGGTTGAGGGTAATGCGCTCAATCCCGAGTTCTAAGCAGAGGTTGGAAACGGAAGCGTCGCGTTGCGCCACGGCGGCGAGACGCACCTGAACCTTTGACAAAGCAAATTTGCGGCCTCCTTTTCGGCCACGCGCTCGGGCAGCGGCGGCGGGCTCACAAGAGGTTCGGCTTCGCCCTGCAATCATGCGTCCTGCGCTATTCCGGCCGGGTGCTGGCGCCGGGCGAACTAATCCCACCCAGGTGGTGTCTTCGGACCTGGTACGCGCGAGCTGAGGGACTGGCACAGGCGAATATCGCTGGCGAAAGCCCTGGCATAGCATTCCACCCCTTACGCGAACGACCCTCTCAAGCCGTCTCTAGAGCGCCGGGCACCGCATGCCGGTCGTCCACCGCCGCGAGGCCGAATGCGATGGAAGCCTCCAGCAAGACGGCATCGACATCGGGATAGATCAGAAACGGGACGTCCGCGCCGACGCCTTCGATGGCGCTGAGCGCGATGGCTTGCCTGATGGACGGTTCGATAAGGTCCATCGCATGCGCGCCCGAGCCGACAAAGGCGACAGGCAACGGGTCGATGAGGGTGAACAGGCGGCCTAGGCCATAGCCCAGCGCCTCGCCGGCGCGCGCAAAAGCGGAGCGCGCGCGCATGTCCCCTGCACGGGCGGCATCCGCCAGCTCCTGCATCTCTCGGTCGCTGACACGGCGCGACAGCCCCTTGCCGACATCCTCGCCTTTCGCTGCCCGCAGGATGGCGTAATCGCCCGCATAGGCTTCGATGCACCCCGCATTGCCGCAGCGGCACGGCGCGCCGCCCGGAATATGGTTCATGTGGCCGAACTCGACCGCCGAGGAATGGGAACCGCGAAACGTCGTGCCCCCAAGGCGTAAGCCCATGCCGACACCGAAGCCGATGAACACCGTTGCGAAGTCGCGCATGAGACCATCGCGCGACCAGCGGAAACGCTCGGGCATCAGCCCGCAATCGTTCATCACCACGACCGGTGCGCCGAGGCGCTCACGCAGCGGCCCGCCCAGATCTATATCGCGGGTGCCGACGATGGGCGACCACAGCAGCCGCCTGCTTTCGGCGTCCGCAACGCCCTGTACCGCAACGACGACGAGCTTCAGCGGCCCCCCTGCCGTCTCGGCAATGGCCGCCGCCGCCAACCCGGCGACGAGCTCGACCAGCGCGTCCCCGTCCAGCGGCATCAGATCGGCCGACACGTGGCGGGTGGCGAGGACCGAACCCGCATAATCGGCCACCGATACGGCGACCTCCCCCACCGCGATCTTGATCGCCACGATCCGCGCCGCGCCGGCATCGACGGCTAGCTCGATCTCGGGCCGGCCCCGGCGCGCGCCCGGCTGGACCGCGAGGCTTTCCTTCAACAGTCCTTCGCGGACGAGATCGGTGGCGATCGCCGCCGCGCCTGACATGGACAGCCCGGTATCCTGCGACAGGCGGCGGCGGGTAGAGCGCTGCCACCTTCGCACGTGCTCCAGCGCGATACGCCGGTTCTGACGCCTGACGGCCTCGGAATCCGCCTTCGGCAACATGCTGCTCCTCCCCTCCTCGTCTGTCGCACTCTCGATGGCGCTTCAGCGCAAGTTGACACAGGCTGAATAGTCTGTCAGCTTTTTTCCGCGCCGTGGAAAAAAGGCGTGACGAGATGGAGACCTCGTCGGGAGAGGTTCGCTGCCGAGATCGGTGGCATGGGAGGATCAGATGAAGACCATTCGTATCGCGCTTGGCTGCGCGGCGCTTTCGCTTGTGCTGGGCTCGGTCGCTTCGGCCCAGGAAGGCAAGACCGTGGGCGTATCGTGGTCCAACTTCCAGGAAGAGCGCTGGAAGGTCGACGAAGCCGCCATCAAGGAAGCGCTGGAAAAAGCCGGCGCCAAGTATATTTCCGCCGACGCGCAGTCTTCGGCGGCCAAGCAGCTTACGGACGTGGAAAGCCTGCTGAGCCAGGGTGCGGACGCCCTCATCGTCCTGGCGCAGGATTCCAGCGCCATCGGCCCGGCGGTGCAGCGCGCGGTCGACGAAGGCATCCCGGTGATCGCCTACGACCGGTTGATAGAGAACCCGGATGCCTTCTACATCACCTTCGACAATGTCGAGGTCGGCCGCATTCAAGCCCGCGAAGTCGAGAAGGTGGCTCCGACCGGCAATTACGTCTTCATCAAGGGCAGCTCGGCCGATCCCAACGCCGACTTCCTGTTTTCCGGCGCCATGGAAGTGCTGAAGCCGAAGATCGACGCCGGCGAGATCGTCAATGTCGGGGAAGCCTATACCGACGGCTGGCTGCCGGAAAACGCGCAGGCCAACATGGAGCAGTTCCTGACGGCCAACAACAACGAGGTCGCGGCGGTGGTGGCCGCAAATGACGGCACGGCCGGCGGCGCCATCGCCGCGTTGGAAGCGCAGGGTCTTGCGGGGTCGGTGCCGGTTTCCGGTCAGGATGCCGACCACGCGGCCCTCAATCGCATCGCGCGCGGCACGCAGACGGTATCGGTCTGGAAGGACTCCCGCGAGCTTGGCCGCGAGGCGACCGAAATCGCCCTCCAGTTGGCCGATGGCACGGCCATGGCCGATGTCGAAGGCGCCACCACCTTCAACGGCGGTCCGAACGGGGTGGAGATGAATTCGCTCTTCCTGACGCCTGTCGCGATCACCAAGGAAAACCTCGGCACCATCATCGATTCCGGCTGGGTCTCCAAGGACGTCGTCTGCCAGGGGGTCGCAAGCGGGTCGGTGCCGGCCTGCGATTGATCCGGGCGCTTCACGGCAGCATGTAACGAGGAGTCCGATCGCATGTCCGATGCAACAGTGGAGCGCCGCCAGGATGGCGGCGCCGGATTGCTGACGCGCGCATTGCGCGCCACGGAAGTGGATACGCGCATGCTCGGCATGCTCGGTGCTCTTCTGGTTATCTGGCTGGTCTTTCACGTCCTGTCCGGTGGCATCTTCCTGACGCCCCGCAACCTGTGGAACCTGTCGGTGCAGACAGCGTCCGTCGCCGTCATGGCGACGGGCATGGTGCTGGTGATCGTAACGCGCAACATCGACCTGTCGGTCGGCTCGATCCTGGGTTTTACCGGCATGATCATGGCGGTCACCCAGGTCCAGTACCTGCCGCCCCTTCTGGGCTTCGAAGCGCCATTCAACTGGTTCATCGCCAGCCTTGCCGGCGTGGCGGTGGGTGTGGCGATCGGCGGATTGCAGGGTGTCATCATCGCCTATGCCGGTGTGCCGGCCTTCATCGTGACGCTCGGCGGGCTGCTCGTCTGGCGCGGCGGAGCATGGTGGCTGACCTCCGGAAAGACGGTCGCGCCGATGGATTCCACCTTTCGCCTGATGGGTGGCGGAGCGGAAGGCTCGCTCGGCGAAACCTGGACCTGGGTCATCGCCGCGCTCGCATGCGTCGTCGTCTGCATCTCGTTCCTCGCCGGCCGGCGCCGCCGGCGCCGCTTCAACTTCCCGCAGCGCCCCGTCTGGGCGGAACTTCTGCTCGGCGGCATCGCCTGCGGGGGCATCCTGGCCAGCGCGGCGGTGCTGAACGCCTATAAATGGCCGTCCGCAATCGCCAACCGGTATGCCGCGGCCAACGGCATGGCCGTGCCGGATGGCGGGCTGTCCATCGGCTACGGCATCGCCATTCCGGTGCTGATCGCCGTCGTGGTGGGTATCGTCATGACCTTCGTGACGACGCGCACGCGGTTCGGCCGCTATGTCTTCGCCATCGGCGGCAACCCTGAAGCCGCAGAACTGGCGGGCATCAACACCCGCTGGGTGCTTACGAAGGTTTTCATGCTGATGGGAGGCCTTGCCGCCCTCGGCGCGATGATCTCCACTGCGCGCCTCAACGCGGCCACCAATGCGCAAGGCACACTGGACGAACTCTACGTGATCGCGGCGGCGGTCATCGGCGGCACATCGCTGGCCGGCGGCGTCGGCACGGTGGCCGGCGCGATGATCGGCGCGGTGGTGATGCAGTCACTTCAATCGGGGATGGTGCTGCTGGGTATAGATTCGCCCTTGCAGGCGATCATCGTCGGTATCGTTCTCGTCATTGCCGTCTGGATCGACGGCGTCTACCGCAGGAGGACGGCATGATCGCGACGACGATCGAGGAAATCGCCGACCATGGGCGCGGCACTTCGGATGCCATCGACCGGTCCGGCGCACCGCTGGTGGCGATGGAAGACATCTCCATTGCCTTCGGCGGCATCCACGCCGTGGAGCGTGCGTCGGTGGACCTGTATCCGGGCGAGGTCGTAGCCTTGCTGGGGCATAACGGCGCCGGCAAGTCGACCCTTATCAAGATCCTGTCCGGGGCGTATCGGCGCGACAGCGGCGAGATCCGCGTCAATGGAGAGGTCGCAGCCATCGGCAACCCGCGCGATGCCAAGGCTCACGGCATCGAGACGATCTACCAGACGCTGGCGCTGGCCGACAATGTCGATGCCGCGGCCAACCTGTTCCTTGGCCGCGAGATGATGACGCCATGGGGCACGCTGGACGATGCGGCCATGGAGGCGGAGGCGCGCAAGGTCATAGGGCGCCTGAACCCGAATTTTCGCCGCTTCAAGGAGCCCGTGAAGGCCCTGTCGGGCGGCCAGCGCCAGTCGGTTGCCATCGCGCGGGCCATCCTGTTCAACGCCCGCATCCTCATCATGGACGAGCCGACAGCCGCTCTTGGCCCGCAGGAGACGGCGCAGGTGGGTGAACTGGTCAAGGAGTTGAAGAAGGACGGTATCGGCATCTTCCTTATCAGCCACGACCTGCACGACGTGTTCGACCTTGCCGACCGTGTGGTCGTCATGAAGAACGGCAAGGTCGTCGGTGAGGCCCTGACCTCCGACGTCACCAAGGACGAGGTCCTGGGCATGATCATTCTGGGCAAATGCCCGCCGGGGGCCAAGCCGGGGCCCGGCGCGATGGTGGATTGAGGAAAGAGGCGTGTCATCATGAGCAGACTTGCAGTCGTCACCGGCGGCAATACCGGCATCGGCCGCCACCTCGTCACGGCGTTGGCCGGCGCAGGCTACGACGTCGCCTTTTCGTGGATAGACCGGCCCGAAATGGCCGAAAGCCTCATCACCGAGGTCGAGGCCGTCGGCCGTCGCGGCTTCGGGCACAGATGCGATGTCGGCCGGGAGGCGGATGTCGTCACCTTCTACGACGCTGTGCTGGAATGGGCCGGCACGGCCCCGCATCTCCTGGTCAACAATGCGGGCGTGCAGACCTGGGGCCCGCTTCTCGAAACCACCTCGGATGACTGGGACCTGGTTCTGCGCACCAACGTCAAAGGGGCCTTCCTGAATACGCGCGAGGCCGCCAAAAAGATGATCGACGGCGGCATCGCCGGCTCGATCGTCAATATCGGGTCCGGCTGCAACAAGCTGGCCTTCGCCAACCTCGTCGCCTACACGGCGTCCAAGGGCGGCATCGAGCAGTTCACCAAAGTGTCCGCCGTGGAGCTTGGCCGTTACGGCATCCGCGTCAACTGCGTTGCGCCGGGCGCGATCCTGAACGAGCGGACCGCGGCGGAAACCGGCGACTATGCCGGAAGCTGGGGCGCCATCACGCCGCTCGGCCGCGTCGGCACGGTGGAGGACATTGCAGGTCCGGTGTTGTTCTTCGCTAGCGAAGCCGCAGGCTTCGTCACCGGACAAACGCTGTGGGTGGACGGCGGCGTCTTCACGCAGGCAAACTTTCCACGGTACTGAACGCACCGCCTGCATCCACTGTCGCCGCGCGAGCAAGGTCGCGCGGCGGGAGCGTCAGAATTCCACTTCTGTCGCAATGCCTTTGCGGACGGCCAGGTCCACGACCGCCGACGCCACGGCAAGATCCTGCAGGCCGACGCCCGTGCCGTCGAAAAGCGTGATCTCCTCAGCCGAAGTCCGGCCCGGATGGGCCCCGGTCACCACCTGGCCGATCTCCACGATCGACCCGGCATCGACAAGGCCGGCGGCAACCGCGTGCTGGCTTTCGCCGAGCGTCACCGCCTGTGCCACCTCATCGGTAAACACGCTCGCGCGGGAAACCAGCTCCGCCTCCACCTCCTGCTTGCCGACGGTGTCGGTGCCCATGCAGGCGATGTGCGTGCCGGGCCGCACCTCTGCCGCCTTCAGGATGGGCGCAAAGGACGAGGTTATGGTGATGATGACGTCGGCCTGTGCGCCGAGACCATCGAGATCGACGCGCTCGAACGGCAGGCCGCGCCGCGCGGCGACCTCCTCCAGCTTCGACAGCATGTCCGGCTCGACATTCCAGCCGACGATCTTCTCGAAGGCGCGTTGCTCCAGCGCCGCTTCCAGCTGGAACGTGGACTGGTGCCCCGCCCCGATAATGCCGAGCACACGGGCATCCTCGCGCGCCAGATACTTGATGGAGATGGCCGACGCGGCCGCGGTGCGCAGGGCCGTCAGCCGGTTGCCGCCGACGATGGCCCGGCATTGGCCGGTATCGGCGTCGAACAGGAAGATCGTCGACTGGTGGTTCGTCAGGCCCCGGGCCATATTGCCCGGCCAGAATCCACCGGATTTGAGGCCGAGGGCAAGGCTTTCGGCATCGAAGCCCGATTTGAAGCCATAGAGCGCGTCGGCGTGGCCGAGCGCCTCGCGCACGACCGGGAAGTTGCGCGCGGTGCCCCGCGCCATGGCGGCGAATACGCCCTCCACGGCCGCAAGGCAGTCTGCCGGCCCGATCAGGCCGGCAATGTCGCGTTCGGGTACGATAATCAAGTCAGGGTACTCCGCTCAGTAGGCCTTGCCGCGCGCCGAAACCGGCCACACGGTTTCGACGACGCCGTTGCGCACGCCGACATACCAGTCATGGACATTGCAGGTGGGGTCGCAATGGCCGGGCACGAGCTTGAGTTTCTCGTTGATCTTCAGGACGCCGTTCGCATCCTCGATGACCCCATGCTCGTCCGAGCATTTGATGTACTTCACATCGTCGCGCCCATAGATGAACGGCAATCCGGAATCCACCGACTGCGCCTTCAGGCCGGCATCGCAGATGGCCTTGTCGGGCTTGGCGTGGCTCATCACGCTGGTCAGGATGAACAGCGCGTTCTGCCATTCGCCCTTGTCTATGCGCTGCCCGTCCTTGTCGTGGATGCGCCCATAGTCGGCGTCCATGAAGGCATAGCTGCCGCATTGCAGTTCGTTGTACAGGCCCGAATTGCTTTCGAAATAATAGCTGCCGGTGCCGCCGCCGCTGACGATCCGAGGCTCAAGACCCTCGGCCTTCAACGCCTCGACCGCGTCGCGCACCTGGGCGATGGCGGCGTCCAGCTTGGCCTTGCGCTCCTCATAGCTGTCGATGTGCTGCATGGCCCCCTGATAGGCCTGTATGCCGGTAAAGCGCAGGCCCGGCGCCTTGGCGATTGCACGGGCGATCTCCAGGACCGCCGGGGTCGTGGTGACGCCACAGCGCCCTGCCCCGCAATCGATCTCGCCGAAGCAATCCAGGACCGTGCCGTTGCGCTGTGCGGCCTGCGACAGATCGCCGACATTGGCGACGTCGTCAACGCAGACGATCACACGGCCGCCATGCAGCGGCAGGCGCGCCAGCCGCTCAATCTTGGCCGGATCGCGCACCTGGTTGGACACGAGCACGTCCTTGAAGCCGGCCCGAACGAACACCTCCGCCTCCGAGACCTTCTGGCAGCAGACGCCGATGGCGCCGCCCAACTCCATCTGCATACGCAGCACATCCACCGACTTGTGCATCTTGCCATGCGCGCGATGCGCCATGCCGTGCGCCTTGGCATAGTCGCCCATCTTGCGAATGTTCGCCTCCAGCGCGTCGAGGTCCAGGATCAGGCAGGGTGTCTGGATGTCGTCCGCGCTCATGCCCGGCAGAGCAGGAATGTCGTAACCGACCTCGAGGCCGGCGAATCTGGTTTCCGTATCCATGGGGTGTCTCCTCACTGAGCGTTCGGCTGGTTCCAGGGCAGCTTGTCGAGGTCGACATTGCCGCCGGTGATCACGACGCCGACGCGCTGGCCGGCGAAAAGCTCTTTGTTTTTCAGTATGGCTGCCAATGGCACGGCGCTGGAAGGCTCCATCACGATCTTCAGCCGTTTCCAGATCAGCTTCATCGCATCGACGATCTCCGTCTCGGAGACGGTGAGGATATCGGTGACGTTGCGGCTGACGAAATGCCAGGTCATGTCCTTCAGCGGCACTTTAAGCCCATCGGCGATGGTTTCCGGCGCGTCGTCGGCGATGATGTGCCCGGCCTTCAGGCTTCGGTAGGCATCGTCTGCCTGCTCCGGTTCGGCGGCATAGATGCGGATGCGCGGTGCCAGCGTGGACAGGGTCAGGCAGGTGCCGGATACCATGCCGCCACCGCCGATGGGCGCGATGACGGCATCAAGACCGTCGACCTGCTCGTTGAGCTCCAGCGCGCAGGTGGCCTGCCCGGCGATGACGCGCGGATCGTTGTAGGGATGCACGAACTCGGCCCCCGTACGCGCCACGACTTCGGCGAAAACGGCCTCGCGGGAACTGGTCGACGGCTCGCACTCCACCACCTCGGCGCCGTAGCCGCGTACGGCGTCCTTCTTGGCCTGCGGCGCGGTGCGCGGCATCACGACCGTGCAGGGAATTCCCCGTCGCCCGGCGGCATAGGCCAGGCACGTGCCGTGATTGCCGGACGAGTGGGTGGCAACGCCGCGCGCCGCCTGCTCGTCGCTGAGGCCGAAGACGGCGTTGGACGCGCCGCGTGCCTTGAAGGCCCCCGCCTTCTGCATATTCTCGCATTTGAAGAAGAGGCGCGCCCCGGAAAGGCCGTCGATATGCTGCGACGTCAGGACGGGCGTGCGATGGATGTAGGGTTCGATCCGCTCGCGCGCATCGAGCATGTCCCGATAGCTGGGTATGGTCATTCTGTCTTCCCCGTCAGGCGGCGAGCCGGTCTTCGGCGGCTTGTGTGCTGCGATAATGCTCCTGTGCGGCGGCCACACCGCTGCCCAGCGTGATCGGCAAACCAAGATCGGCCATCGCCATTTCGGCGGTTGCTATGCCGGCCAGTGCCATGACGTCGCTGAGGCTGCCCAGATGCCCGATGCGGAACAGCTTGCCGGACACTTCGCCGAGCCCGACGCCGAAGGCGACGTCGTATTTGGCACTGGCATGGGCCACCAGCCGCGTCGCGTCGAAGCCCTGCGGCGTCATGACGGCCGTGACCGTTTCGGAGGCGATCTCCGGACGCGTGGCGCAAAGCGGCATGGCCCAGGCCCGGGCCGCCGCGCGGACGCCCTCGGCGATCCGCCGATGCCGGGCATAGACATTGTCGAGCCCTTCCGTCAGCAGCATCTCCGTCGCCATTTTCAGGCCGTTCAACAGGCCGACACTGGGTGTATAGGGATAGGCGCCGTCGGCGTAGCGCGCGCGCATGTCGGCGATATCGAAGAAGGTGCGCGGCAGTTTGGCATCCGCCATCATGTCCATCGCGTGCGGCGAACAGGCCACGATGGCAAGGCCCACGGGCAGCATGAAGCCCTTCTGCGACCCGGTGACGGCAATATCGACACCCCATTCGTCCATGCGGAAATCCATCGACGCGATGGAACTCACCCCGTCCACGAACAGCATTGCCGGATGGTTTGCGGCATCCAGCGCGCGACGCACCGCAGCGATGTCCGAGCGAACGCCGGTGGCCGTTTCGTTGTGCGTGGCAAGAACGGCCTTGATGCGATGCTGCCTGTCGGCGCGCAAGCGTGCTTCATAAGCCTCGACGGGAAGAGCATTGCCCCACGCTTCTTCGACCAGCTCGACATTCAGGCCGTGACGGCGACACATGTCGATCCAGCGATGGCTGAACATGCCGTAGCGGGCGGCAAGGACCGCATCGCCGGGGCTGAGCGTGTTGGTGATGGCGGTTTCCCAGCCGCCGGTGCCGGTAGACGGAAATACGAAGACCTCGGCCGACGCACTCTTGATAACCTTTCGCACCCCGGCGAGCGCCGGATGCAGGATCTCGGCAAAGCGCGGCGACCGGTGGTCCAGCGTCGGCATGTCCGCCGCGCGGCGCAGCACTTCCGGCATGTTGGTCGGGCCAGGTATGAAAACGGGGTTCTGCATGTACATCGGCAAACGCCCTCCTCGACGATGCTTGAAGCCTAACACCGGTGATCGACACTGGAAATTTTCTTGAAAAATATTTTCATTTTTGGAAGAACGGTGTTTTATTGCGCGATATCAGTATCTTGCAATTTTTCAAACCAAAGGGCGACACTCGTGGGTGAAATCAGGAGGCGCGGTCGGCCGAAGGCTTTCAACGAGCCGGAGGGGGACGCACGCGTCAAGGCGGTGGACCGCGCGCTGGATGTGCTGGACGCGATCGCGGCCTCGGACGGTATCAGCCTGAGCAGGCTGGCCGACGCGTTGGGCGAATCCGTCGCCACGGTTCATCGCGTGCTCGGTACGTTGGAGCATCGCGATTTCGTCGAATGCGGCACGGACGATCAGCTATGGCGCGTGGGTAGCGGCGCCTTTCGATTGGGCTCGTCCTTTCTGCGTCGGACCAACGTGGTGGAGCAGAGTCGCCCGGCGCTTCATCAACTGATGCAGCTTTGCGGAGAAACCGCCAATCTCGGAATGGAGAAGGAAGGCTTCGTGCTGTTCCTCAGTCAGGTGGAAACGCATGAGGCGATCCGCGCCTTCTTTCCGCCGGGGACGCTGTCGCCGCTGCATGCCTCCGGTATCGGCAAGGCCCTGTTATCCACCTACGACGCGCCGCGCTTCCGATCGTTCTGCGAGAGAGCCCCCATGCTGCGCTTTACCGCGCAGACGCTGACGAGCGCAGAGGATCTGGCTCGTGACATCGCGCTGACGCGGCAGCGCGGATTTGCCGTCGACGACGAGGAAAAGTCCCCCGGCATGCGTTGCGTGGCCGCGCCGATCCGCAACCATCATGGCGAAGCGGTCGCCGGCATATCGGTGTCCGGGCCGACGCACCGCATGGGCACGGAGCGCCTGGAGGAGATCGGCGCCCATGTAAAAAACGCCGCGACACAGGTGTCGCGGCGGCTCGGTGCTGCATGAGGAAGCGGGCGGTCAGCTGCCTTCGTACCAGGCTACGAGGCGCTGGCGCTCTTCCGGCGTCATGGCGGTGATGTTGCCCGGCGGCATGGCATGGCTGCGTCCGGCCTGCACGTAGATTTCCCGTGCATGCTCGGCGATCGCCTCGCCGCTGTCGAGCAGCACGCCCTTCGGCGCGCGGTGGACTCCCTCCCATACCGGTTCTGCGGCGTGACACATGGAGCAGCGCCCCATCACCGTCGTCTTCACGGTGCTGAACTCACCGGATGCCATCAGCGTTTCGGCCCGCGCGGATACCCTTTCCTGCCCGGTCAGGATCGACGGCGCGGTCGACAGCCACATGATTACGATGAACAGCACGGCGGAGGCGCACCATGTCCAGTGCGGTTTGGCGCCGGTTGCGTGCATCGTGTTGAAATAATGCCGGATCAGCACGCCGATGATGAATACGAGCGATGCGATGACCCAGTTGAACTCCGTGCCGTATGCCAGCGGATAATGGTTGGACAGCATCAGGAAGATCACGGGCAGCGTCAGGTAGTTGTTGTGCGTGGAGCGCTGCTTGGCGATGCGGCCGTATTTCGGGTCGGGCTTGCGGCCGGCCTTGAGGTCGGCCACCACGATCTTCTGGTTCGGAATGATGATCAGGAAGACGTTTGCCGACATGATCGTGGCGGTGAACGCGCCAAGATGCAGCAGTGCGGCGCGGCCGGTGAACAGATGCGTGTAGCCGTAGGCGACGCAGACGACCACCGCATAGAGCAGCAGCATCAGCGCCGTATCGTGCCGCCCGAGCGGAGACTTGCAGAGCTGGTCGTAGATCACCCAGCCGAGGGCCAGGGACCCCGCCGAGATAAGGATCGCCACCGGCACGGACACGTCCAGAACGTTCCGGTCGATGAGGAACAGGTCGGCCCCGGTGTAGTAGACGACGGCCAGGAGGAAGAAGCCGGACAGCCAGGTGGCGTAGCTTTCCCATTTGAACCATGTCAGGTGCTCCGGCAGGTTGGCCGGGGCGACCAGGTATTTCTGGATATGGTAGAAGCCGCCGCCATGCACCTGCCACTCTTCTCCATAGGCGCCCACCGGAAGCCCTTCGCGCTTGCGAAGGCCGAGATCCAGCGCGATGAAGTAGAAGGACGAGCCGATCCAGGCGATGGCCGTCACCACATGGAGCCAGCGCGCGGCGAAGGCCAGCCACTCCCAGAAGATTGCAAATTCGTACACGGGCACCCCCTCTCGGCTAGGACGGGCACTCTACGCTGCCGCCCTGTCGGCGAAATCATGCCGCATTCGGGATGACTTTCAAACGAAAGACGAAAATGATAGCGGGCCGGACTGCATGAGGGAGGAACGTGCCGGATGATCTATCTCGACAATGTCGCCGTCTTCGTCCGCGTGGTGGAGCTGGGAACGCTGTCGGCCGCCGGGCGGGATCTGCGGATATCGCCGGCTGTCGCCTCGCACCGGATCAAGGAACTCGAGAAGCATCTGGGCGTACGCCTGTTCAACCGCACGACGCGGCAGGTCAGCCCGACCGAACATGGCCGCGCCTTCTACGAGGGCGCCAAGAAGGTTCTGGACGCGGTCGCGGAGGCGGAAGCCAATGTGGCCTCGCTGTCCGACAGGCCGCGCGGGGTCATCCGCGTTACGGCCCCTCTGGGCTTCGGCCGGCGGTTCATAGCGTCCGGCATCCCGGAATTCCACGACCGCTTTCCCGAGATCGAGGTGCGTCTGCGCCTGTCGGACCACAATGTCGACATGATGAAGGAAGGCATCGACCTGGCCTTCCGGCTTGGCCTCATGGAGGATTCGAGCCTGCGGATGCGCGGCATACTGGAGTGCGAGCGCGTGCTGGTCGCATCGCCGGACTATCTGGCGCGCAAGGGCGTACCGGAGGAGCCCGCCGCGCTCGTTGCCGGCGGGCACGATTGCCTCCTGCTGCGCTTTCCGGGATCGCGGGAATTCTTCTGGACGCTGCAGGGGCCGGACGGACCGGAAAAGGTGGATGTGAGCGGGCCGTTCGATTCGGACGACGGCGACGTCCTGACCGATTGGGCACTGGCCGGACATGGCATCGTGATGAAGCCCCGCTTCGAGGTGGAGCCCTATTTGCGCTCGGGCCGGCTGCAGGTCGTGCTGCCGCAGTCGCCTCCGCCTGCCGTGCAGCTTGCCGCGGTCTATCCGCACCGCAAGTTCCAGGACCCCAAGCTGCGGCTGTTTCTGGATTTCATGGTGACGCGCTGCCAGCGCATGGTGCGCGATGCGCTGGCAGCGTGAGGCCGTCAGCTACCCCGGTAGGTGGAGTAGCTGAACGGCGAGATCAGCAGCGGCACGTGGTAATGGGCCGCCTCCGCCATGCCGAAGCGGATCGGCACCAGGTCCAGGAAGAGCGGCTCCGGAAGGCCGGGGGCGGTGCTTCTCAGATAATCGCCGGCATGGAACAGCAGCTCGTACACGCCGTTGGAAAAGTCCGCGCCGGACAGGATCGGTCCATCGCAACGGCCATCATCATTGGTGACGACCGTCTTCAGGTGGACGCGGCGATCCCCGTCCAGCCGGAACAGCTCTATGCTCATCCCGGCGGCGGGACGCCCCGTCGCCGTATCCAGAACATGCGTCGTCAACCGTCCTGTCGCATCCACCATGGAGACTCCCTCATTTTTCGACTTGCATGAGGATACCCTAACGCCGGAACCGAAACCCCATGGATGCTGTCCGGCCGGAAAGACTTTCAAATATCCGGGGGTGAATGCGGCCGGGCAAGCTATTCTAACCTCGAATCCGAGTGGACTGGAGACGACGCTATGGGCATGGCCGACCGTTACGTACGCAACATGCGGGGTTATGGACCCAACCCGCCGGACGCGCGCTGGCCCGGAGGCGCCAAAGTGGCCGTGTCCTTCGTCGTCAATTACGAGGAAGGCGGCGAGAACAACGTTCTGCACGGGGATGCCGCTTCCGAGGCTTTCCTGTCCGAGATCGTCGGCGCGGCACCGTGGCCGGGCAAGCGCCACTGGAACATGGAATCCATCTACGAGTACGGCGCGCGGGTCGGCTTCTGGCGGCTGCACCGGCTGTTCACCCGGAGTGCCGTGCCGGTGACGGTGTATGGGGTCGCCACCGCCCTCGCCCGCTCGCCCGAGCAGGTGGAGGCGATGAAGGCCGCCGGTTGGGAGATCGCCTCGCACGGCCTGCGCTGGATCGACTATCGCGACCATTCCGAGGCGGACGAGGCCAGGGACCTGGCAGAGGCGATCCGGCTGCATACGCAAGTCGTTGGCGAGCGTCCAACGGGGTTGTATCTCGGCCGGACGTCGAGCTGGTCTGTGCGGCTGGCGGCGAATGACAAGGGTTTCGTCTGGATATCGGACACCTATGACGACGACCTGCCCTACTGGCTCGACCATGACGGCCACGGCAACGCCATCGACCCGCAGCTCGTGCTGCCTTACACGCTCGATGCCAACGACATGCGCTTCGCAACGCCGCAGGGGTTCAACACCGGCGAGCAGTTCTTCACCTATCTCAAGGATGCCTTCGACACGCATTATGCGGAAGGCGCGGAAGGCCGCCCCTCGATGATGACGGTCGGCCTGCACTGCCGTCTCATCGGGCGGCCGGGCCGCTTCGCCGCGCTGCGCCGCTTCGTGGAGTATGTCAGGGGCCATGAGGACGTCTGGATTGCCCGGCGTATCGACATTGCGCGGCACTGGATTGCAGAACATCCCTACCAGGCACCGTCGCTGCGGCCGTCGCGGATGACGCGGGCGGATTTCGTCACCCGCTTCGGCTCGATCTACGAGCATTCGCCCTTCATCGCCGAGCGGGCTTTCGACCTGGAGCTGGGGCCCGCCCATGACAGCGCCGCCGGCCTTGCCAACGCCCTGGCCCGCGCCTTCCGCTCGTCCAGCGCAGAGGAAAGGCTAGGCGTTCTGCAGGCCCACCCCGATCTGGCCGGCAAGCTTGCCGCGGCAAAGCGGCTGACCGACGAGTCGACGCGGGAGCAGGCATCGGCCGGACTGGATGCCTTGACCGATGACGAAAGGGCGAAGTTTACCCAGCTCAACGAGGCCTATGTGGCCAAGTTCGGCTTTCCCTTCATCATCGCCGTGCGCGACCACGACAAGGCGTCGATCCTTTCGGCCTTCGAGCAACGCCTTTCGAACGACCGCGACAGCGAACTGGCCACCGCCTGCCGGCAGGTGGAGCGGATCGCGACCCTGCGCCTCAAGGAGATCCTCCCGCAATGAACGCAAAGACGATGAACCGCAGCTATTATGCGCCAACCGGCGGGCTGCCGCCGCAGACGCAGCTTTTGACCGACAGGGCGGTGTTCACGCAGGCCTATGCCGTCATTCCGAAGGGCACGATGAGCGACATCGTGACAAGCCTTCTGCCGCACTGGACCGGAACCCGTCTCTGGGTGTTGTCGCGCCCCTTGTCGGGCTTTGCCGAAACCTTCTCCCAGTACATCATGGAAGTGCAGCCGGGCGGCGGTTCCGACCGGCCCGAGAGCGACCCGGATGCAGAGGGCGTGCTCTTCGCGGTGGAGGGGGAAACCACCGTCAGCGTGGATGGGCAAACCCATCGCCTGCATTCCGGCTGCTATGCCTATCTGCCGCCATCCAGCAACTGGACGCTGACCAATGCAGGCGATCGTGTCGCGCGGTTCCACTGGGTGCGGAAGGCCTACGAGGTGGTGGACGGTATCGAGCTGCCCGAACCGCTGTTCCTGGACGAAGCCACCATTGCGCCGACGCCGATGCCCGGCACGGACGGCAAGTGGGCGACCACCCGGTTCGTCGACCCGGCGGATCTTCGGCACGACATGCACGTGACCATCGTCACGTTGCAGCCGGGGGCGGTCATCCCCTTTGCCGAAACACATGTCATGGAACACGGGCTCTACGTGCTGGAAGGAAAGGCCGTCTACCACCTCAACCAGGACTGGGTAGAGGTCGAGGCTGGTGACTACATGTGGCTGCGCGCCTTCTGCCCACAGGCCTGCTACGCGGGCGGACCGGGCAATTTCCGCTATCTGCTCTACAAGGACGTCAACCGCCACATGCCGCTGCCGCGTCGGGGCCGGGCATGAGCCGCGTCGTGACGGCAAGGCCGCTGACGCGCGCGGCCTTCGCGCCCTATGGCGATGTGCTGGATACCGATTGGACGAACCATTATCCGATCAATGCCGGCCGCTGCGAGCGTTTCCACGAGCTGGCGCGCATCGACGCCGTCGGCGAGGATGCGCGGGCCATATTGTCGATCTTCTGCGGCACACCCTACGACATGCCGCTGACCCTGACGTTGGTAGAGCGGCACCCGCTCGGCAGCCAGGCCTTCATGCCCCTGGACGGGCGGCCCTTCCTTGTGGTCGTCTGCCCGGACGAGGACGGCCGGCCCGGCCGGCCGGAGGCGTTCGTGACGGCCCCGGGACAAGGGGTCAACTATCATCGCAACGTCTGGCATGGTGTGCTGACGCCGCTTGGGCAACCGCAGAACTTCATCGTGGCCGACCGGGGCGGAAGCGGCAACAATCTGGAGGAGTTCATCCTGGACGAGCCCTTCACGATCGAGCTGCCGGAGGGCGCTTCCCATGAACAGTGAGATGATCGACCGACTGTTCGACGTCATCGAGCAGGACATCGTACCCAGGACACGCGCTGGTGTCGCCGCCGGCAACAAGGTGTTCGGGGCGGCGATCCTGCGCAAGGACGATCTGTCGGTGGTGGTGGCGGAAACCAACAACGAGCTGGAAAACCCGCTTTGGCATGGCGAGATGCATGCGCTGAAACGCTTCTATGAAATGCCGAAGGCAGACCGGCCCGACACGCGGGACTGCGTCTTCCTGTCGACGCACGAGCCGTGCACCCTTTGCCTGTCGGCGATCACCTGGGCCGGGTTCGACAATTTCTCCTACTTCTTCAGCCACGAGGATTCACGGGATGCCTTCGCCATCCCGCACGACCTTGCCATCCTGAAGGAGGTGTTCGGGCTGGAGCCGGGCGGCTACCGCCGCATGAACGCCTATTGGACCAGCACCGCCCTTGCCGGTGCGGTGGAGGCTGCGCCCGACGGCGCGCGTCCCCGGCTGCGGGCCCGTGCCGACGCCATCCGCGCAGCATATGACGGGCTTTCGGAAACCTATCAGGCGTCCAAGGCGGGCAACGACATTCCTTTGTCGTAAAGACTTTCAAACCGTCTGACGGAAATGCGCGCGCCGATCCGATAGTAGGCTCGCCAGGATCGTCCCTGCCCCGGACAACAACAACAAGATTGGGGCATGGCCGAGATGCGCCGCAAGGTGCATCATGATCAGGACAAACAGGGAGGAGCGTTCCTGATGACCCCCAATTCCATTGGCGCCGATACCGCCGGCCCGCAGACGGGCGTTCATCCCGTGGACGAGATTTTGCCGGCCCCCAAGCTGTTCACGCTGGGCCTGCAGCACGTGCTGGTCATGTATGCCGGCGCGGTGGCGGTGCCCCTCATCGTCGGCCGGGCCTTGCAGCTGACGCCGACGCAGGTGGCTCTCCTGATCTCGGCGGACCTGTTCGTCTGCGGCATCGTCACGCTGATCCAGTCGCTTGGCGCGACACGCTGGTTCGGCATCAAGATGCCGGTGATGATGGGCGTCACCTTCGCGGCGGTCGGTCCGATGGTGGCCATCGGCACGGCCAACCCGGGCGCCGATGGCGCGCGCATGATCTTCGGCTCGATCATCGCCGCGGGCTTCATTGCCATCTTCCTGGCACCGCTGGTAGCGCGGATGCTGCGCTTCTTTCCGCCGGTGGTGACGGGCTCCATCATCCTCGTCATCGGCGTGACGCTGATGCGCGTCGGCATAGACTGGGTCTTCGGCATCCAGCGCGGCCCCACCGCACCGCAGGTCGTCGACCCCGCGCATGCGGCGTGGCTGCAGGCCGCCGCCGCCAATGCCCCGGCGATGCCGGACGGGCTCAGGCTGGCCGCGACGGTGGACAACCCCGCCTATGCCCAGCCCTCGCACATCGCCATTTCGGCCCTGGTGCTGGCCGTGGTGCTGCTGATCGCCCGGTATGGCCGTGGGTTCCTGTCCAACATCTGCGTCCTGATCGGCATCGTGCTTGGCGGCGTCGTCGCCGCGCTTGCCGGCATGATGGACTTTTCCCATGTGGCCGATGCCGGCTGGTTCGCTTTCGTCACGCCATTCAGCTTCGGCACCCCGATCTTCGAGCCGGTCATGATAGCAACGATGGTGCTGGTGATGATCGTGACCCTGATCGAGTCCACCGGCATGTTCCTGGCGTTGAGCGACCTGACCGGGCGCAAGCTGACCCGGCCGATGCTTGAGGCCGGCCTGCGCACCGATGGCCTCGGCACCGTCATCGGCGGCATCTTCAACACCTTTCCCTACACGTCGTTCTCACAGAATGTCGGGCTTGTGGGCGTGACCGGCATCCGCTCGCGCTATGTCTGCGCGGCCGGCGGCATCATCCTGATATGTCTGGGACTCGTTCCGAAAATGGGTGCCCTCGCGGAAGCGATCCCGACCTTCGTTCTGGGCGGCGCCGGCATCGTCATGTTCGGCATGGTGGCGGCGACGGGCGTGCGCATTCTAGGCGCCGGTGCGGACTTTGCCCATAACCGCCACAACATGTTCATCGTCGCGGTCAGCCTCGGCTTCGGCATGATCCCGATGGTGGCGCCGCATTTCCTGATGTGGTTGCCGCATGCCCTGCATCCGCTGATCGAATCCGGCATTCTCCTGGCCAGCATATCGGCCGTGGCGCTGAACGCGTTCTTCAACGGCGCCGGCGCAACGGAAGCGGATCTGCGTGCCGCGGCTCAGGTGGCGGAACACTAGGCGGCGATACGCTCCTTCTCGGTCGCGCCCTTGCGGGCGCGGCCGGCGACATAGGTTTCGGCGACGGCACGGTCATCGCCCATCGTCTGCAGGATGAACAACTCATCCTCGAAACAGCGGGCACGCTCGGCCCGCAGCGCCATGGCAGGCGTCGCCGCCGGATCGAGAACGACGATGTCGGCGGCGCTGCCGACAGCCAGTGTGCCGATATCGTCCACAAGTCCGAGCGCCAGGGCGTTGCCGCGCGTCGCCTTGTGGTACCCTGCCAGAATGCCCAGCTTGTCGCCGCGTAGCTGCCGGACATCATAGGCCGCCGCGAGCGTGCGCAGCATGGAATAGGAGGTGCCCGCGCCGATATCCGTGGCGATGGCGCTGACGATGCCGCGCCCCTCCAGCGTCCGCCCGGCGAACAGGCCGGAGCCGAGGAACAGGTTGGAGGTCGGGCAGTGAACGGCGCGTGCGCCGCTTTCGGCCATCCGCTCGATCTCGCGCTCTTCCAGATGGATGGCATGGGCGAGATGCAGGCGCGGCGACAGCAGGCCCACGCTTTCATAGATATCCAGGTAATCGCGCGCCTTCGGATAGAGCGACAGCGTATAATCGATCTCGGCACGGTTTTCCGACAGGTGCGTCTGCACGATGCAGTCGGGGTTTTCCCGCGCCAGGGCGCCGGCCGCGTCGAGCTGACCTTGCGTCGAGGTGATCGCGAAGCGCGGCGTGATCGCATAGCGCAGCCGTCCGCGTCCATGCCACCGGCCGATCAGCGCCGTGCTGTCGTCGTAGCTGGACTGCGCCGTATCCAGGACACCGTCCGGCGCGTTCCTGTCCATCATCGTCTTGCCGGCGATCAAACACATGTTCCGCGCCTCGGCGGCGGCCATCAGCGCGTCCACGGACGTCACGTGGCTGGACCCGAAGGCCAGCGCCGTCGTCGTGCCGTTGCGCGCGAACTCGTCCAGGATAAACGCCGCCATGCGCCCGGCGTGGGCCGCATCCGTAAAGCGCCCTTCCTCGGGGAAGACATAGCTGTTCAGCCAGTCGAGGAGCTGCTCACCCCAACTGGCCACCACCTGCACCTGCGGAAAGTGGATATGCGCATCGATGAAGCCCGGCATGAGGATATGCGGGCGATGATCCACCACCTTCGCATCGCGTCCGTCCACGTCGCAAAAGGCGCCGCTGGCGACGATACGCCCATGCTCGACCAGGATCGCGCCATCCTCGATCCAGCGGTGGCTGTCGGCGTCCGTCTCCGGATCGCCGTGGAAATCAAGCAGGCGTCCGCGCAGCAGCGTTTTCATGGTTCTTTTCCTTCGGATCCGCAGGGCCGAACAGGCCCATCAACTCGGCGGCGGTAAATGCGGCGATGACTTCGGGACGCTTGTCCCGGGAAAAGCCCGCGCCGATGGGACAGGTCAGCCCAGCGTCCGAAAGGCCGGGCACGGACCGGCGCAGCCATGAACGGAAGCTGGCCCGCTTGGTGGCAGAGCCGATCATCCCGACATAAACCGCATCCCCACGCTCCAACGCCTCTGCGGCCAGCAGAAAGTCGAGGGCATGGTCATGCGTCAGGATGACATAGGCCGTGCCGGGCAAGGCGGCGCGGATTTCGGCTTCCGGTATGGGCGTCAGCACCCGTTCGATCCCCGGGGGCAGCAGCGACAGCTCCTCCGCGCGTGGATCGATGACACGGAATGAAACCGGAAGCAGCGCAAGTGCGCGTGCGAGGGCGCGCCCGACATGCCCGGCGCCAAAGATCAGGACCGTCGGCAGCCTTGGCGCCGGGGCATCCTCGCCCTCGGTGACGGTCAGTTGCAGCGTCACGTGGCCGCCGCAGCATTGGCCGATGGCCGGTCCCAGCGGAACCTCCATCCGCAACGCGCCGCCGCCGGCCGCAAGAAGGCGTCGCGCCTCCGCGATGGCCATATATTCCAGTTGACCGCCGCCGATGGTCCCCGCCAGCCGATCGGCATGCACGTCCATGAAGGCCCTGGCCTCGCGGGGGGCCGAGCCACGGGTCCGCACGATGGCGACACGGACGAACATGTCAGGCGCCGCGCTTCATGCGTTCGATGGCCATCAGCACCCGCTCCGGCGTTGCCGGCGCATCGAGACGCGGGCAAATGCAATAATCAGCGAACGAGGCGACGGCCATGCCGATGGCCTCGAAGACCGATATGCCGAGGCAGAATGGCGGCTCGCCCACGGCCTTGGACCGCTTGATCGAGCGTTCCTTGTTGACCGACCAGTCGGCCAGAGCGACGTTGAAGACCTTGGGCCGGTCGGAGGCCAGGGGGATCTTGTATGTGGACGGCGCATGGGTGCGCAGTTCGCCCTCCGCGTTCCACCATAACTCTTCGGAGGTGAGCCAGCCGGTGCCCTGCACGAAGGCCCCCTCGACCTGCCCCTTGTCGAGTGCCGGGTTCAGCGACTTGCCGACATCGTGCAGGATATCCGCGCGCTCTATCACGTATTCGCCCGTCAGGCTGTCTACCGATACGTCCGCGACCGCGGCACCGTAGGAGAAATAGTAGAAGGGCCGCCCCTGCCCCGTCTGCCTGTTCCAGTGAATCTTGGGCGTCTTGTAGAAGCCGGCCGCCGAGAGCTGGATGCGCGCCATGTAGGCGGCGCGGATGAAGCTGTCGAACGCCATCAGCCTTTGCCCAAGCACCACACCGGCCGATGTCAGCGCGAACTCGTCCGGCGTGATGTCGTAGGCCTCGACGGCGAAGGCGCGCAGGCG
This sequence comes from Aureimonas sp. OT7, assembly GCF_014844055.1. Taxonomy (NCBI): domain Bacteria; kingdom Pseudomonadati; phylum Pseudomonadota; class Alphaproteobacteria; order Hyphomicrobiales; family Aurantimonadaceae; genus Aureimonas; species Aureimonas sp. OT7. Next base: position 2,468,247 of record NZ_CP062167.1, read on the forward strand.
ATCCACGATCTGCCTGCAGGCATCCTCTGCCGCCATGCCGTTCAGGTCCGTGCCGGAGGACGCCGCCGTTGCCGAGGTATTCGGCACCTTGTCGGTCTGGGTCCGCGTAATCAGCACGCGGTCGATATCGACCTGGAAGGCATCGGCGACCACCTGGGCAACCTTGGTGTGCAATCCCTGGCCCATTTCGCAGCCGCCATGGTTCAACTGGATCGAACCATCGGAATAGACATGCACCAGCGCCCCGGCCTGATTGAACCATGTTGCGGTGAATGAGATGCCGAACTTGACCGGCACCAGCGCGATGCCGCGGCGGATGACCCCACCGCGTGCGTTGGCCTCCAGGATGGCGCGCCGGCGCGCCTGATACTCGCTGCTGGCCTCCAGCTCGTCGATCAGGCGCGGCAGGATCTGGTCTTCGACGGGTTGATGATAGGGCGTCAGCTGGCCGTTTTCGTAAAGGTTGCGGCGGCGAACCGAGAGCGTGTCCTGCCCTGTCGCATAGGCGATCTCTTCCACGATCCGCTCCGCGGCGATGATGCCCTGCGGCCCGCCGAAACCGCGGAAGGCGGTATTGGACACCGTATTGGTTTTCAACGGATGCGAGTTCAGGCGCACATGCGGATAGAAATAGGCGTTGTCGGCGTGGAACAGCGCCCGGTCGGTGACGGGGCCGGACAGATCCGCCGAGAAGCCGCACCGCGCCGCATAGTCGCCGCGCACAGCCTGGATACGGCCCGTATCGTCGAAGCCGACCTCGTAGTCGATGGCGAAGTCGTGCCGCTTGCCGGTCGCCACCATGTCGTCGTCGCGGTCCGGCCGCAGCTTGACCGCGCATTTCAACCGCTTGGCCGCGATGGCGGCGACGCAGGCGAAAAGGTTCATCTGCGTTTCCTTGCCGCCGAAGCCGCCGCCCATGCGGCGCACCGAAACGGTGACGGCGTTGGCCGGCACGCCGAGTGCGTGCGAGACCATGTGCTGCACCTCGGACGGATGCTGTGTCGACACGTGGACGGTGACTTCGGCATCCTCGCCCGGCACGGCCAGCGCGATCTGGCCTTCCAGATAGAAATGGTCCTGCCCGCCCACGACCATGCGTCCGGCCAGCCGACGCGGCGCACCGGCCAGGGCCGTATCGGCGTCCCCCCGCTGCAACGTCAGCGGCGCCGTGACATAGGGGTAGCCCGCCGCACGGGCACTTTCGATGTCCAGCGCGTGCGGCAGCTTGCGGTAACGCACCTTGGCCAGCCTTGCCGCACGGCGCGCCATGTCACGCGTTTGCGCGACCACGGCGAACAGGGGCTGACCCCAGAACTCGACCGTCTCGGTCGCGAAGATGGGATCGTCATGCAGGCCGTTCGGGGAAATGTCGTTGACGCCCGGTATGTCCGCGGCGGTCATGACCCAGCGGACCCCAGGCGCGGCCTCGACGGCGGACAGGTCCATCGCCTCGATATGACCATGCGCGACGGTCGACAGGCCGAGGCAGGCGTGCAGCGTCCCCACCGGTTCCACGATATCGTCGGTATATTCGGCAGTTCCGGTGACGTGCTTGTGGGCACTGTCATGCCGCAGCGATTGATGGACGCCCCCTGCGATGCGGTTGGCGATGGCCGCGTTGTCGTCCTTCATGCCACCCTCCCCATGATGGTCGCGTCGACGCCTCGGTCCAGCCGGTGGACATCTCCGGTGCCGTGTTCCAGCCAGAAGCGGCGCAGAAGGTTGGCCGCGACGAGGAGCCGGTAGTCCGCGCTGGCGCGCCAATCCGACAAAGGCGTGAAATCTTCCGGTATGGCGGCTGCCGCTGCCTCGAAACTGCGCTCGCAGAAGGGCGCGCCGGCAAGGGTGACTTCCGCGCCCGTCGCGCGCTTCGGCGTGCCTGCCATGCCGCCAAAGGCAATGCGCGCCTCATCGATGACGCCGTCGCGCACGGTGATGCAGAATCCGGCCGCGACGGCCGAGATATCGGCATGATGGCGCTTGGATACCTTGTAGGCCGAAACCAGCCGTCCGGCCGGCAGGGGTACGTGGATGGTCTCCAGGAACTCGCCCGGATGCCTGTCCTGTTTTCCGTAGGCGATGAAGAAATCCTCGAGCTTCATCCGCCGACGCTGCCCGCGATGGCGCAAGGTGATCTCCGCGCCCAGCGCGATCATCAGCGGTGGCGTCTCGCCGATGGGCGAGCCGTTGGCGATGTTCCCGCCGATGGTGCCGGCATTGCGCACCTGCCAGCCGCCGATCCGCGACCAGTAGTCGGCGGCGCCCGGCACCAGCCGGCGGATGGTGTCCTCTGCCTCGCTATAGGTGACGCCGGCGCCGATGGTCAGCCATTCGCCGTCCTCGGCCACGCCTTTCAATCCCTCGAGGCCGCCGATGAAGATGGCGGGCGCGATCGGCCGCAGAAACTTGGTGACCCACAGGCCAACATCGGTTGCGCCGGCCACCAGCGTCGCCTCCGGCATATCGGCGTAGCTCTGCGCGAATTCATCGAGATCGGCCGGCACCAAAGCAAGCCCGGAGGGGCCTTCCAGCCGCGCGCCGCTGCCGGCCAGCGGCGCCAGCCGCGCCATGATGTCTTCCCGTTCGACGGCCAGCCTGTCGAAGGCCTGCCCGCCGGCGGCGGCAGCAGCCAATGCGGCGCGCACGATGCTTTCATATCCGGTGCAGCGGCACAGATTGCCTTGCAGCGCCGTCTCCACCGCGACCGCATCGGGCGCGGGATTGCCGAGCCATAGGCCGTACAGCGCCATGACGATGCCGGGCGTGCAGAACCCGCATTGCGAGCCATGATGTTCCATCATCGCCACCTGCACCGGGTGCAGGCCGCCATCGGACCCTTTCAGATGCTCGATGGTCACGACATGGGTGGCATGGCAGGACGCCAGGAAGCGGATGCAGGCGTTGACCGGCTCGTAGACCAGGCGGCCATCCACAAGACGTCCGACAAGGGCGGTACACGCGCCGCAATCGCCCTCGGCACAACCCTCCTTGGTCCCCGTCAGGCGCAGTTGCCCGCGCAGGAAATCGAGAAGCGTCGCGTCGGGGGCGCCGTCGCGCACCTCGATATCGCGATCGTTGAGAATGAACCGTATCCCATCGGCGCCGCGCATTCGGATTCCTCCCTGTATCCCGGTGAGACTAGGTCCGAATGCCCCCTTGCCGACAGGCATCGTTTCGATGAAGACTTTATAGATCGCGTAGATAATCGCGGCCCTCCTGCCATCGGTCGGACATCGCATGACGCACATAGACAGCCTCAAACTCTTCATTCGCGTCGTCGAACTGGGCAGCATCACCGCCGGGGGCCGCGACGTGCGCATGACGCCGGCCGTCGCCTCAAACCGCATCCGCGCGCTGGAGCAGGCGCTGGGCATCCAGCTTTTCAACCGCACGACGCGCAAGCTGAAGCCGACGGAGGCGGCGCAGCTCTACTATGAACATGCGCGGCGCATCGTCGATGCCGTCGAGGAGGCCGACGCGCAGATGGCCGGCTATGCCGGACGCCCGCGCGGAACCATACGCGTGGCCGCCCCGCTGGTGGCGGGCAAGATCATCGTCGGGCCGATCATCCCGGCCTTTGCGGACGCCTATCCCGACATAGAGCTGCGGGTCCGGCTGACCGACCGGACCATCGACGTCTTCGACGACAGTCTCGATCTCGTCTTCTTTCTGGGGGAACTGCACGATTCCGGACTGAGCTGGGCCCATATCGCGGACTGCGACCGCGTCATCTGCGCCGCCCCGTCCTACATTGCGCGCCACAGCGCACCGGAACGGCCCGAAGACCTTGCCGCACACAACTGCCTGCTGCTGCGCTACCCACGCTCGACGGAGTATTACTGGGTTCTGACAGGCCCGGACGGACCACAGAAGATGCTGGTCAAAGGCAGCTTCGACGCCGATGACAGCGGCCTCCTCCTGGAATGGGCGCGGGCGGGGGCCGGCATCGTCAACCGGCCGCGCTTCGAGGTGGCCGCCGACCTGGCGGCAGGCAGGCTGGTGGAGCTGCTGCCCAGGCATGCGCCGCCTCCGGCGCGATTCGGCCTTCTGTATCCCCACAGCCGCATGCGCAATCCGAAGTTGAAAGTCTTCGTGGACTTTGCCGTACGCGAAGCAAAGAAAGCCCATCAGCGATTGTTGTCAGGGGGCGCGGCTTGATTTTCAATCATCTGTAGAAACTGAGTGCGCGAGTTCTGGTTAATCACCTTGCCGCGATCTCCGTATTCTGGCCCGCATAAGCGGGATTTAACCCGACACCACCGGGAGGAATGATGGCAGGGAAATGGTTCGACCTCGAGGCATTGGGCACCAATGTCCGTACCGAGGTAATCGCCGGTGTCACCACGTTTTTGACGATGGCGTACATCATCTTCGTTAACCCGGAAATCCTCGCCACCACGGGCATGGACCACGGAGCGGTCTTCGTGGCCACCTGCCTTGCCGCCGCGCTCGGCTCGGCGATCATGGGCCTTTGGGCGAACTGGCCGGTGGCCATGGCGCCGGGCATGGGCCTCAATGCCTTCTTTGCCTTCACCGTCGTCGCAGGGCTCGGCTTCACATGGCAGCAGGCGCTCGGAGCGGTCTTCATCTCCGGCCTCATCTTCCTGTTCCTGTCCGTGACCGGCGTGCGCCGGTGGCTGATCGCCGGGATACCGGCTTCCATGCGCAGCGCCATCGCCGCCGGCATCGGCCTGTTCCTGGCCATCATCGCGCTCAAGAGCGCCGGTGTCGTCGTCGCCAGCCCGGCCACGCTGATAACCCTCGGCGATCTCACGGCCAGCACGACGCTTCTGGCCATAGGCGGCTTCTTCCTGATCGCGGCGCTGGATGCGCTGCGCGTAAAGGGCGCGATCCTGATCGGCATCATCGTCGTCACGCTGGCGGCAATGATAACCGGGGACGCCACCTTTGCCGGCATCGTCGACCTGCCCCCATCCCTGGCGCCCACCTTCCTGCAACTGGACATCTGGGGCGCCCTCGGCTTCGGCATCGTCCATGTCGTGCTGGTCATGGTGCTGGTGGAGGTGTTCGACGCCACCGGCACCTTGATCGGCGTCGCCAAGCGCGCCGGCCTGCTGAAAGAAGGGCCCACCCACCAGAACCCGAACCTCAGCCGCGCCCTCATGGCGGATTCGACCGCCATCCTGGCCGGCTCGATGCTCGGCACATCGTCCACGACCGCCTATGTCGAAAGCGCATCGGGCGTGCAGGCCGGTGGCCGGTCCGGCCTGACGGCCCTCACCGTGGCCGTCCTGTTTCTTCTGGCCATGTTCTTCTCGCCGCTGGCAGCGGCCGTGCCCGCGGCGGCAACGGCGCCGGCATTGCTGTTCGTCGCCACGCTGATGATGCGCGAGCTCGTCGAGGTGGACTGGGAAGACGTCACCACCGCCGCGCCGGCGGCGCTGACGGCGCTGGCCATGCCTTTCACCTATTCGATCGCCAACGGCCTCGCCTTCGGCTTCATCTCCTATGCGGTGTTGAAGCTGGTGACGGGGCGCGGCCGCGAAGTGCATCCCGCAACCTGGATCATCGCAGCGCTCTTCGCCATCAAGTTCGCCTTCTTCGGCGAGTGATGCCCTTGGCCGGCGGTCCAAATTCGGACTGCCGGCCACTCCTCCCCCGGGCGGCCGCACGCTCTATCTTCGCGATGTACACCGTCGGGGCCCAAAATTCATGGATATCATTTCATCCCAGCAGATGCGGAGGCTTCTGCCGCTGCTGACCGCCCTGGCGGTAACCGTGCTTGTCTTGAGCATCTCGGCGATCCTGTATCTTGGCCGGGAAATCTTCGTGCCCTTTGCCCTGGGCATCCTGTTGTCCTTCGTGCTGGCGCCCATCGTGATCGGGCTGCAAAGGTTGAACGTTCCGCGCAGCCTTGCCATTTCCGCCGCCATCCTGACGGCGACATGCGCGATCGTCGCGCTGATCCTGCTGATCTTCTCGCAGGTCGCCAATCTTGCCGAGGACCTGCCGGGCTACCGCGCCACGATCCAGCAGAAGCTCGATAGCGTCGCCGAGGGTGAGGCGCGTCCGAGCGGCCCTTACGGGCGCGCGCTGGAAGCCCTGCAGGGCATCGCCTCGGATATCGAGAAGATCGGTGGCAGCGGCGCCGTGGAGGCGGACAGCCCCGGAGTTGCCCGGCCGATGCCGGTGACGATCGTTTCCCCCGGCGGAGGCGCGCTGGCCACGGCCACGGCCGTCATTTCGCCTCTCCTCGGTCCGCTGACGACGCTCGGCATCGTCATCGTCTTCGCCATCTTCATCCTGCTTCAGCGCGAAGACTTGCGGAACCGCTTCATCCGCCTTGCGGGCACCGACGACCTCCAGCAGACGACGGCGGCTATCGACGATGCCGCCTTTCGCCTGTCACGCCTGCTCCTGTTCCAGTTCGGCATGAACGCGGCCTTCGGTCTCATCACCGGCGCGGGCCTCTATCTGATCGGCGTGCCGAGCCCGTTCCTGTGGGGCGTCCTCGGCGGCATCCTTCGATACATTCCCTATGTCGGTGGCTTCATAGGCGCGGGGCTGCCGATGATGCTGGCCTTCGCGGTCGATCCGGGCTGGAACATGATCCTGTGGACCGCCCTACTCTACATCGCCGTGGAGACGGCGATGTCCAACATCGTAGAACCCATTCTCTATGGGCATTCATCCGGTCTTTCGCCAGTCGCGATCATTCTTGCGGCCCTGATATGGGCGCTGCTGTGGGGCCCGGTCGGGCTGATCCTGGCGACGCCCCTTACGATCTGCCTCGTCGTGCTGGCGCGTTACGTTCCCGCACTCGGCATCATCGACATCATGTTCGGTGACAAGCCGGCCCTGTCGCCGCCGCAGATATTCTACCAGCGGATGCTGGCCGGAGAGCCGCAGGAGGCGGGGCTGCAGGCACGCGAATTCCTGCGGGAGCGGGCGCTGGTGACCTATTACGACGAAGTGGCGCTGGAAGGCATCAGGATCGCCCACGACGATGTCGCGCGGCTTGCGGTGCAGGGCAAGCGGCTGGAGACGCTGCAGCATGCGGCGATGGCGCTCGTGGAACGGCTCGACAGGGTGGAAAGCCCGCTACCGCGCGGCGGCGTGGTACGTACCGAGGCCAAGGCGGCAGTGGAGGCCGCCGGGCCGGATACGGCAGGCGCGCTGGTGGTGCAGCGCCCGGAAGACCTCAAGCCCGAATGGCGCGTCGCCCGGCCCGTGGTCTGCATATCCGGCAACGATCCGCTCGATGGGACGGTGGCGGCGATGCTGGCCCAGCTATTGACGCGGCATGGGCTGACGGCCGAAACCGCGGCATGGGCGGACCTTGCCAAGAACCCGCCTTCCGCCGCCGATGCTTCAGACGTCCGCCTTGTCTGCCTGTCCTTCCTGGAGCCGCTCTCCACCGTCCACCTGCGCATGATGGTGCGCCAAGTGCACCGGATCGCTCCGAAGGCGCATGTCTTCGTCGGCATATGGCGGCAGCGGGATCCGGCCATGGTGGAGCAGCTCTCCACCCGCCTCCACACCGACGCGCTCGTCACCACATTCGCGGCGGCGCTGGTGGAGGCGCAGAAGCTGGCCGCGAAATAACAAGCGGGCCTTACGCGACGGGCTCGTCGCTGCCTTCCTTCTCCACCAGCGCCTCGATCTGGCCGAGCAGCCTCGCGAAATCCACGGGCTTTGCGTGATAGTCGTCGCAGCCGGCGGCGATCGTCTTCTCGCGGTCGCCGGACATGGCATGTGCCGTCAAGGCGATGATGGGCATACGCGGCAGGGAGGCATCGGCGCGGATGGTCCGCGCGGCCGTCCAGCCATCCACGACCGGCAGGTTCATGTCGAGCAGGATGATGTCGGGGTTGGTGATGCGCGCCTTGTCGATACCGTCCTGCCCGTCATGGGCCAGGATGACCTCATACCCCTTACGTTGCAGGCGCCGCGACAGAAAATCCCAGATTTCCTCATGGTCCTCGACAAGAAGGATACGCGTCATTCGGATGTCTCCTGTGCTGGCGAAACGATAACGCGTATCTGGGCGGCAAGCTCCGGCAATTCGATCTCCTTTTTCGCGATGACCTCGTCGGTCTCGGCACGCAGTTTGCGGAATTCCTCCCGCGTCAGGTCTTTCGACGTCAATACGATGATCGGGGTCTGTGCCGTGTCCGGTCGGGCGCGCGCGGCCCGGATGAAGGCGAAGCCGTCCATCTGCGGCATAACCAGATCCGTCAGGATCAGGTCGGGCGTCTTTTCCGCAAGGGCTTCCAGCGCCATGTGTCCGTTGGACGCCGTCATGACACCATACCCCTCGCGCTCCAGGATCTCACGCGTGCGAGCCAGGAAATCCTCGTCATCGTCGACAGCCAGCACCAAGGCGTTCTCGGCCGTGCGGAAGCGGTCCATCACCTTGCGCAACTGCCCCCACTCCACGGGCTTGAGCAGGTAGTCGGAAGCACCCAGCGCATAGCCGAGGCTGTGCTCGTCGATTACCGTCAGCATCACCACCGGGATCCGGGACAGGTCCGCATCGGCCTTGAGCGCCGACAACACCGACCAGCCGTCCATGCGCGGCATCGTCACATCGAGAAGAATGACATCCGGGCGCACCAGCGCCGCCATCTCCAGCCCCGCCAGGCCATCGGCCGCGGTGCGGACAAGGAACCCCTCGCGCGTCAGGAAGCGCGCAACCAGCTCGCGTGCGTTGGGATCGTCATCGATGGCCAGCACCACGCCGGACGATGCATTGCGCTCCGCCGCGGCGATCGGCTGCATCGAAGGCGCCTCCACGACACTGGCCGTGGCGATAGCGGGAATTTTGATCGTGAACGTGGACCCCTCGCCCGGCCGGCTGACGACCGCGATGTCGCCCCCCAGCATCTTGGCGAAAGCCTTGGTGATGGCGAGGCCAAGCCCGGTGCCGCCGAATTTCCGCGTGGTCGAGGCATCGGCCTGCGTAAACCGCTGGAACAGCCGGCCCAGCTCTTCCTGCGTCATGCCGATGCCGTCGTCCTGGACCTCGAAGACAAGCCAGTCGCGCTTGTCGGCCGCCTCGCGCCGCACCCGAAGGACGATGGTTCCATTCTCGGTGAACTTGGCCGCGTTGGACAGAAGATTGATGACGCATTGCCGCAGCTTGACCTGGTCCGTGTGCGCCTCGCCCAGGCCGGGCGCTGCGTCGACGACGAAGCGGTTACCCTTCTTGTCCATGAGGCTTCCGACGGTGGCCGCGATCTCTTCAACGGCGGTGTCGACGGCAAAGCTTTCGGTGAAGACCTCCATCCGCTCGGCCTCGATCTTCGACAGGTCGAGGACGTCGTTGATCAGGCTCAGGAGATGGCGGGCATTGGCGTTGATCTTGCCAAGATCCGCAAGCAAGGTCTGCTCGCCCATCTCGGTCACTTCTTCCTCGAGCATCTCGGTATAGCCGATGACGGCCGTCAGCGGCGTGCGCAGCTCGTGGCTCATATTGGCGATGAACTGGCTTTTCGCCCTGTTCGCATTCTCTGCTATGTCACGGGCGGTTTCCAGTTCGCGCTCCTGGGCGCGTTGATGCGTCACGTCGGTATTGGTGCCGAACCAGCGCAGAACGGTGCCGTCCGGGCCCCGGATCGGCACCGCGCGCGTCAGGAACCATCCATAGGTTTCGTCGGCGCCCCGCAGGGGAAAGGTATCTTCCCATTCTCGCGCGGCGGCGACCGAAGCGCCGAACCCCGCTTTGACGCGGTCGACATGGTCGGGATGCACCGCAGCAAGCCAGCGATCGCCTCCCATCTCCTCCAGGGTGCGACCGGTATAATCGACCCAGCGGCGATTATACCAGAAGATGTCGCCGTTCTTTCGCGCCATCCATGCCATCTGCGGGATGTTCTCGGCCAGCGCCTCGAACTGGGCGTTGGTCTCGCGAAGCCGCGCCTGCCGGCGCAGGGCAAGCCAGGCAAGCGCCAATGCCGCGACGGCCGCGATGGCGAACGCTATGCCCGAGATCATCTCGGCCTGCCGCCGCTCTATCGTGATGGACGCGATGCGCGTTGAAGCCCCTTCCTGAACGGTATTGATGATGGCACGCACCGCATCCATGCGCGCCTTGCCTTCGCCGGACCGCACCATCTGCGCCGCTGCCTCGAAGCCGGACACGGCGCGGGTCCGCACCGCCTCTTCGGCAAACTGCGTCTGTGCCCCGATGGCGGACCGCAGGTCTTCCAGGGCCGCGCCATCGGCATCGGCATCGGACCATGCGGTCTCGAGCTGGGATATCTGTGCGCCCAGCGCCGCCAGCGCGCCTTCGTAGGGCTCCAGGAAATTCTCCAGCCCGGTGAGGACATATCCGCGCTGGCCGGACTCGATCGACAGAAGCGTCGAAAGGACCTTCTGCGTCTCGTCGATCAGGCGGACCTGCGCGGCGATGGCATCCGTCTTCTGGGACGATGACCAGAAGGTCCAGGCAAACATTGCGATCCCGATCGCAAGCGCGGCGATCGCGGCCTTCTCGAAGCGGCCCAGACGGCCGATCAGGCCGGACGTCCCCCTTGCCGAACCATCATCCATGCAATCCGTACCCGTGGCCAGAAAACCGATGTCCTGGAAGATGGTCCCTCAGGCCGTTTCTGACAGTCCCCCCGAGGTGCGAACAAGCTCCGGTTGCGCACCCAGAACCCGGTTGCGCCCTGCCCTTTTTGCCTCGTAAAGGGCGCGGTCGGCACGGCTGAACAGGGTAACGCCGGTTTCCTGGCCATCGGAAGCGATGGCGAACCCCGCCGTCACGGTGGCGATGATCGTTTCGCCGTCTGTGGAAACGGGGGTCTGCGCCAGTGTGCGGCGGACCGCCTCGCCCAGCGCATGCGCCTGTGATGCCGCAACGTTGCGCATCATCACGCCGAACTCCTCGCCGCCGAGGCGGGCCGCAATCGCGTCGTCCGACACGTGGTCTGCAAGAATGCCCGCGAAGTGGACGAGGGTCATGTCCCCCGCCGCGTGGCCGTACCTGTCGTTGATCTGCTTGAAATGGTCCAGGTCGAAAAGGATGAGGCAGGTGCCCGGCGCCACCGGCACATCGAGGAAATTGTCGGTCAGCGCGCGCCGGTTGGGGAGCTGCGTCAGCGGGTCTGTCAGCGATGCGCGGCGATGCTGCTGGCTCGTCCGGAACTGCATCAGCGCAAAGGAGATCGCCCCGATGCTCGTCAACCCGACGATGGAGGCCACGGCGTTGAACTCTTCCGCCCAGTTCGACGGGCGAGCCGTCAGTACGGCAGGGCCCTCGATGAGGAGTACGGCGGCGCATGCTGCAAAGGACAGGGCGGTCACGGCATAGAGCATGGCAACCGCGCCCATGCCGAGCAGCGCCTCGTGCCGATGCATCCAGAAGCGCCAGCCGGTCAGCGACATCAGCGTCGCGACCGCCACGTTGGCGCTTGCGGTGGCAATACCGGACAAACCCTGCAGGAAGAGAAGCGTCACCGCGACGATGCCGAAAAGGCCGATACCGACCGGAAGCCGCCAGTGCATCCGCCGCGCGCAGAACAGGCTCGAACCGCAATCGATGGCGACGAACCCGGCAACCAGCAATGCCATGGCGGGCAGACGCAGGACCAAAGGGTATCCCTCGCCGCTGTTAAACAGGACGATGGCGATGATGATGGCTATGAGGCCGGTGGCCCATACCAGAAGATGCCTCTCGTTGCGGAAAAAAATCCAGGACGTCAGAAAGGCGACCGCGAGCGCGGCGCTGGAAAGCCCAGCGGCTGTCAGCAGGGTCGTCTGATCCAGGTACATGAAACCATCATCGTAGAGGGATGCGCTCCTGCATCGACCGTTCCGTACGGCGTGGCAATGCATGGAGCCCATATGAACTTACCTTGCCTCAGACGAAAGGCGTGTGCAATCTCCGATATGGCACGGCAAGCACCCATGGTTTAGAGAAGCGGCACGCGTGACCCGCCCGCTTCTGGAGGACGACCAAGGATGTTGAAACTGATTCCGCCGCTCATTTCACCCGAGCTTCTCCTGACCCTCGCCGAAATGGGCCATGGCGACGACCTTGTCATTGCCGATCGCAATTTCCCGGCCGAGTCGGTGGCCGCGTCCACCGTCACGGGCCGCTGCATTCGCCTGTCCAACGTGGACACGACGCAGGCCGCGCGCGAAATCCTGAAGCTGTATCCGCTCGATTCCTTCGTGGAGGCACCGGTGCGGCGGATGGGCGTCGTGGACGATTTCAGCGCCGTGCTGGAAGTCCATACAGACATGCAACGGGTTATCGACGAAGCCGAAGGAAAGCCGATCCGCATGGAGACGGTCGAGCGCTTCGCCTTCTACGAGGCGGCGGCCAGGGCCTACGCGGTCGTACGCACGACAGAGGCGCGCCCCTATGGCTGCTTCATCCTGAAGAAGGGCGTCATCTTCGATTGACCTCAGGTGAGGTCCATCGCCGGGTTCCAGGCGATCTCCCATAGAAAGCCGTCCGGATCGGCGAAGTATCCGGAGCGCCCGCCCCAGAATGCGTCGGTCGCCTGCTTGACGATGCGGGCGCCGGCGCGCTCCGCCTCCGCGAGGGCGGCGTCGACATCGCCTTTCGCCGCGACGTTGTGCGCCAGGGTAATGCCGGGAAAACCGGCTCCTGCCGGCGCCACGCCAGCGTCGTCGGCCAACGACTCACGCGGGTAGAGGCTCAGCCAGCTTCCATCGAGCTCGAAGAAGGAGACGCCCTGGGCGTCCACCGGATACGGCTTGAAGCCGAGCGCTTTATAAAAGGCCGTCGCGCGGGCGAGATCCCGTACGCCCAATGTCACCAGACTGATCTTTCCCTTCATCGCCCTCTCCCGCCGATCCCATAATAGGAACATAACGGGAACATATATCGAAGGCAACCGCTCAGTGGATCGGGAAGTCGAATGTCTGCCCGTCATAGGCCGGCCGCACATGGGGCGGTAGCTCGGCACATAATGTGTCATAGTCGAGCGGGGTATGCATATGCGTGAGCACCGCCCGTCCGACATTCAGGCGGCCGATCCATTGCAGGGCTTCGTCCAGCGACAGATGGCTGGGGTGCGGACGACGCTGGAGCGCGTCGATAATCAAAAGCTCGGCGCCGGAAATCTCCTCGATCGCGGCCGCCGGAAAGTCCGAAACGTCGCTGCAGTAGGCGATGTCGCCGATCCGGAAGCCAAGCGACAGGATACGGCCATGGACCTGGTGAAAAGGCCGGAGCGTGATCGCCCCGCCGGCACCCTCGATGGCAAAGGGCTGCCCGCCCCATATCGGGACATGCTCGACGATGGGGGGGTAGTTGCTGCCTTCCGGTGTCTGGAAACAGTAAGCGAAAGCCTCGAACACCCGGGCGAATGTGGGCTCGTCGGCGAACACCGGCACCAGCCCGCGCCTGTCTTGCGCAAAGCCCCGGACATCGTCGATCCCATGGATATGATCCGCGTGCGGATGGGTCAGCACCACGGCATCGAGATGCCGCACTTCGGCATCCAGCATCTGGTTGCGGAAATCCGGGCCGCAATCGATCGCGACCGTCGTGACGCCATCCGGGCCGTACCGGCGCACCAGGGCGGCCGCCCGCCTGCGCCTGTTGCGCGGCTGGGCTGGGTCGCAGGCGCCCCAGTCGCCGTTTACGCGCGGCACGCCTGGCGATGACCCGCACCCCAGGATCGTCAATTCCAGTCGCTCGCTCACGCCGCCTCGGCTGCGCGCGGGTCCGGCGTCTTTGCGAACAGACGGAAGAAATTGTCGCTGGTGGCGGCGGCGACCTCGTCCAGCGTCAGGCCCTTCACCTTGGCGAGGACCTCGGCTGTGTACCGGGTGTAGGCCGGTTCGTTGCGCTTACCCCGGAATGGGGGCGGCGCCAGGAAGGGTGCATCCGTTTCCACCAGGATTCGATCCATGGGGCTGGCCGCCGCGACGGCGCGGATATCTTCGGAGCGGTTGAAGGTCAGGATGCCGGAAAAGGAGATGTAGCCGCCCATGTCCAGCCCGGCCTCGGCAAGCCGTGGGCCGGACGAAAAGCAGTGCAGCAGGAATGGGAAAGCGCCCCTTGCCATTTCCTCAGCAAGAATGCGCTCCATGTCCGCGTCGGCGTCCCGTGCATGGATGACCAATGGCAACCCTGTTTCCCGCGCGGCGTCGATATGGCGGCGGAACACCACCTCCTGCACCGCCGGGCCGGCCTTGTCGTAGTGATAGTCCAGCCCGGCCTCGCCGATACCGACGATCTTTTTGTGGGCGCTCAGCGTCACGAGGCGGTCCGTCGGCACGTCCGGCTCGTCCGCTGCGCTGTTGGGATGCGTGCCGACCGTGGCGTAGACATTGGAATAGGTGTCGACGATATCCAGAAGCACCGGCAGGCGCTCGACCCTGGTGGAGATCGTCACCATCAGGCGCACGCCATTCTCGGCGGCACGGGCTATCAGCGCATCGCGTTCCCCGTCGAAATCCGGGAAATCGAGGTGGCAGTGACTATCGACGATGAATGGCAGGGTCATGATGCGGTCTGGCCTTCCGCCTCCACGTAACGCGGGAACACCCCTTGCGGTGCCGGCATGGAGCGTCCGGGCTCCAGACCGTTCCCGTCGGAAAGAGCGGTGAAACTGCGCTCGTCGGGCGCCACCGCCAACAAATCCAGCAGCCGGGCGCAGGAATCCGGCATGAAGGGCTGCAGCAGGATAGCCGCGCGGCGGACGACTTCCGCCGTCACGTAGAGAACCGTCGCCATGCGCGCCGGATCGGACTTGCGAAGGGCCCACGGCTCCTGCCCGGCGAAATAGCGGTTCGCCTCCGAGATGACGGAGACGACCTGGCCCAGCACGACATGGAGCTCCTGACGCGCCATCGCCTCGCGCGCCTGCGCCAGAAGATTGCCCGACGCCGACAGGATCGCCTCGTCCTCCGGCGCGAACCGGCCGGGCTGCGGCACCTGGCCATCGCAATGCTTGGCGATCATCGAAAGCGAGCGTTGCGCCAAGTTTCCAAGATCGTTGGCAAGTTCGGAATTGGTACGGTTTACAATGGCTTCGTGTGAATAGTTCCCATCCTGCCCGAAGGGCACTTCGCGCAGCAGGAAGTAGCGGAACTGATCCAGCCCGTAGGTGTCGATCAGCGCCATCGGATCGATGACGTTGCCGACGGATTTCGACATCTTCTCGCCCCGGTTGAAGAGGAAGCCGTGCACGAAGACGCGTTTGGGCAGCGGTATCCCCGCCGACATCAGGAAGGCCGGCCAGTAAACCGTGTGGAACCGGACGATATCCTTGCCCACGACGTGCAGGTCGGCCGGCCAGAAGGCGCTCCGCTCTCCTTCGTTGGGGAAGCCCGTTGCCGTCAGGTAGTTCGTCAGGGCGTCGACCCAGACATACATGACGTGCCGCTCGTCCCCCGGCACCGGAATGCCCCAATCGAATGTCGTGCGCGAGATGGACAGATCCCGCAATCCGGACCTGACGAAGGACACGACCTCGTTACGTCGTTCGGCTGGCGCGATGAAGCCGGGATTGTCTTCGTAGAGGGCCAGAAGGCGATCCTGAAACTTCGACAGGCGGAAGAAGTAGCTTTCCTCCTCCACCCATTCCACCGGGCTGCCCTGAGGGCCGAGACGCGTTCCGCCTTCGGTGACGCGTGTCTCGTCCTCGCCGTAATAGGCTTCGTCCCGCACCGAATACCAGCCGGAATAGGAACCCTTGTAGATATCGCCGGCATCCAGCATGCGACGCCAGATCTCCTGGCTGGCGATCTTGTGGCGTGCCTCCGTCGTCCGGATGAAATCGTCGTTGGAAGCGTTGACGCAGCGGCCCATCGCGCGGAACTCGTCCGCATTGCGGGTCGCCAGCTCGAGCGGTTCGATGCCGAGGTTGCGGGCCGTCTGCAGCATCTTGATGCCATGCTCGTCCGTGCCGGTCAGGAACAGGACTTCCGCGCCGTCGAGCCGCTTGAAACGGGCGATGGCGTCGGTGGCGATCAACTCGTAGGCGTGGCCGATGTGCGGACGGCCATTCGGGTAGGAAATGGCGGTCGTCAGATAGTAGCGTTCGGCCATGATGGTTCCGGAATCCAGTCGCGATAAGTCGTATGCCAAGCGAGATAATGCATCCGGGCGATGGGCTCAATCGTTTCGCGCGGCGGAAAGCCCGGTAAAGAAGGTCAGCAGCATCTGCTTGCGATCGAGATTATAGGCTTCGCCCTCCCGCCAGCGGGCATCCTCCGACTGCCAGAATGCGGCGAGCCGCTCGGCGGCACGCAGGTCTCCGCCGGCCAGCGCCTTTTCAGACTCCGCAGCCAGCGCCTGGAACAACTCCCGGACCATCAGCCCGTAAGACGCCTCGCGCCCCTTTGCGGAAACGGCGTCGGCCAGTGCCTGGATGCCCGCCCAGTCCGGCGTGGACAGTACAAAGAGGCGCTGCACCTGCGCATTCACCTCGCCGCCGCCACCGATCAGGTTCTGGAAGCCGGTCCGCATGCTGCCCATGGCTTGCGCGGATGCCTGTGCGATCTCGTCGTCCGAGGCGTCCGGAACGTCCCGGCGCAGTCGGGACGCAATCTCCGGCGCCTGCAGCTCGCCCAGCCGCAGGACCCTGCAGCGCGAGCGGATGGTGGGCAGCAGCCGGCCGGGCATGTGGTTCACGATCAGGAACAGCGAGCGCGCCGGCGGCTCCTCCAGGATCTTCAGCAGCGCATTGGCGGCATTGCGGTTCATGTCGTCGGCCGGGTCGACGATGGCGACCCGCCAGCCGAGGCCCGCCGTCGTATGGAAGAAGTGCGTCAGCCGCCGAATTTCGTCCACGGTGATCTGCGTCTTGAAGCCGCCGCCCCTGTCGGCCAGCGGACGGCTGAGATGGATCAGCCGGGGATGCGCCCCCTGCGCCACCTGTCGCGCCACTGCGACCGTGTCCTCGCCCGTGGAGGCCAGCAGCGTGCGGGCGAAGGCGAAGGCAAGCGTTGCCTTGCCGATGCCCTGCGGCCCCTGCAGCAGCCAGGCATGGTGCATGCGGCCGTCATCCAGCGCCTGCGTCAACGCGCCGAGGGCTGCGTCATGCCCGACGACATCCAGCCGTGCTGCGGGCGGCGGAATGCCATCCATATCGTCGTGCCGCTGCTGCGCGACCAGGTCCGCATCCGACATGGATCAGGCTTCCGTCAGGCCCAGGCGCTCGGCGACGCGGGCAAGTATATCGTCTGCCACGATATCGACCGGACGCCGCGCGTCGATGATATGGCACCGCTCCGGCTCACGCGCGGCGATCGCCAGGAAAGCCAGGCGCCGCTCTTCGTGGAGGCTGGACGCCTCGGCTTCGAAGCGGTCGGCGGTGGCCGTCTTGCGCCGCGCCGCCGCCCGGCGCAGGCCCTCTTCCGCCGGTAGATCGAGAATGAAGGTCATTGTGGGGCGACAGTCGCCCATGGCTGCGTCTTCCAGCGCTTCAAGATAGCGCGCATTGTCGCCGCGCCCTTGGTAAACGCGGGTCGAATCGTGGAACCTGTCGCAGATGACGTCCGCGCCCCCGGCCAAAGCCGGCGCGATCACGCTGTCCACATGGTCGGCGCGCGCCGCGGCAAACAAGGCTGCCTCGACATCGTTTCCAAACGCCTCCGCGTCACCGCCAAGCACCATCTCGCGGATCATGTCCGCCCCCGTGGTGCCGCCCGGCTCGCGCGTCGTGACGACGGTGCGCCCAAGCTTTCGCAGCGCCTCCGCCAGCCGTGCGACCTGCGTGGACTTGCCGCTGCCTTCTCCGCCTTCGAAAGTGATGAACAGCCCCGCCAAGTCGCGCCTTCCTACAATGCGCGGATCCAGCCGAAGGCCAGTTCGTGCGCGGCATCCAGAGCGCGGCTGGAAAATGTGCCCTGGGGCACGTCCTCGCCGGCGAACAGGTCACGCACGATGCTCGCCTGATTCTCGATCCGCATCTCGACCCGGCCTATCTTCTGCCCCTTCTCGATCGGCGCACGCAAGGGCCCGTCATAGATCATCACAGCCTTGACCAGATCGGGCGATGCATTCGGCACATAGGCGACGACGTCCTCGGCGGTGCGCAGCGACACGCGCGGTACCGTCCCGCCATAGACGGTGGCATGCCCGACGATTTCGTCCGCCGAGAACACCTCCCGCCTTTCGAACGTGTCGTTGGCCCACTTCAACAGCGTCTCCGCCTCGCGCGCCCGCTCCGCATCGCTGGCAAGGCCGCCGAGGGCGATGAAGGTCTTGCGGCCGCCGCGTTCCGTGACCCCGACGAGCGAGAACCCGGAAGCCTCGGTGAAGCCGGTGCCCATGCCGGTCGCGCCGATATCCAGACGCAGCAGCGGGTTGCGATTGCGCTGCAGGATCTTGTTCCACTCGAACTCGGGCTGCGAATAAAGCCGGTAATACTCGGGATAGGTCGTCTCGATATGCCGCGCCAGCGTCACCAGGTCCCGCGCCGTTACGCTTTGCCCCTCTGCCGGTAGACCCGTCGGGTTGACGAAATGGCTGCCCGTCAGCCCGATCTCGGCGGCACGCCGGTTCATGCGTTGGGCGAAGGCGGCCTCGGAGCCGGACATGCCTTCCGCCAACACGATGCAGGCATCGTTGGCGGCCTGCACGATGGCGCCCTGCAGCAGCGCGTCCACCGTCACACTGGACTTGACCGCCGCGAACATGGTCGATGTCCGGGAGGGCGCGCCCCCGGTACGCCAGGCATGCTCGCTGACGGTGAAGCTGTCGGTCAGCGAAATTTCGCCCCGCTTCAACGCATCGAAGACGATTTCCATCGTCATCAGCTTCGCCAGCGAGGCCGGCCCGAAGGCGACGTCGGCGTTTTTCTCCAACAGGACGGCGCGCGTCTCGCCATCCACGATGAGGGCCTGGCGCGCCTTTGTCTGGTTGAAGAAGGACGGTTCGGCATCCTGCGCGGCGGCGGGCACCGCGAGGGCGAGCAGCAGCAGGACGGACATGCGGGGAAGGATTGACGCACACGCCGGGCTGAAGCTGATCATGGGTTCCTCCGCCGCAACAGTTCAACCGGCAGTGTAGCAAACCCAGAGCCGACCGCCATGACCGGGCGGCCGCATCGTCAAAAGCTTCGCGGTATCGTTAACTCATTCCTTGACGACGAAGGCATCTTCAGCGCCGCTCATCCACAGGGCCTGCAACACCGTGTCGGCGCTTTCGCCGGGCGCCAAAGCGAGCGTCAGGGAAACGCCGCCGCCGAACTCCGCCGGGACCGCTTCACGCGTCACATTGCCGTGTTTTGCGGCCAGTGCCTCCACGCCGGCCAGCACGGTTGCGTCCGTCAGGATCCCGAGCTCGATGGTCTCGGTGCCGGCCGCAATGGCGGCAAGGGCGCTGAACGCGTTGCTCTGCGTCTCTGCCGGTGCGTAGGAGAGCATGCCGGACCGCGGGGTGGGCATGGGTGCGAAAGCAGGTGCCGTCGGCGCGGGGGCCGCGACCGGCATTGCGAAGCCTTCGCTGCGCGCCGCGCGCTCAGCCGCCGTCGCCTGCTGGATGGCCTGCATGGACCGGACGCCCGGTACGCCGCTGCCTGCGGCGGCTGCCGTGGTGCCGACGGGCGCATCATGACCGGCGGAGGCGAAGGCCGCCGCCACGAGCATCTCGTCGCTCGGGCGCTCGGCCGAGGCGACCATGACGCCCTGCGGCAGGCCGTCCTGCTCTCCGCCCTGCCCGCCTGGCCGGAACGAGGCCATCAGCATGGACGTATCGTCGCCGTCGACAGGGGCACGGCCGACATATTCGACATGGACGTCGGCAATACCGGCGTTCTTGAAGCCAAGGACATCGGCGGCCTTGGACGAAACGTCGACGATACGGTTATGGGAGAACGGGCCCCTGTCGTTGACGCGTACGAGCACGGAATTGCCGTTGCTCTTGTTGGTCACGCGGGCATAGGACGGAAGCGGGAATGTCGGATGGGCGGCCGACAGGTGATACATGTCGTAGACTTCGCCGTTGGCGGTCAACCGGCCGTGGAAGTTGGCTCCGTACCAGGAAGCCTTGCCGGCCTTGGCGTAACCTTCGTCTTCCTTGGGATAGTACCACTTGCCCTTGACCTTGTACGGCTTGCCGACATGGTCGCGGCCGCCGCCCTTGCGTACCTGTTTCAGGTTGGTCACGCGGGGACTTGCGTCCACGCCGTACTCAGCAACGGTAAAGGCCGGCGCGTCCGGCTCGGGCGCCAGCTCGGCATGAGTGGAAGAACCGGATTGGCAGGCTGCCAGCAAGGCGGTCGCACATACAGCGATAACGACAGGCGCCACGCGGGATCGTGACGCATCGGCAGTCATTTTCATCTTTTGTCCCCTCAGATGTGACGCCTGCAGATACCGGCCAACTGGAACGCGGCCATCCCTCTTCGGAAATTGTTACCAACAAATTAACACGCAAGGCAAGCCAGTAATGACAAACGCGTGTTTCCGGGTTGATCGCGGGTAAATTTTCGCGCAAGGAAGCAAGATGAATGTATAAAGGATAAAGTGCAGTACACTGCCGTACAGAAAGCTTTATCTTTTCTGATATCATTCACAGGAAAACTGCGCCGGTCGATGCCTTTGCGGGGCGTGTGGCGTGGGACGGTTTATGACGGATTCAAGCCACAATTTGTATCTGACCCCAAAATCATGCCATTGTGGGTTTGCCGCACGTTCGCGGTCGTTACCGAAAGACACTCATGGCTACTGGCACTGTTAAATTCTTCAACGCCGACAAAGGGTTCGGCTTCATCACTCCGGACAATGGGGGTCCGGACACCTTCGTTCACATTTCGGCGGTACAGAATTCGGGGATCAACGCCCTGAACGACGGCCAGAAGGTTTCCTACGACACCGAGCCGGATCGTCGCGGCAAGGGCGACAAGGCCGTAAACCTTAAGCTCCTTTAGTTTCACGTTCGGTGGCGGTGTCCAGGGCATCGCCACCGATCCATTTGCGCCGGCATCGACACGGCGATCGATACTTTTTCGCAAATCAGTTCGTCTGCATTGCGCAAAGGCCAAAGGCCGATTCGCTGCGTCATCCGGCTTTGGCGGATTAGGCAACCAGGCTAAGGCAGCGACTGCAAGAAGCCCGCTCGACGCAGGCGCCTGACCGGTACGCCGACGCCCATGATGAGGTGACCCGCCCGCCCGGGTAGCAGGCTCGACGACGCAGCACCCTCGACGACTAAGGGCGGGACATCAGAAAGCCTCCTCTCGGTGCGCCCGTACGATTTCATGAGTGCGGCTTGCAGCATCTGTGCAAGTATCAGGCTCCACTTGCGAAAGGATCGACCGATGGGCGAGAAATCACGCGGCTCCAAAGAGGCCCGCAAGCCGAAGAAGGTGAAGGAAAAGGTCATAGCGGCGGCGCCGAGCCTCAAGGGCGGCACCTCCAGCACCCAACCCGCCAAGAAAAAATAAACGCGGCGTCGGTGCCCGCTGCCGAACCAGGACGGGGGCGCACAAGCCCTCGCCCTGACGAGAACCGCTCCTGCCTTCCCGGCATCCACAAGCCCTTCCGCAACAATCAACGCCGACAGGACGCCGACGCAAGAATCTTGTTGCGCAGGTTGAGATGCGGGCGTACCGCCTGCGGCGGAACGCCGCGCAAGGGGGATATGCACTGTGCTGACAAAAGGATCACAAGGCCTTGGCCAGGCTGTTCAGGTGCGACGTTGGCCAAGTGAGATACCACTATTCGTTATGGTTCTCGTCTTCTCGCTCGCCATCTGGGCCCTGCTCCTGGCCGGAAGCTTCGGGCTGATCCTGCTCTATGTGATCCTGATCGCGCTCGTCCTGTTCGTCTTGCAACTCGTCTATGTCGTGCATCTGCGCGGCAATGCAATTCTGGTTGGGCCGGACCAGTTCACCGACATCCACAGCCGCGTGGTCGATCTGTCGGAGAAGGCAGGATTGCGCAAGGTGCCGCGCACCTATCTCCTGCAGTCGGACGGCATGTTGAATGCCATGGCGACCAAGCTGTTCCGTGGCCAGTACGTCGTTCTCTACACCGATCTTCTGGACGCCTGCGGCTCGGACACGGTGGCCCGCGACATGATCATTGGCCATGAGATCGGTCATCTGCGCTCCGGTCACCTGAACTGGTTCATTCTAACGGCCCCGGGTCGCTTCATGCCGTTTCTCGGTACCGCCTATTCGCGCGCGTGCGAATACACCTGCGACCGCTGGGGAGCGGCTCTGTGCGGCGATGAAGCCGGTGCGCGTCGTGGCCTTCTTGTGCTTGCCGGCGGGCGTGCCCTGGCGCCGAACATCAATGTCGACGCCTATATCCGACAGCAGAACGACCTCGATACCGGCTGGATGACCATCGCACGCTGGTTGTCGAACTATCCGCCGCTGTCGGCTCGCGTCGATGCGCTGACCGCTCCGCTTGGAACCATTCACCGTTCCGCCCGGGGGCCGCTCCGCGCTGTAGCGATCATGCTGACCATCGTGGCGCTGGCTATCGCCGTGCCCTATGGCATCATTCAGGCGCTTCCCCATCTTCCGGCCCTCACCCACCTTACTGTAGGAGGTGATCCAGCCCCTGATGCATCGCAGGCAGGGGCTGAGACGGAGGATCTCGACGGGCTGATGGCCACCTGCCGCGAAGGCGATATGCAGGCTTGCGACGACCTCTATTACGCTGCACCGGTGGACAGCGAAGAGGAAGAGTTCGGCAATAGTTGCGGCGGCCGTGTGCCGAACAACACGGAGCTCTGCGCGAACATGAACTTCTAGTCCATCTCGGCCCGGACTGGGGGAATCCCCGCGGGCACGAGCACAACCGCTTCGGCCGAATTCGCTGACGCATGAGGGACCCGCATTCTGGCGAAGACCCCTGCCCCGCACCCGCTCCACGACCTGAGGCACAGCCACGCTAGGCAGATGCCGGCCGCTGGCGTTCATCCGAAGGGCGCCGGGAAAGGCCTGGACGCCCGACGATCGCCATCAATCCGGACATCTGTAGCCACGTCATGTCGGGAATGGGCACCGACGCTGCGGAACAAGTTGACGCCGCGATCCGCAAGGCGGTAAAGACGGCCTCGTAAAATCATTGGGTAGCAAAGTTGTAGCAACGGCGAGAAATAGGTCGGCGTAAAGACTAAAAAGCTCAATGATTTCAAGCGCTGGAAGGGTGGCCGAGTGGTTTAAGGCAGCGGTCTTGAAAACCGCCGTGCGGGAGACCGTACCGTGGGTTCGAATCCCACCCCTTCCGCCAGACACCGCCGATTGCGCGATATTGCCGCCGATAACCGCCAGTCATCGCATACCCACCAATCGGCATGTAGAACCGCCTATTCTAGGCTACGACCCGATAAATCTTGGGGCAGCGAACGGCGATTTTCGACCTTATGTCGGCCATTCCTGCATTTATGGCATCGCCAAAAACCTGACATTGAATCCCAACGCAAATGGGTCGCGTGTCGGCACTCACAGTTCGGCGTGCATGTCACGGTACAACCTCGGCGCAATGCCGAAGCGGCGTTCGAAGGCGTTGGCGAGGCGTGCGGGCGGGAACAGGCCCACTTCCGCTGCGACCGTCTTTAACGACAGCCCACGCGAAAGGAGCATGCGCGCGGCATCGAGCCTCGCGGCTTCGACGAAGCGGGCGGGCGTCATGCCTGTCGCCGTCACGAACTTGCGATGGAAGGTACGTTCGGTGAGCCCGGCACGGGTTGCCAGCACGGGCACATCGAGTGGTGCGTCGAGGTTCGACTGTATCCAGCCGATGAGGTCGTCAAACGGGCTGTCGCCCTTAACCTGCGCTTCAAGGATCGGGCTGAATTGGGATTGGTAGCCTGGACGCCTTGCATAGAGCACGAGCCGCCTGGCGACCTCGCCGGCGATCGCTGCGTCCAAGTCACGCGAGACCATGGCCAGCGCCATGTCGATGCCGGTCGTGACCCCGGCCGACGTCCATAGCCGACCGTCGACGACGTAAAGCGCGTCGTGATCGACCGTGACCTTCGGAAAGGTTTTTGCGAACGGCTCGCAGGAATCCCAGTGCGTCGCGATGCGGCGGCCGTCGAGCAATCCGAGCGCGGCCAGAACGAAGCCGCCGGTGCAGACGGAGCCGAACCGTTCGGCTTCGCTGGCCAGTCGCGGCAGGGAAGCCCGTAAGGCTGGGTCAGCCACCGCCTTCAACAAAGGCTCGCGCTCGGCTCCCACCACCAGAACTGTGTCGACCGTCCCGGGTACCAGTTCGGCGATTTGCAGAGTCTCCATCGCGACGCCGCTGCTGCTTTCGACCGCGCCACCCTCCGCGGATGCGATCACGATCTTGTAGAACGCCGATTGTCCCCGCTGGCCCAAGGCCCGGTTGGCGCCGTTGAAAACCGAGGCCGGACCGGAAACGTCGAGCAGTTCAAAACCCGGATAGACGATAAGCGTGACACGGTGCATTGGCAGAAATTAGCATCTTTTTGTCATTTCTGCCACGCCTGACGAGTGCTAGGTTCCGGGCACCCAATGGGCGCGCTGTGAAGGCAAACCACCGACAAGGCGCCTCCCTCGATCTTTCCTATCGGGTGACGCGGTGATGTCGAAAGCTTGGTTGATATGGGGAGGTGCCACCCTCGTCGTCTTTTCGCTGGTCGGATTTGGCGGCTGGGTGTTTAGCCTGCCCTCCGCGACGGCGGCCGCCGAAGCGCCAGGGGTGCCGCAGGAGGAGATGGACGCCGTGCTGGCATCATTGCAGCCGCCGAAGCGGGAACGGCCTTTGATCGCCATCATCGGTATCAACGACGCCACCGAGACGACCGATTACCTGATGCCAGCCGGGATCTTGCGACGGGCCGACATCGCCGACGTGATGATGCTGGCGACCGGACCGGGGCCGGTGCAGCTCTATCCGGCGCTCAAGATCGAGCCGGATGCGACGATCGCGGCGTTCGACGCCGCGCACCCGCAGGGCGCCGACTACGTGATCGTGCCGGCCATGGAACCTCATGACGATCCGGCCGCGCTGGCATGGATCAGGAGCCAGGCCGAAAAGGGCGCGACCATCGTCAGCGTGTGCGTCGGAGCCACGGTGGTCGGCGCGGCCGGTCTGCTGGACGGCAGGCGAGCGACGACACACTGGTATTTCCTCAGGCAACTGCGCGCCGAAACTCCGACGGTTCGGTACGTCGCCGACCGACGGATGGTGATCGACGGTACAATCGCGACGACAACCGGCATCACCCTTTCCATGCCCATGATGCTGACGCTGATCGAGGCAATTGCCGGGCAGGCCAAGGCGGAAGCGGTCGCTCATGATCTGGGGGTGGACACTTGGGATATGCGCCATGCGAGCGCCGCGTTCATGCTGACGCGCCCATTCGCGACGACGGTGCTTACCAATCGGATATCCTTCTGGAACCGGGAGGAACTCGGCGTAAGGCTGGAGCCGGGTATGGACGAGGTGTCACTCGCGCCGGTCGCCGATGCGTGGTCGCGAACCTACCGTTCGAACGCGACGAGCTATGCTGGTTCTCCGGCCGCGGTGGTGACCAAGTACGGCGTCCGCGTCACGCCCGACCGGGTGGGCACTGACTGGCCGGAAGGTCGGGATGTGTTGACCTTTTCCGACCGCATGCCGGCCGATGCGCTCCACCTCGTGCTCGACGCGATCACCGCACGCTACGGAGCGCGCACAGCCGATGTGGTTGCCATGCAGCGCGAGTATCCGCGGCCGACCACCGATCAATGACGGAGTCGGCACTGCGCCCAGACTTTTTCCGACGTCTTGTCGGTTTCTAGCGCCTCCGCTCGTTTTCACGGCATCTGAGGGCGGTTGACCGCCCGTAAGATGTACAAACGGAAAAGGAAGCGGGACGATTGCCTGATACCGTGCTCCGATCTCGCCGCACAGCACGATCGGAGAAACCCGAAAAATCCAAATCACAGGGAGAGTTCCATGCCCAGTACGATCCGCCTGCACCGCGTCATCGCGACGAAGCCTGACAAGCTGTATCGTGCATTCCTCGAACCGGACGCGGTGGCGAGCTGGCTTCCACCATACGGGTTTGTCTGCACCGTCCGGGAGCTGGATGCAAAGGTCGGCGGCAGGCACAAGATGTCGTTTCGGAACTTCACGACTGGCCACAGTCACTCTTTCGGCGGCACCTATCTGGAGCTCGTTGCGGGCGAACGCCTCATCTATACCGACAGCTTTGACGATCCCAACTTGCCGGGTGAGATGAAGGTCACTGTGACGTTGAAGGCCGTGTCAGCGGGCACGGAGGTCAACATCCAGCAGGAGGGTGTGCCGGACGTGATTCCCGCCGACGCCTGCTATCTCGGCTGGCAGGACTCGCTCGACAAGCTCACAAAGCTCGTCGTGCCGGAGATCAATCAGTAATGCGGACCGGGTCGGTGAACTGTCGGTAGCGTTAGATCACGGCTGATACGATGGCATGAAGCTGGCGTCGCGCTCGGGAAGCCCTCGCACCGACCCGGTTGCTAACTTCAATGTCGACGACATGGCCACCACGGGCGATCGCGCGATCAATCGCTGAGGCTTCGACTTCAAAAGTGGGTCAGCTCGCGGCCTCAACCGGATGTACGTCCGAGACGGTCTGATCATCGAGGTGACGGGTGACCCACAAGTCCCTCGCGGGTCGGCACCGCCACCGGCCTCACCGAAAGCAGTCGTGTTCGCTTTCAGAGCCGAGACGGATAAGTTTGTGGGATGGAAGCACGGGCAATCATAGGCGCGGACGGCAAAATCGACTTATCCGGGATCGCGACCGCTGTTCCGTGGCGGAGTCTTACCAAGACAGTTCTTTCCGTTGCGCTACTACGCTTGTCGGAGGGTAACAGGATTGACCTGGACCAAACAGTCTCAGGCAGACCATTCACGCCGGCTCAGCTCCTTCGTCACGAGGCTGGGTTGCCGGATTACGGTATGCTGGCTGCCTATCACGCCGACGTTGCGGCGGGCCGATCGCCATGGCCGATCGATAAGCTCATGGCAGCGGTCGACGCGGATCGGCTGCGCTACGAGCCAGGACATGGCTGGGCATATTCCAACATCGGCTACTGGTGGGTTGGCCGTTTGATAGAACAGGCTTCGGACCGGCCGCTCGCTGAGGCTCTCACGGATCTTGTTTTCAACCCGGCAGGACTGACAACGGCTCGGCTTGCTACAGGTCCTGCCGATCTCGCCGACGTGAGCATGGGGGAAGCAACCGACTATCACCCGGGGTGGGTCTATCATGGCCTGGCAATTGGAACCGCGATGGACGCCGCACGGCTGCTCCAACTTTTGCTCCAAGACCAATTGCTAAACGAGCGGACGCTGTCACGAATGCGACAGTCGAAAGCTCTCCCGCAGTTTCGCAACGACCTGTACCCCGATCCGGCATACGGGATGGGGCTAATGCTCCGGGCCACGAATCCGATTGACCATCCGATAGGCCATACCGGCAGCGGTCCGGGCAGCGAGATTGCCGTCTACGGCCAAGGAGGTGCCGCCTGCGCGGTCTGGGCGTCCACTGGAACAGGTATAGATCCCGTAGCCGAAGCGTTTCGCGCGCTAAAGGACGACAGCGATCGTAAGATTACGACCTGAAAGTCGACCGTCCCCTTCCCACTTCCCACCCATTGTGGCCCTGAACCTGATGCTCAATTCTGGAGGGCTATAGCGTCGATGTAGTTTTCCGTTTCGCCGGCTTCGCCCCGCCAAACACCGCCGTGTACAGCCCGAAGACATAGGTAACAGATCGCCCGTAAGACATGGGTGACAACCTCGTGCCGAATGCGCGGCTCGGTCGTGATTGACGGGGTTTCGCTTCAACCTGCGATCAACTGCGCTGCAGCTTCGCCAGCGCTGTCCATATAGCTGGCGTCCTTGTGTAGAAGAACGACAGCGAAAGCCCCATCGAGCAGAAGAATGATCTGACGCGCGAGACGGCGCGCTTCGTCCGCGGAGCGCATTTCCTCCAGCACGACGCACAGCCAGTCCTCAACCCGTCTCTTATGCGCGCGGCCCGCCAGGATTGCTGGATGTCCCGGCTGGTGAATGAGTTCGACCGAGGTCCGCAGGAAGCCGCAACCCCTCCACCTGGGATGGCGCGCGGAGGCCGCCAAATTCCGGAAGATGCCTTGCACCTTGTCCGCCGTGCTGCCCTCAGTCTCGGCGAACCACCGCTGGAACAGCGCGAGATCAGGCTGGTCCCGCGTTTCAAGATAGGCGGCAATCAGATCGTCTTTGCTGCGGAAGTGATAGTAGAGCGTCCGCTTGGTGAGCCCGGCCTTTTCGGCGACGGCATCGACACTGACGGTGCGGATGCCTTCCGCGTGGAACAGCTTGCCGGCTGCCTCGATGATGCGTTCGCGCGTCGGTCTTACAGAAGTGGCCATGTCCGAATGTATACCGACTAGTGAATATACTCAATCAGCGGGCGCGCTTATCGTATCGGCATGTTTCACCCGTCTTCAAACACGACTCCTGTCGAGGGACAGCCGGTTGAGTTTTCCTCTCCAGACGAGGTGCTGCTCGCCGGCCATCTCTGGCGGGTCCGGCAGGCCGACCCCATGGGGACTGTCATTATCAATCCCGCAACCGGGGTGCTCGCGCGCTATTATCATCGCTATGCCCGTTTCCTTGCGGAGCGAGGATTCGACGTGCTGAGCTATGATTATCGCGGCATCGGGCTGTCGCGGCCCGTCCGTCTACGTGGCTGCCTCTATCGCTGGCGTGACTGGGGCGAACTGGATTTTGAAGCTGCCATCAGGTTCGTGGAGCAGCAGGGTCGTCATGACAGAGTGCTGGTGGTCGGGCACAGCGTCGGCGGTTTCCTGCCGGGACTCGCTGCGAGTGCTCACCGCATCGAGCGCATGCTGACCGTTGGCGCCCAATATGCCTGGTGGGGCGACTACGCCTCGCATCGGCGGCTCCGCCTGTTTTTCAAATGGCATGTCGCGATGCCAGCTCTGACGTTGGCATGCGGCTATTTTCCCGGCCGCCGGCTCGGGTGGCTGGAAGATCTGCCGGCCGGCGTCGCCTTTGAATGGAGTTTTCGCAGGTCGCGTTTCGAGCGTAGCCATCCGCGCGCGGTGCGGCGGGGTGCGCTCGACCGCATGGCTGCCGTGACGGCGCCGATCCTGGCGGTGGCCGTGTCCGACGACGAGCTTGGGACGCCGGCCGCCATTCGCCGGACGCTGAACTACTACACCGGCAGCGCCGGGCGAACAGCGGTGCTGCTACGGCCGTCCGATTATGGCCGCGACACGATCGGACATTTCGGCCTGTTCCACGACAGCCATGCCGCAGGCTTCTGGCTGGACACGCTCCTATGGCTGCGCGACGGCCGAAATCCATGGCCCAGCCGCGTCATCGATCCTTGAACGGGAGATTTTCATGCACAGTCTCTGTTACTCGCCCGGCCCCTGCCCGCTCGCTGTCCACAGCCTGCTGGAGGAAATGGGCGGCCAGCCCGAGGCGAAACTGTTGCCGGCCGATCCGGCTGGTGAAGCCCGATGCCTGGAATGGCTGAGCTGGATTTCGACCGATCTACACGGCATCGGCTGTCGCCAGCTCTGGCGTCCGCACCGGTTCGTGCCCCGATCCGGCGCACCATGAGGCAGTGAAGAGCAAGGGATAAAAGAACATCCGCACGCCTACGATCATATCGACCACATCCTGTCCGATGGCCGCGAATGGGCAGTGCCCAACCAATACACGGTCGTCGATGCCAATCTTGTCGTGTTCTGGTTTTGGGGTCGGCGGATCGGTGTTGAGATGAAGACAGGCTGGCCGAACTTGCGCGGCTGACGACAAGGTGTTGGAACGTCAGACGGTGAAGCAGGCGCTCAGGCGGAAGGGCCTGGCTTGGAATGGCGCCTATCACGGCCCATCAGGCGTGCGCAGCCGATGTCAGATGCTCGAACAGACTGCGTGCGGGCGCGGTCAGCTCCGCTTCGCTGCGAACACAGACGGACAGTTCGCGCGTCGCCCAGCCGTCGTGAAGCCGAGCCGTTGCAACAGGTGCGGATCGCCTCAAGCGCCGGGCTGCCGTTTCCGGAATGATGCCGACACCGACGCCCTCGCTGGCCATCCGGCAGATACCTTCGAAACTGCGAAGCGCAACGCGCAACTTCAACTTCGTCCCAAGCTGGGCAGCCTGCATCTCAAGGTGCTGTTGCAATGCGCCTCCCGCCAAGGCGATGAAAGGATGAACGAGCAGATCGGCGAAGCAAAGCAGGCGCTGTTTCGTAAGATCGTGGTCCCGCGCGAAGACGGCTACCAGCCGGTCGATGGCAAATGGGTGCGATATGAGGTCGGCGGTCTCAGCGGCGCTGGACAGGATACCGATTTCCGCAAAGCCCGCGGCAACGCTGCGCGCGATCTCAGAGCTTTGCCTTTCTTTCAGTTCGATGTCGATCTGTGGATGAGTTGCCATCCAGGGCGCGAGCCGATCGGGAAGAAACTCCGTAACCGCCGCCGTATTGGCGTAGATGCGGACGCTGGCGCGCATTTGCTTGGCGTAGCGGGATATCTCTCCGCGCATCTGCGCCATCTGATGCAGGATCGTGCGCGCATGATGGGCGAGCGCCTCACCCGCTTCGGTCGGACTGACGCCCCGTCGGCCGCGCCGGAGCAGCTGGACTTCACCGGCGGCTTCCATGTCGCGCAGCCGCTCGCTGGCAGCCGGCAGCGACATTCCCGCTTCGGCCGCGCCATGGGTGATGCTACCGGCATCGACGACCGCCAGGAAAAGGCGCAGATCAATCAGGT
The DNA here is from genome assembly GCF_014844055.1 of Aureimonas sp. OT7. NCBI lineage: Bacteria > Pseudomonadati > Pseudomonadota > Alphaproteobacteria > Hyphomicrobiales > Aurantimonadaceae > Aureimonas > Aureimonas sp. OT7. Next base: position 2,498,895 of record NZ_CP062167.1, read on the forward strand.
CGAAACGCATGCTGAACGTATAATCGCATATCTGCCTTCGGTATAGCCGAAGTCACGCATCGGACCTTCCGCATTGCGAGAAGCCGTCCGCCCGAGAGTCATGGGCTATGTTCGATCTTTCCTCCACACCGTTACTCATCGCGGTCGTTGCCACCTTCTTCGCGGCCGGCCTCGTCAAGGGCGTCACTGGCATGGGTTTGCCCACCGTGGCGATGGGCGTGCTTGGTGCCCTCGTCTCGCCGCTGGCGGCCGCAAGCCTGCTGATCTTGCCGTCCTTCGTCACCAATGTCTGGCAGCTTCTGGCTGGCCCGAACTTCGGCCCGCTCCTGAGGCGGCTCTGGCCGATGATGCTGGCCGTCGTCGCGGGAACCGTGCTCGGATCGACATGGATCGCCGGCGGCGACACCAAGCTTACGACGGCGTTTCTCGGCATCGCGCTCGTCGTCTATGCGGCCTATACATTGTTCGCGCGCCAGATCAGCGTTCCGTGCCGTACCGAGCCGTGGCTGTCACCGCTGATCGGCGCGATCACAGGAGCCGTGACGGGGGGGACCGGCGTTTTCGTCATACCGGCAGTCCCTTATCTCCAGGCGCTTGGTCTATCCAAGGACGACCTCGTGCAGGCTCTCGGTCTATCCTTTACAGTATCGACGATCGCACTCACCATCGGACTTGGCGCGCATGGGGCATTTCAGGCCGATCGCTTCTTGCTCTCGGCGTTTGCGGTGTTGCCGGCGCTGGCGGGCATGTGGGCGGGGCAGATCGTTCGCAACCGGATCAGCCCGCTCGCCTTTCGGAACGGCTTCCTGATCTGTTTGCTGTTGCTTGGGTGCGAAATGGCCACGAGGTTTTTGCGCTGACCCAGCGGGCGACGGTCGAATCCATTTTCCCGATGACAACCGATTGTATGGCATGTTCGGGGGAACGGACGCCAACCGTGCCATGCACATCGCATGACCCGCCCGATGCAGCACGCCGGTGGTTGGCCGCATCGAACTGAAGCTTCAGTAACCGAAGTTCGAACCCCGGCACATGGATCGCATAGGCCGCCAGACCGGCTGTTCAGAACCACACACCCAGGGTATCGGCCGCCATGCCGTTCTGCGGGCGCGGCGCGATGGTGACGTTGATCACGGCGGCGAGGATCGAGCCGACAGTGTCGGCCTTATCGCGCAACGCGGGTTGCACTTCTTCCGAATTGCCGATCGAGGCCGGATAGTCGATGCCCGGCCCGCCGACGAGATCTTCCTGCCTGTCTGTTCCCTTGACGACAAAGCCGGCGGCCTGCAGGCCCGCGCTGAGCGCATCGATCTCCTGACTGGTCCGGCCTGTATGGAGATAAAGGGAAACGGACCTGTTCTCGGCGGCAAGCCTTGCGATATTTGGCAGCGCACTGCAGCCAGCAAAGGAACCCGGTTCCCTCGATGCGAGAATGATGAGGTTGGCCGGCGAGGCAAGATCGGCCTGTTCACGCCCGAGTGTGGCCAGCAAGTTGCGTGTCTTGGCAAATCCCTCCTTGGGCAGGCGCTCTGTCACCGCCGAGACCGCCTGCGCGTTCCACGCGCGGTTTTCAGCCATGGCATAGCGGTTGGCGATCCGGAGGATCTGAAGAAAATTGTACTGCGCGTCGGCATCGAGTTCATTGGCCATAAGCTTGTCGGCAACGGCGCACATCGTCCGATTGTCGATAAGATCGATCAGCAGGCGGGCCGCCGTCACGCGAAGCGGTCGATCCTTCGAGGACGCCGCCGCAGCGATTCGGGACACTGCGGCGACGTCGAGCGCATTGCGAAAGCCCATCAGGGCCTGCGGATCCTTGGTCAGTTGCTGGCCGAGTTGCAGGACGGCGGTCAGGTTGCGCGATGGACCGTCCTGCGCATAGCCGCCAAGTTCTGCCCGGAGCGCGTCGATATAGCCCTGGGGGTCGGCCGCGGGTTCGCACCGGCCCGTCGCGGGGCTCAAGGCCATCAACAACGCCACAAGGGCCGTGGCGGCCGACCTTTTCTTCCGCCCCAGGATGCACCTCGTGGATATCCACCGGGCGCTCATCATCGCAGATCCAGATCCACTGACTGAAGGCTGTCCGCATTGAGACTGCCGGACGGCACGTCCGGAACTGGCTGCATCTTGGCCTGCAGTGCGCCATCCGGCGCTTCCCGCACGAGGTTCAGGGACAGGATGTCCATGGTCGTCCTTACCTCCCTGTTGTCGAACGGATCGCGCACCATCGCGACACGGCAATTGGCCGAGCGCGTGCTGAGTGTTGCAAGGCAGGACGATGCCTCCCCTCCATCGACGACCCTGCTTTGAGAGTCCGGCAGCCGCATGGTCAAGGTGATCGATGGCTCATAATCGCTGGCGGCGGCCTCTACCTCGGTGCGCAGCAGCTTGACCTGCACGAGCCGGCCGATCTTGAGATCTTCCCCCGGGAGGGCAAGGATCTGGAACCCTCCCTGGCTTTTGCGAACGAAAAGCTCCTCGCCTTCCGCATTGCTGGCCGTCACCTCGTAGGAGCGAAAGTCGAAATCCCTGGGCCCATCCCGGAGCGTGAAATCGGAGGCGACACAGCTTTGCGCCCGCGTGTAACACGGCTTCACGAGGATGCGCTCATACTGGCCATAGTCGTTGAATACACGCGGAATCTCATCCCGGTAATAGATCACCCCGAAGCCGAACACGATGGTCAGGACGGCAGCGCCGCCTGCGATGATGGCATTGGCTTTCATCGGCCCCCATCCCGGCGCGCCGTCTCCCCCTTGGCCGGAAGGTTCCGTCGCAGTCGTACCGGACGGTTCCCCAAGCGGCGGAAGCCGTGCACCCTGGGTAGCCAGGGCGCCCGTCGCCTGCGAGCCCGTGCCGAAAAGCATGATCGCAACGCCAAGCATGGCAAGGATGAAGGTGATCGACGGGTGTTCGCGCGCATCGGAGCCGCGCTGCGCGAAAAAAAGAAGCGCAAGGCCAGCGAAGAAATAGAATGACCCCGATTCAAGCACCAGAGATACGTTCCGCCAGTGCGACGGAAGATCGGTCGCAAGCGACAGGACGAGAAGCAGGACAAGCACGATCGTCGCGATTGCGACGACGACGCCGAGAGGAGACGGGTCCAGAGATCGGAGGGCGATAAGGAGCGGCAGCGAGGCAAGGATGGACAGGACCGCGAGAATCTGCGGCAGGCTGCGCCGGGCCGCGCTCCGCCATCCACGCGGCATGGTTGCGTCGGCGCCACCGGGCATGTCGACCAATGCCTTGACGAAAGGCCGCTCCTGCGCCGAGCAGGCATCAAGAAGCGTTTGACGCTCCTGTTCGAGGGCTGCGGCCTTCGCGCGCAGCAGCCGCGCCCGATCGACCTTTTTGCCTGTATCGACCACGCTCTGCCCCTCCCTCATCATCCGGCCCGCGGGCGGCATCGGCGGCGCTGTGCGACTGATGGAATGTCATCTCTCAGCCCAGCACCCTGTCTCCCGGCAGGACTGTCGTCATGAACCGGTACGAGCGGCTGGCGATATAGCGCGGGTCGGTTTTCACGAGCGACATGAACTTGCGGTGGCCATCCCTGGTGCGGCCGACAAGGCAGCCGGCACTCGTGCGCCCAAGGTCGTCCTGCGGCGCGTCGTAGCCCCAATGCTGATTGATCGCGAAGAGGCCCGTATCGACCATGTCGCCGGGGCGCTTGAAGTCCTTGTTCCGGTCTCGGTAGACGCTGATCGGCTCGATCTGTACCAGCGCCTGATGCGCCGACGCGGCGTTGGGATGATGGGTTCCGACACACCATGCCTTGTACTGGCCGAAGGCGATGCGTGCCGCGCCAAGCGGGTTCATCGGATTGAGCGTCCAGTACCGGCCGGGCTCGGTCGTGCCGTCCCAGACAGAGCCTTCGACATCGATCGTCCCGCCTTCTCCGACGGAGAATACGATACGCAGATCATTGAACTGGTTGGGCGTATCGTCGTTCGGCCGGCCATCGCGGCTTGCACCTTCAAGGTACACGATGTTCTTCGCGTCTGGGTGCCGGCTGATGAAGTGACCCTCGGTCTTCATGGCCGAGATGACTTTGTCGAACCACGTCCCGCCCGGTACGATCTCCGGCAGAAAAACCGTTGGTGTCACCAGCCGCTGCGCCACCGTGCGGGTGAAGCCCTCGCGCAGAGAGACCCCGTTCCGGTCGCAGAACTCGCCGAGAGCCCAGGACGAAACCGGCCCGAACTTCCCGTCTGCCGGCGGGTCGAGATAACCGAGTTCGGTCAGGCGCCATTGCACCGCCTTGGCCAAGGCGGCATCGGAACTCAGATCGCTGACCGGGCGCGCCGCGCCGTCGAACTGCAGAAGCGATTTCAGCCCCTCGCCGCGCGGCAAGGTGATACCCGGTCGGCTGCGGCGGAACCTTGCAGGCTGTATCTTCTCCTGCACATACGTATCCAGCCAGGTGCGATAAGCCCGCGTCGCATCGCCGCCGGCCGCGTCGACGAAGCGCTGCGCAGCCGCCTGACCGACCTGCTTCGCAAGATCTTTCAGGGAATAGGTCTGGCTTCCCTCCAGAAAGGATCGTGCGCCGCCCAGCCCTTCATGATGGGCGATGTAGATGAAGCGCGCCTTCTCGTCGTCGCCGGCTTCCAGCGGCACCAGGCCGGCCTTGACGAGAGCTTCCAGATTAGCGGCACCGTATTCGGCGGCGGCGACGATCGACAGTTCCGGGTCGAACCGCAGCGCCAGAAGCTCGGCTTGCCGGCGGGCGACGACGGCGTTGGCCGCATCGACATAACCCTTGGCCCGGCAGCATTCATTGAGGAACGTGCGCGGCTTTCGCGCCTCGCCCAGCCAGGTGGTTTTCAAGAATTGCGTCAGGCCGGCGGCGCTGCTGGTGCCTGCCGTCGACCTCTTGTTCCATTCCCCCGAGGGGAGCTTGGCCGCTTCTGCGTCGATAAGCGCCGCCAGCGCCGCCGCCGCGATACCGGTGCGCGTCTGCGCCAAAAGGATGGACGATCGGTAGATCTCGTTTGGCCCAAGATCGAGCGTTTCCCGGCCTTCCCCCGACTGATTGTCGCCGACTGAACTGCCGTCGTCTCCGCCGGCGTCGCCGTCGGGGGCGCTCGCATTGACGATCCAGCCTGTCTCTACGCTGCCGTCCGAAAGGAGGATGTCGACCTTGCGCCAGGGCGGCAAGGTGAGGCGTGTCGCCACGATCTCGCCGATCACGCTCCTTGCCACGCCCTCCGGTTCATCGAAGACCTGAAATGGATCGGCCGCACGCGTGCTGACCATTTCCAGGCGCACCCAGCCAAAGAGGGTCTCGCAGCCATCCCGGCTCAGCGAAACCTTCATCCAGGGACGGAGTTCACGCAGTGCCGAGACCGTCTCATTGATCTGTAGTAAGGTGACCTCCGGAGACGTGTCGTCCGGGTCGGGCCGCAGCGCGGTCTTGCGAGTGACGAAATAATCGACCATCACGCTTCCTCCTTCGGCGACACCGTCAGGCGAATACTTCCTCTGTTATTGTCGTAGGTCTGCCATGCGTCGTTCGCGAAGCAATAGAGGTATCCGCCAACCGCAGGTGTGAATGTCGTGCCCGAGCCAATAGGGAAAATCTGGTTTGGCCGCTCTCTCGGGCTGTCCGGCGGCTTCCAGCCATTGGCGACCATGCCGACCAGCGCGAACCAGTCGATCTCCTCTTCCCGGCGCGTCAGGATGAAATCGGCCTGGGGGTTGCCTGTCAGGCGTTTATAGACCCTCTCCAGCTTGCCGAGCGCCGTACCGACGAGATGGAAGGCCTTTCCAACATCGAGGCGCCCATCGGCAGCCCCGTCCGGACCGCACGCGATTGATCCATCGATCCACTGCCCCTCCGAGGTGAAGCGATAGGAAACGCCCCCTTCGAGGTACAATCCGGTCGCATTCCACTGCTGCCTGGCGAAAATCCTGACTGTTTTCGGCTTTGCGGGGGCGAGCGTCACGGATGGCCAGTAAGCGCCCTGCGCGATGGGCGGATCCTCGCGGCGCATGTGCGCCGGGGGGTGTATGGCTGCACCGGATGATGTGTCGACAAGGGGCACGGCGCGTGGACGCGTTTTCAAGGCCTTGAAAATGCCTGTCCGGGAATCGTGCAGGACATCGCGCGGATCGGACCTGATCTGTTGGACACCGCCAGGCTTGAACGCCAGCCCCAGGGCGGAGGCTTCATCCACCATCCACTTGAGTGCGCCGTCCGACAGGCCGCAACGCCAATAGCCGCCGCCAACATCGCCGTGCACCCCGGGAAACCAGACCTGCTTCATTTCCTGGCGTGGCGGCGTATCGATCCAGAGCGTCGGCTCGAAACTTTGTCGCCGCTCGTCCATGGCAACCGCATGGCGGGCATGAACCACTGCAGCACTGAGATCCGTATCGTGAAATTCGAACTTCGCGGGATCGTCGATGAGGTTGAGGAGCGCCATGTCGTCGGGCACGCCCAGGGCACCGACCGTGTCCCACACACCGATGAAGTAGATTTTCGTCGACAGCAGGGTAGGTTTTCCCGGTGGCACACCATGGAAGGGCATGTCCCTCAGCGCGACCATCTTTGGAGTGCCGTCCGATGTCCTGCGATAGGCTTGATAAACCGCTTCGACCGAGGCCCATGCCGTCTCAGGCGGGATGGCGTGATCGGAAAGGTCGAGCAGTCCACACTGGGAGATCATCCCGCTCAGGCTGCGAACCGTATAGGCACCCCGGCTGAAGCCGAAGAGCCAGATCCGGCCGCCCGGCCGATAGGTCGTTGCAAGCCAGTAATAGGCGCTCTGGACGTTCTTCTCGAGCCCCTCGCCCATCCCGCCGCCGGCGAGCCGTTCCCACTTGGTGCCGTCGGCGCCGACGCCCGGATGATAATAGACGCGCTGCGGCGTTCCGTCGGGGCCCGTATCCGCAAGGATGTTGCGCAGCTTCACGACGTTGGTGGGCGCGGGAATGCCCTGATCCAGGTCATCCGGCGTGTTCCAGGTTCCATCACAGCACACAACGAATTCCATCGCTCTCCCCCGATGAGCAGGAAAACCGGATCTGTACGCTTGGACAAACTTATCTGTATGAAGAGAATTCGGGTCTACGCAGTCGCGCCGACCGAAATGCTTCATGCCGCTACAACCGGGCGATCTGGTTGTCTCGATCGCCATTCTCAGATTATGTATTACTGACAGGGCACGCCAAGGCTGCTCCTAGCCATCGATCCATGACTATGCCGCCACCAACCCGATCATAATTCTTAAGCACAGATTCAAAAGATACAGGCGGTAGTTGTTAGCGCATCGACGTCATAAAAGCAACCAGGCGTCAGTTCGACTTTCAACTGCACCGCAACAAGCAAGCCCACCTTATGATGTTAAAGGACCATGCAGTCTTTGCTGCGGTGGAAAGCGTCATGGCGGTATCATGATCGGCAGAAGGTCCAGTAATGCGCCCGCACGCAACCCGTGCCTGTTTGCCCTTGGAGCGGCGGGGCAAGCTCTGCCGATGCGCCTTCTGCCCTGATCGCGTCTTTTTCATCCGGGTTACGCCATCCGGGCGGGAAAGATTTCCGGATCAACTCTATGCACCTCCTATAGTTGATGCGTGGCGATCGGTCGCTGGTCGTCGGTCGTTCCTGTCCCAGCTTAAGCCACGTTGCGCCGCACAAATGGCGTTCGACCCGCCATATCGGCCGGACGTGGAGGTACAGGCAGCATGGTCACCCGAGAAAAAATGCTTATCAGCGGTTCCGGCCTGGAGCGCGGCGCGGTCAGTCTGGATTCGTTTGGAGACGAAGACCTTCGCCTCCTGGCGCGATTGCATGAGCGTGGGAAGGTGAAACTGGTGGGAACTCCCGGATCGGTCCCCTATGTCGTCGTCGTTCGCGATGCGGCCTGATTGCGGGTCATGAACCACACACCCAGTGCAGTGGCCAGAAGCAGGAATGTCACCATCGCGGCGACGGCCAGATAGGCGTTATCGAACGCGGATTTGGCCAGCGCGGCCAGGATTTCGGCTTCGCCCGCCGGCAGGCGGTCCGCAGCGATGAGCGCTTCGTCCAGACTGTCCAGCGCGGTCTTGTCGCCGGTCAGCCCCTGCGGAAGCATAAGGCTGGCCGTATAGACGAGCGACATCAGGCTGCCGATCATCGCAACCCCGATCGCGCCGCCGAGTTCGTAGGACACTTCTTCTACCGACGCGGCCATGCCTGCCCGGTTTTCCGGCGCACTCATCATGATCGTACTGGACGCTGCCGTCATCGCCGCTCCAATCCCGAACCCCATGACCGCCAGTGCGCCAAGCCAAACGGACGCCGCGCCGCCAAGGCTCAGAATGTAAAGGGCCAGGCCGAGCCCCGCGACGCCGAGGGAGAGCCATAAGGTGCGGTCGACCCCCAGCTTCGGCAGGGCAAGCCCGGCAAGCGGACCCGCAACGAAGGCCGCCGCCGGGATTGGCAGGATCAGCAATCCTGCCTCCAATGGAGAGTAGCCGAGGACGAGCTGAAGCCGCTGGCTGAGGATGAGTTCGATGCCGACGAGAGCGGCGGCGGTGGCCATCGCGGTCGCCACACCGGCCGAGAACCGCGATGCACGGAACAGGGTAAAATCGATCAGCGGCGCGGGGCTGCGGCGCTGCCTGCGGACAAAGAGCGCCATGGCGGCAACACCGACGACCGCGCCGGCCACGACTGTTTCCCAGGTCGCCTCACGTCGTCCGACTTCTTTTATGGCAAAGGCAAGGGCGATCAAACCCACCATGATCTGCGCGGATGCCACGATATCCCATTTGCGGCTGGCATCGCCGCGCCGCGCCGGAACAATCAGGTAGCCAAGGACAAACGCCGCCGCCACGACCGGCACGTTGATAAGGAAAACCGAGCCCCACCAGAAATACTCCAGCATCACTCCGCCGATGACCGGGCCGAAGGCCGCGCCCCCGGAGGCGACAGCGGCCCATATGCCGATTGCGAAGGACCGTTCATCATCGTCGGTGAAGGTCAGGCGAATGATCGACAGCGTCGCCGGCATCATCATGGCTGCACCGACCGCCAGCAGCACCCGTGATCCGATCAAGGCTTCGGGCGTTGGCGAATAGGCCGCGGACAAGGATGCAATGCCGAAGACGACCAGGCCGGCCAGGAACAGGCTACGATGACCCAACCGGTCGCCGAGTGTGCCCAGCCCGGGCAAAAGACCCGCAACGACGAGGGGATAGGCGTTGACGATCCATAATTTCTGCGATGCGCTGGCAGCGAGATCATGTGTCAGCCGCGGCAGGGCCGTGTAAAGTACCGTCATGTCGACGACGATCAGGAAAAGCGCGCTGGATACGATTGCAAGAACCAGCCAGCGGTTACCGGTAGCCATTTCGGAATCCTTATCGTGCCCTCGCTCCGCCACGGATTGCGATCGGGTAACGGCAATATAAATACGTACGTATGGAAATAAAGAGGCAACATGGCCGGCAGACCCAGAACGATCGATAGGGACAAGGTGCTCGACGCTGCGGAGGCGGTCGTGCAGCGGACCGGCGCGTCCGGGCTGACGATCGACGCGGTCGCCCGCGAAGCCGGGATCACTAAGGGCGGCGTGCAGTATTGCTTCGGCTCGAAGGACAGTCTCATCAACGCCATGTTGCAGCGGTGGTGCGAGGGGTTCGATGCCGCCGTGCGTCAGCTTGCTGGGCCTGACGCCGACGCCATCGCTACCTTGCGCGGCCATGTCGAGGCAAACCGCAGGACCGACGCTGCAGAAAACTCGCGATCCTCCGCAATGATGGCCGCTTTGCTCCAGACGCCATCCCAGATCGCCGAAACACGCGACTGGTACACCCACCGCCTGTCCAACCTCGACGCGAAAACTGAGGAAGCCCGGCGGGTGCGCCTGGCCTTTCTGGCTTCCGAGGGTGTCTTCTACCTCCGCGCCTTCGACCTGGTCGCATTGGATGACGCAGAGTGGAACGACATTCTCGACGATATATCCGCCTTGTCCAAGGGTCGGTAGCTGACCTGGCCCTGCATCCAGTCGACGAAGTCGGCAACGAGTGCATCGCCGGCAGCCGCAATCGGGGTCACCAGATAATAGGCCCCCGGCCCGCTCCATGGCGGATTGGGCAGTGCCTGGAGCTCGCCCCTGACCAGTTCCCGTTCGATCAGGAATGTCGGAACCAGTGCGATGCCCATTCCGGCGACCGCGGCCTGGCTTGTCATCGCGAACTGGTCGAACATCGGCCCGCGATAGGGGTATGGGTGTTCCGCACCGACGGCCGCGAACCATTGCTGCCAGATGTGCGGACGCGTCGCCTGCTGCAGCAAGGTCGCATGTTGAAGATCGTCCACCTGTTTCACCGCATTGTCCCGCAGATAGGCGGGGCTCCCGACAGCCACGATCTGCTCGCGGCATAGAAAGCTGACGTCGCCATTGGGCCAGGCCGGCGCGCCGTAATGAATGGCGACGTCAACCGACCGCTCCACCATGTCGAACGGCTTCGGCTCGGTCGTCAGCTCGACCGTCACACCGTCATGGCGCGCAATGAAAGCAGGCAGCCGCGGAATAAGCCATCGCGAGGCAAAGGTGGGAAGTACGGCGATCCGAAGGGTTCGCTGGCTGCCGACGGACGACACGATCGCATGGGTCGCCTTTTCGCAATCCTCCAAAATCCGGCGTGCCGACAACAGAAAGCGCTCACCATGCGGCGTCAGGGCAACGCCCCCCGGCAGGCGGATGAACAGCTGTACGCCGAGTGTATCCTCGAGTTGCCGTACCTGCTTGCTGACCGCGCTTTGGGTCAGGCTGAGTTCCCTTCCGGCGGTGGTGAAGCTTCCATGACGCGCTGTGGCCTCGAAGGCGCGCATTTCCTGAAAGGATGGCATCAGGCTTCGTGGAAGCAACATCGGCAAGACCTCGAGCGACGCGGAGCGTTTGCCTGATATATGCCAACAGATCACGCTTCATTCCAGTTCGGAATAGCCTCCTCTGCCTGCCTGCTGCGCCTGTTCATGGAGATCGGGGGCTGATTGGGGTCGCTCTGGCGTGACGCGTCTTCGGAACAACCCCTTTCCCGCCTGTGACAGGCATCTCCCGGAACTCGTGCCTGTGGCTTGCCTTTGCCGCTTTGTGTGGCTCAGCCGCCCCCCCTGCCTGCCTGCCTACTGCGCCTGTTCATGGAGATCGGGGGCTGATCGGGGCCGCTCTGGCGTGACCGCGTTCCGTTGTTGCCGCGGGGGGATCATTGCCGCGGCGCGATGGCGGAAGGGACTTGAGGGGTTTTGAACGCGGACGGCCGCGTTTCTGCATTTCAGCTTGGATCGTGGCCCAAACGCGAACAGCCCCGCTTTTGGCGGGGCTGTTCGGGATAAGTTTGGAGTTTGGAAGGGGAGGAAAAGAGAGAGAGATGCACTTGGCAGACCTGGCAGCGACGGCTTCTGCTTTGCCTTACTAGCGTGCGCCCTGGGTGAGGCTTTGCCGCCGTTGGCTTGTATGGGGAGAGGTACGCCGGGGCGACGTTCTGGAGCGTTGCCGCCCCTTTGCCTGCCTGCTGTGTCTGTTCATGGAGATCGGGGGCTGACCCGGGTCGCTCTGGCGTGACGCGTCTTCGGAACAGCCCCTTTCCCGCTTGTGGCAGGCATCTCCCGGAACTCGTGCCTGTGGCCGTGCCTTTGGCGCTTTGGGCGGATCATACCGTCCAACATTTCGCTTTGTGTGGCTCAGCCGCCCCTCTGCCTGCCTGCTGCGCCTGTTCATGGAGATCGGGGGGCTGATCGGGGTCGCTCTGGCGTGACCGCGTTCCGTTGTTGCCACGGGGGGATCATTGCCGCGGTGCGATGGCGGGAGGGACTTGAGGGATTTTGAACGCGGACGGCCGGGCTATTTGCGTATTGGCTTGGGTTGCAGCGCGAACGCGGACGGCCCCGCTTTGGGGCGGGGCGTTTTGTGATGTGTGTTTGTATGTGTTGGGAAGCTGGTTTGTTTTGATGATGTGAAGAGAGAGATGCACTTAGCAGACCTGGCAGCGACCGACTTTCCCGCGTCTTGAGACGAAGTATCATTGGCGCGGAGGGATTTCACGGCCGAGTTCGGCATGGGATCGGGTGCAGGGCCCTCGCAATGACCACCAGGTCGGCTAAGTGCATTGGAAGCTGTGTCTTTTTGGGAATGGGCATTGGCGAATGAGAACGATCAAGCCGATCGAGCTATTAGTACCGGTAAGCTTCACGAGTTACCTCGCTTCCACACCCGGCCTATCGACGTGGTGGTCTTCCACGGCTCTGATAGGGAACACTCGTTTTCAGGTGGGTTTCCCGCTTAGATGCCTTCAGCGGTTATCCCGACCGTATATAGCTACCCTGCTATGCGGCTGGCGCCACAACAGGTCCACCAGAGATACGTCCATCCCGGTCCTCTCGTACTAGGGACAGATCCTGTCAATATTCCTACACCCACGGCAGATAGGGACCGAACTGTCTCACGACGTTCTGAACCCAGCTCACGTACCGCTTTAATTGGCGAACAGCCAAACCCTTGGGACCTGCTCCAGCCCCAGGATGCGATGAGCCGACATCGAGGTGCCAAACAACCCCGTCGATATGGACTCTTGGGGGTCATCAGCCTGTTATCCCCGGCGTACCTTTTATCCGTTGAGCGATGGCCCTTCCACGCGGGACCACCGGATCACTATGACCGACTTTCGTCTCTGCTCGACTTGTCTGTCTCGCAGTCAGGCGGGCTTATGCCATTGCACTCGACGAACGATTTCCGACCGTTCTGAGCCCACCATCGCGCGCCTCCGTTACTCTTTGGGAGGCGACCGCCCCAGTCAAACTACCCACCATACACTGTCCCGGACCCGGATGACGGGCCGCGGTTAGACATCCATGACGATAAGGGTGGTATTTCAAGGATGGCTCCACGAGAGCTGGCGCCCTCGCTTCAAAGCCTACCACCTATCCTACACATGCCGACACGAATGCCAGTGTAAAGCTATAGTAAAGGTGCACGGGGTCTTTCCGTCTGACCGCAGGAACCCCGCATCTTCACGGGGAATTCAATTTCACTGAGTCTGCGTTGGAGACAGCGGGGAAGTCGTTACGCCATTCGTGCAGGTCGGAACTTACCCGACAAGGAATTTCGCTACCTTAGGACCGTTATAGTTACGGCCGCCGTTTACTGGGGCTTCGATTCAGAGCTTGCACCCCTCCTCTTAACCTTCCAGCACCGGGCAGGCGTCAGACCCTATACGTCGTCTTGCGACTTCGCAGAGCCCTGTGTTTTTGATAAACAGTCGCTACCCCCTGGTCTGTGCCACCCCATACCGGTTGCCCGATAAAGGGTCACGCTTCTTCCGAAGTTACGCGTGCAATTTGCCGAGTTCCTTCAACGCAGTTCTCTCAAGCGCCTTGGTATACTCTACCAGTCCACCTGTGTCGGTTTCGGGTACGGTCTATTCGGTGGGGCTATTTCCTGGGACCCCTTCGCCGCCGAGACAATCCGTTAAGCCTCGACAACACACAGGATCCGTCACTCACCACCAGGCCCACGATTATTAACGTGGTTCCCATCGACTACGCCTTTCGGCCTCGCCTTAGGGGCCGGCTAACCCTGCTCAGATTAACTTTAAGCAGGAACCCTTGGAC